>CAXRAW010000053.1:0-12284 GCA_964228785.1 Flavobacteriaceae bacterium
ATATAGTTACTAAAGTAACGCAGTAGTCTATGCTGTCTTTCTACTTTCTCTAATAAAACTATGGCTCCGTCTGAACTAATTTCTTCGGCAGAAAAATCAACTGAAACTGCTGTGTCTCCTCGATAAAATATTGTAGATTTAGCACTCATTTTTGGGTGTAGTTTTTAGCGTTATGTTTATCTCTTTACATCAATAAAGATAACCCTTTACACCCTTTTTTTATCAGTAGGTAATGAATTTTTCGGGTTAATTCTTCAAAATCGGTGTCAATTTGAGGAATTTCATTCTCTGCTCCGCAGTGTTCACAAGTTAAAGATATGGTCCCCGGTCGGTACTTTAGATCTCCACCGCAACTAGTACAGGCAAAAGTGCCAACTTCCCATTCTTTTTCCAGAGTCTCATCCATCATTTACTCAGGAATTGGAGGTGGGACACTTTCAAATAATGATGATAATTCATTTAATTGTCCCGCAGAAGCCCAGTTTTCCATCCCTTTTCGCCATACCAGTATTTCTCGTGTCAATTCATTTCGTAGTACCATTTCCTTTAGAATGTGGGTAGCAAATGGTCCTTTCTGCTGTCCGCCTATTGCTACAAAATAAGAATGCACAGCATTGGGAATTGGAGGGGGTGTTGTTTCATTGGTTGGCTTACCAGAAAATGTCTGTCCCATTTGATTTGCCATGGCAAAACCCATCCCCATCCCCATACCAGCTCCTGCTGTTCCACTATCGTTTTCAGCAGCTTTTTCCATGGCTTTGGCAGCTTTGAGTTTCGCCAATTTATCGAGGTCAATGGCATTAAGTCTGCTTAGTTCAAAAATCTCCTCTTTCACCTCGGGTGGCATAGAAACATTTTCAATTAAAAACTGGGGAACTTCTAGACCAAATTTCGCAAACTCAGCATCAATTACCTCTTGAACGTATTTAGAGATTTCATTCACATTGGAAGCATAGTTTTCAATAGGCAGTTTTGCTTCGCCTGTGGCATCGGTGAACTGAGTTACAATTATACTCCTTAGCTGCTCCGAAATTTCCTCAGTTGTAAAATGACCATCGGTCCCTACAATTTCTTTGAGAAATACGGTAGCGTCTTGTACCCGAATCACATAAGTTCCAAAGGCTCTGATTTCTAGCATCCCAAAACGAAGATCGTTAAGGATAATTGGATTTCGAGTACCCCATTTTTGATCGGTGATGTTTCGGGTGCTCACAAAATATACTTCGGCTTTAAAGGGACTGTCAAAGCCATATTTCCATCCTTTGAGTGTGGAGAGAATGGGTAAGTTCTGAGTGGTTAATGCATACATCCCTGGTGTAAAGACATCTGCAATCTGACCTTCATTAACAAAGACAGCCACCTGACCTTCACGAACGGTGAGCTGAGCTCCATTTTTAATTTCGTTTTGATACCGTTCGAAGCGATAAACTAAGGTATTATTGGATGGATCTAACCATTCGATGATATCAATAAATTCGCCTCGTAATTTTTTAAATAGGTTCATATGAGTGATTTGGGTGTCTATATGTGTGCAAGATAGGAGATTTGTTACGGGATAAAGAATTTCTTAGATGCAGGACTTTCGAGAATTTTTTTTTAGCTAAAAATGCGATAGTAACTCACTTCAGGGAATAAAATCTCTATTGTCTTTTGATTCAACAACTATGTTTTCATCTACCAGGGAAATCAGCTTTTCTCTTTTCCAAAAAGGCAGCTGTTCCTTCTTTAAAATCTTCAGTTCCAAAGCAGTTTCCAAATGTCTCAACTTCTGTTTCGTAACCATTCACACCGTCTGTATAGTGTGCATTTACTGCTTTGATGGCACCGCGAATAGCTACTAGAGAATTTCTCATAATCTTACGTGCTATTTTTTGCGTTAAAGGGAGAAGGTCTTCAGGAGTGGTTACATGGTTGACCAATCCGCAGTTGAGGGCTTCATCTGCAGAAATCATTCTCGCAGTCATGATTAGCTCCATGGCCTTCCCCTTCCCAACCAATTGAGGTAAGCGTTGTGTTCCTCCATACCCAGGAATCACACCGAGGGATACTTCTGGCAATCCCATCTTTGCATTGTCTGATGCCATTCTAAAGTGACACGCCATTGCTAATTCTAAACCGCCTCCTAAAGCAAAACCATTCACTGCAGCAATGACAGGTTTTGAGAAATTTTCTATAAAATCAAATACCATTTCTTGTCCTTTAGCAGCAAGTCTCCCGCCATCGTTAACAGAGAAATGTGCAAATTCAGAGATGTCTGCTCCTGCAACAAATGCTTTTTCTCCACTTCCTGTAAGAATGACTACTTTAACTGTTTCCTGCATCTCAATCTGTACTAAAGCATCGTGTAACTCTTCTATTATTAACTTGTTGAGTGCATTTAGTTTTGTTGGTCGATTAATGGTCACGATGGCAATACCGTTCTCTTGATTAACTAGAATATTTTTAAAATTCATGTGGGTTTATTTATGTTGACTTTATTGACTTTTCACGATGTTTTGGGCAGGATGACTTTAAAGGTCGTGCCAATTCCTTGTGTTGATGTAAAACTTATAGTCCCTTGATAGGCTTCAATAATATTTTTAATGATAGGCAACCCCAGCCCCATTCCACTGGACTTGGTTGTGAATTTTGGTTCAAAAATCAAATGTTTTACGTGATCTTCAATTCCTTTTCCATTATCCTCTACTTCTATAACAATGGTACCATCCTCCTGAAAAACCCTTACTTCAATTTTGGGGTTTTCTTTTTTTGTAATGGCTTGTATGGCATTTTTAATGAGGTTGGTAACGATGCGAATCAGCTGAGTTTTGTCTAAATTTCCGAAGAGTTCATCGGTAGAGGGTTGATATTTGATATCATGCTCATTAAAAATATCTAAGGCCATTTTTACTACGCCTATAACTTCTATTTTCTCTTTTTTCTGCTTTGGCATTTTGGCAAAATCTGAGAATGCTGAGGCAATGGAACTCATCACATCAATTTGCTGAATTAAGGTATTGCTGTATTCTTTAACTTTTTCGCCAATCTTTGGATCGCTTGCATCAAACTTTCGCTCAAAACTTTGTACTGATAACCTCATCGGAGTGAGTGGATTTTTGATCTCGTGTGCTACTTGCTTTGCCATTTCTCGCCAGGCTTGCTCTCGCTCGCTTTGTGCGAGTTTTACAGCACTTTCTTCTAGTTGATCAATCATATTATTATATGCATCTACTAGGATACTTAACTCAGTGCCAACTCTTTTTAAGATAATTTTCTCATTCCTTTTATAAAGTCTTGTCTGGTGCATCTTACTGGTGATGGCTATGATAGACCGTGTGATGTAACTCGACAAAAAATAGGCTAAAATAATAGCAATTAAAAACATAAAAGAGTATACCAGTGCCAACCTAGACAAAAACTCTCGTAATTCTGCCTCTTGTTCTGAATTGTCTTGACGAAACTCTAGCTTAATAATGGCAATCCTTTCTCCTGATGCGTTTTCCAAGTACGTATATGAAGTCTCATAACTTGCATCTTTCTCTTCTTTTACCTTAAAAATCCTGTTTTCTGGGTGTAATCTTAATGCTTCTAGACGCTCTGAATTTAGGTTTGAAGGTTTGTAGCTTTTAAAGGAATAAGGAATTGATGTTTTTAACAAGTTCCCTTCTAGATCATACATGGTGATTTCTAACTTGTGAATGTCTGAAATCTGATAGATCAGTGTTTGAAAAATAGTAGAAAGCTTATCTGTATAAACAGGATAAGAAGTGTTTAATAGATCAATTCCAATTCTTTTTTTTACATTCTGCTCCTTGCGTTCAAATCGCTTCTCATTGTATTCTTTGGTTTGCTCGTCATACTGGTAAATCGTTAGGGTGATAATGAGAATAGACGCCATTACAATGAGTAAAATCATTGATAGAAAGATTCGAATACGGAGCGATATATTCTTAAAACGGATCAATTTTTTGTTCTTATTTTTTATGATTTAAATCTCTTCTTGAATTTTCTGATCGTAGGCGAACTGATAAAAAAAAGATAAAGTCCCGATAAGATAGTTAACAATCCTAATACAGAAAAGATACGTAGTGTCCAGTTGGTAATGGAATCTCTGGTTTCAAAATCCATGACGTGCATCATCCAGAGGAAATCAAATCGGCGCCAATTATCATTTCTCACCTTCGTTATTTTAGCCATCTCAGGGTGAACATATACTGTTATATTAGTTGGATGGTTCATTGTAATCGCATATACTGGAAGTGGGTTTCCCCGATATTCGTGCCCTTTGGTAATGTCTTTTTTAGTGAAGTATTCCACATGAGAAGTGTCCATCTTCTCGTACAATCTACTTTGTACAAAGGACACTGCTGCTGCTTTGCTTAGACTTCCTTGGATACTATTTTTGGAGAGGTTGATGAATTTAATATCGTCTTTTCTTGAAACTCTGAGTAAGCTATCTTGATTAACCACAATTCCTTCCACAGTCTCAATTGGCATTGAGTCAATTTCTTGAAGGGCTGTCAGTAATTTTCTCACGGGGTCGTTATATGAAAATTGAAATGTGTGTTCTGTCTTATCGAGTAGCGTTTCTCCGTGAACATCATCCATATCATTCCAGCTGAAATAAAGTCCACCTATGGTCCACAATAGAAACTGAACTCCAATAAATAATCCTAAGTAACGATGTGTCTTACGTGTGTACATTTGCCTTTTTATCCCCATCATTATAGTATTTATATTAAGCCATTACAAAGTAAGCAATGCCTTTTTAATTTCATGCCAATTTACAAGATTTTATCATGAAACCCTCCTAGAGGGATTGGTTAAACAAAGGTCAATACCTCATAAAAGGAAATAATTAAATACCAGATAGTTCGTGTAAATTTAAACGAGTGAAATATTAACCAACAATATTAACAATACGACCAGGAACTACAATCACCTTTTTTGGGATTCTCCCTTGGAGCTGTGCTTGAGTCTTTTCATGTGCCATTACCGTTTTTTCTATTGCTTCTTGACTCATATCTGAGGGTAGTTCCAACATGAATCTCGTTTTTCCATTGAAGGAGATGGGATATTTTTTTGAGGTTTCCACTAAAAATTTTTCTTCAAAAACGGGGAAGGCTGCCGTAGAGATGGAGTTTGTATTTCCCAGTTTCTCCCATAATTCCTCTGCAATATGGGGTGCGTATGGTGAGATCAACACCAATAACGGTTCTAAAATTTCCCTTTTACAGCACTTTTGTGCGGTTAGTTCGTTTACTGCAATCATAAAGGTAGAAACTGAAGTGTTGAAAGAGAAGTTTTCTATATCTTCTTCTACTTTTTTGATGGTCCTGTGCAATGTTTTTAGCTCATCTTTGGTAGGTACTACATCTACAACCTTAAAGATATCTCCGTTGTGATATAATTTCCAAAGTTTCTTTAAGAATGAATATACACCAGAAATACCCGAAGTTTTCCAAGGCTTTGATTGTTCTAATGGTCCTAGAAACATTTCAAACAAACGCAGTGCATCTGCTCCGTATTCCTCACAAATATCGTCTGGGTTAACGACATTGTATTTGGATTTGGACATTTTTTCTACTTCAAGAGAGACTTTGAAAACTCCATTAAATTTTATGAATATCGGAGATCTGAAGTGAACGAATCTCTTTTTAAATTTATCAATATCTAATTCATTATTTTTATTTACGTCTTTTATATCCGCTCTTTTAACAATAAAGTCGGGGAAATATTCTGGATTTCGAAAATTAGTAACGCTTAACTGACCTAATTTTGATTTATTAATGATCTCCTGTAATTTTGTTCTTAATGAGTTGGTGATATCTTCATTTCCAATCATTACTCCATCATAGTATTCTTTTGAGACAAATACATCAGGCAATTCATCTTGGTTAACATCTTTATTTGTCATTAAACTCCAAGCTACCATTTGTACAAAAGCACTTTCTCCTGTAATCATCCCTTGATTGATCAATTTTTTTGCAAACTCATCTACAGGAACCAGACCTCTATCAAACATAAATTTTTGCCAAAAACGGGCATACAACAAATGACCTGTGGCATGTTCAGAACCTCCTATGTAGAGATCTACTTGTTGCCAATACTCTATGGCTTCTTTGGAGAAGATTTCTTTGGTATTTCTTGGATCCATGTATCGGTTGAAATACTGAGAACTTCCAGCCCATCCAGGCATAGTGTTTAGCTCTAAAGGAAAGACTATTTTATGGTCGATCTTGGTGTTTTCAACAACTTTATTAATTCTCGTGTCCCATGCCCAGACTTCTGCATTTCCTAGTGGTGGTCTTCCGTCTTCGGTAGGCAAATACTTTTCAACCTGAGGCAAGACAATGGGTAGGTGTTCCTCTGGAATCATTTGTGGCATTCCATCTACATAATACACAGGAAAAGGTTCGCCCCAATAGCGCTGGCGACTAAATACTGCGTCACGCAGTCTGTAATTGATTTTTCCGTAACCAATACCTTGTTGTTCTAGTTCATTAATAACGGTTTTCATAGCTTTCTTATAGCTCAAACCATTCAAAAAATCTGAGTTGGCAATGACAGTTTTTTCTTTGTTGGTATAGGCTTCTTCAAAAATATCAACTCCCTCAAAAATATTGGGAATTTCAATACCAAAATGCTTGGCAAAATCGTAATCGCGCTGATCTCCACAGGGAACTGCCATCACAGCTCCAGTTCCGTAACTTGCCAGTACATAGTCTCCGATCCAAATTTGCACTTTTTTTCCAGAGAAAGGATGAATGGCGTAGGCTCCTGTAAAAGCTCCAGAAATGGTTTTAACATCTGCCATTCTATCGCGTTCAGAACGCTTTGCCGTGGCATCTACATAGGCTTCTACCGCTGCTTTTTGTTCTGTTGTGGTAATCTTTGCTACCAATTCATGTTCTGGTGCTAGAGTCATAAAACTTACGCCAAAAATAGTGTCAGGCCTTGTGGTAAAGACCTCAATATTATCATCATAGCCATCCACCTTAAAAGATACCATTGCGCCTTGAGAGCGACCGATCCAATTGGTTTGTGCATCTTTTAGCGGCTGTGGCCAATCTATGGTATGTAACCCGTCTAGTAGGCGCTGTGCATATGCAGAGATTCGCATAGACCACTGGGTCATCTTTTTGCGAATCACAGGATGACCTCCGCGTTCTGATACACCGTTCACAATCTCGTCATTTGCTAAAACTGTTCCCAAAGCTGGACACCAGTTCACTTCCGTTTCCGAGAGGAATGTCAATCGGTATTGTAAAAGAATCTCCTGTTTCTTGTCGTCAGAAAAACTATTCCAATCTTCTACAGTAAAACTTCCCACACCATCATTACAGGCGGCATTTACCTCACAATTTCCAGATGCTTCAAATTTGGTTATCAGCGAAAAAATAGCTTCTGCTTTGTTAGTATCTTTATTGTACCAAGAGTTGAATAGTTGAATAAAAATCCACTGTGTCCATTTGTAATATTCGGGATTGGAAGTACGCACCTCTCTAGACCAGTCAAACGAAAAACCAATCTGGTCTAATTGACGGCGATAGGTTGCTATATTTTCTTTTGTTGTTTTTGCTGGATGCTGACCTGTTTGAATAGCATATTGTTCGGCTGGCAATCCAAAAGAATCATATCCTTGCGGGTGTAAAACTTGAAACCCTTTATGCCTTTTATAGCGTGCGTAGATATCTGATGCAATATATCCCAGCGGATGCCCTACATGGAGTCCAGCTCCAGAGGGGTAAGGAAACATGTCTAGCACATAATACTTAGGCTTATCGTCATCTTCACTAGCTTTGAATGTTTGGTTGTTGGCCCAATACTTTTGCCATTTCTTTTCTATTTCTTGATGTTTGTATTGCATCACTTTTAATTTTTAAAGTCTGCAAAGTTACAGTTTCTCAAATAATTATTGAAGTATTTCACCGAGGGTTTCTATCAAATTCAGCTTGGTGTTTGATTAATTTTACTAAAAAAATGCTGTTCTTTGCAGTAGCAAAATAATTCTAGTGAATTCTAAAATTTTAAAGGCGCATTTGGCTCTTTTGGGCGCCAATTTTATTTACGGTATCAATCATATCATTGCCAAAGGCGTTATGCCCCACAAAATTGGTGCATCTGCCTTTGTTTTTTTGCGAATTCTTGGAGCGGGACTGTTATTTTGGGCCTTAAAATTTTTCATCAAAGAGTCTGTAAAGAAAAAAGACCTAGCAAGATTGTTAATTTGTGGAATGTTGGGAGTTGCTGCCAATCAAATGCTTTTCTTTCATGGATTAAGTCTTACTTCTCCAATCGATGCATCTATTATCACAACTGCCGTTCCAATTTTGGTTTTGGTCTTCAGTTTTTTTCTTTTAAAGGAAAAAATCACTTCCTATAAAATTGCTGGGGTAACCATAGGGGCAATTGGAGCTATATTACTCATCTCTACCGGAAATACCGATGGCGGAACCAGTTCGCTTATAGGAAATTTTTTGATCTTTATGAATGCCTGCTCTTACGGATTATATTTAGTTTTGGTAAAATCTTTAATGTCTAAATACAATACCATAACCGTAGTAAGCTGGGTGTTTTTGTTTGGTTTTATCTTTATGTTTCCCTTCGGAGTGAAAGATGCCATCAATATCAATTTTGAAGCCTTTACATTGCATACTTATGCAACGGTTGCTTTTGTGATTATAGGAACCACCTTTTTGGCATACTTATTTAATATTTATGCACTGAACAATGTGTCGCCATCGGTAAATGGCAGTTATATTTATTTACAGCCCGTAATTGGTTTTATCATGGTAAGTATTTATACCTATTGGTTGGGTCAGGACCAATATAAAGAGGACATAAGCTGGATTAAAATTGCAAGTTGTCTTTTGATTTTTTTAGGGGTATTCTTAACTAGCAAGCCACCAAAATCCAAAAAGTTGACCAACTCATAATTTGCAAAAGTATGGTAGAAAAATAGACTTCTCTTTTACTTCTGGTTGTGTTCAAATTCAAGAATTGAATCAGGCTTAAACCCCAAAGTAAACTCTCCACTAGCAGCATCTGATGTTATAAAATTGATTTTAGTTTTGTTCGGTAAAATTCCAATATTTAGATAGTGAGTGCCTAAAAAGCTAGATTTTACAATTTGCACCTTAGTATGATAGAAGCAATGGGGCATTGTTTGTAGCTCATCCATTCTTATCGCATACTTCCTATTTTCTTTTGCCTCAAATCCAAAGTATTTTAAATCTTCATAGCTTAAGCGAACGATTGCACCAAACATCGAAGCAACATATTCATTAGAAGGTTGTTCGTACACTTTCTTAGGTGTTCCTATTTGCTGCAACCTCCCATTTTTTAAAACGGCAATAGTATCAGATATTGCCATGGCATCGTTGGTATCATGAGTGATAAAAACAACCGTACATTGTACATTTTTTAAAATGTCAAAGAGTTCATTCCTCAATTGCAACTTAAGAGAGGTGTCTAAATTGCTAAAAGGTTCATCAAGGATTAAAATCTTAGGTTTCGCTGCGATAGTTCTGGCCAAGGCAACTCTTTGCTGTTGACCTCCTGAAAGCTGGTGAGGATATCTGTTGCGGTACTCAAGAAGCCCAACAAGTTCCAGAGTTTCGTCTACAGTTGCTTTTATATTTTCTTTTTTAGATATCCCATAAGCAATATTTTTCTCTACACTAAGGTGTGGAAATAATGCATAACTTTGAAAAACCATACCTACCCCTCTCTCTTCAGGAGGCGTAAAATGATCATCACCAAGAACCATCTCCCCATTCAATTCAATCGTTCCCGAGTCTGGCACTTCAAGTCCTGCTATGAGTCGAGCTAATGTTGTTTTACCACTGCCACTTTCTCCGACTAAAGATACTATTGAGCCCTCGTATATAAGTAAACTCAACGCCTTAATAACTCGCTGTTGCTTTTCGTACGATTGGTTTAAATTCTGTATATTAAGTATAATTCTTTTCAATCTTCAACTTGTTTTCTATTGTCTAAAATAAATCTATTTAATAAAACAACCGGTAATATTCCTGTCACAACAATGCATAACGCTGGTAGAGAAGCCTCCAAAATTAATTCGTCACTGGCGTATTCGTATGCTTTTACAGCCAACGTTTGAACATCGTAAGGTTTTAAAATTAGGGTAAGAGGCAACTCTTTCATGATATCAATAAAAACCAAAATAAAGGCCCCAATTATGGCTGGTCTCAATAGTGGTAGGTCAATTTTTAAGAAGGTTGCCAATCTTCCTTTTCCTAGAATTCTGGAAGACTCTGAAAGTGCTTTACCAATTTTTAGTTGGTTTGAGTTCAAGGGGTTGAATGCCACCGCTAAAAACCTAATGATATAAGCGTAAACCAGTGCTATAATGGTTCCATTAATTATAAAACCTGTAACCATATCGAAATTATTTTTAAGGAAGTTGATCATCCATTGATCTAGTGCGATCATCGGAATCATTACACCAATTGCCAAAACTGCTCCTGGAATTGCATATCCAATAGTGGCAATTTGAGCACTTTTCCGAAGCCAAATAACAGGATTCCATTTGGGAGGATATATGATTACCAAAGCAACTATTACCGTCAATAAAGAACCCACAAAGGCAATGCCAAAACTTTGTAAAGCGATACTAGCAAATTCTACAGTAGCTACACTTTTGAAGGTGAGAATACTCCAGTAAACAAGTTGAGTAACCGGTAAAATAAACCCAAGCAAAATGAGTGTTCCTAGGGTAAAAAATAGGAGAATGTGTAATTTCTTGGAAGGTTTCTTTTTTAAAAGTATAAAATTGTCTTTGGAAGAAAGTTCATAATTGGTATTTCTCCGTTGTCTTTTCTCTATACCAATTAATGCAAAAATAACAAGCAATAACAGGGCACAGAGGTAAATTGCGGATTTTGGGTCTTGCAAAGAAAACCATGTTCTAAAGATACCGGTAGTAAAGGTACTTATACCGTAATATTTAGCAGCTCCATAGTCGTTGAGTACTTCCATTGCTACCAGAATGAGACCTCCAACAATGGCTGGTCTTGCCAAGGGTAAAATGATTTTAAAAAAGGTTTTTGACTCCTTCACTCCCAAAAGTTTAGAAGCTTCCAGTAAGGTTCTAGATTGATATAAGAAAAAGCTTCTAGCAACTACATAAACGTATGGAAACAGAGAAATGCTTAAAACAAATACTAGGCCAGGCAAGTTCATTATATCTATCCTTTGGCTGTTCGTCCCGAAGAGGTCAAAAATTTTAGCTAAAGAGCCTCCATAGTCAAAAATACCCGCGTAGGCATAAGCAGTAATGTAAGAAGGCAGAGCCAAGGGAAGGATTAAAAGCCATTCAAATATTTTAGAATAGCGAAGTTTATATCTGCTTACATACCATGCGGAAGATATTCCTATTAACGAGGTCATTAGGATACAACCAACCAAGAGGTACAAAGAATTTAGAATGTAATCTGGCAGTAAGTTTGTAAAAATATGAGTTGCTGTATCTCCAGGTCCATATAACAGTTGTAACAGAATGGTTAGAAGCGGTACTGCGACTAAAGCAACAATGGTCAATGTGAACACTGACCATCTGTTGATATATTTCTTGAAATATGTGAATATTTGAAACTTCAATATTATTTCCAGCCTACTTCATCAAAGATAACTACAGCTTTCTTGTTGTTTATTCCTAATGATGTTAAAGGTAAGGCATCTTCTTTAAATTCCCCCCAGGATTGAAGCAATTCTGAAGGTTCTACAGCAGGATTTACTGGATATTCATAATTAGTCTTCGCGAATACAGACTGTGCTTTTTCGTCTGCCAAATATTCAATAAACTTTATAGCATTCTCTTTGTTAGGAGCATATTTTGCGATCCCTGCACCGCTTATATTGATATGTGTTCCTCTATTCTCCTGATTTGGAAAGAAAATCCCAACTCCTTGACCTGCTTTTACTTCTTCTGGGTCTTTAGAGTTTAATAATTTACCGATATAATAGGTGTTTACAATAGCGATATCACCTTCTCCACCGACTACCGCTTTTACTTGATCTCTATCGTTCCCTTTAGGACCTCTAGCCATATTCTCAACAATACTTTTTGCCCAATTTTTGGCTGCTTCTTCACCATCATTTACTATAATAGACGCCATTAAAGACTGATTGTAAATATTGTTAGATGACCGAATCAGAATTCTTTTATTCCATTTTTTATCTGCGAGATCTTCATAAGAACTCAAATCTTCTGGTTTAATTCTGTCCTTTGAATAGGCAATCACTCTCGCTCTTTTCGTCAAAGCGTACCAATGACCTTC
>CAXRAW010000054.1:0-35306 GCA_964228785.1 Flavobacteriaceae bacterium
ATTTTGTTATCCATACTATGTGAATCTTAAGATCATATCTCGTATGAGAACTACTCCTGTACTATTCCATAACAGCAAAAATACTAAAAGTCTTCGCCTTAAAGGCGAGGGACTTCACCCATCCCAGAGTGAGACATTAAAGATAATTATGGACAAAATGATTTATTATTTAGTTTGAGAGGTAGTACTAAAGCTATTATGTAGCCTTCCCTTTTTTGGGAAGGCTACATAGTCATTGGTAGAAATGATGAAATTTTGGAAAAGTATGATAATTGTTGTTTTCTTAGTAGAAATAGCTGGTTGTGCGAATCAAAAACCTCGTGAGAATTTTTTCAAAAATGGTGTCTCTTTTACATGTCCTTCTAATTGGAGTGTAACCGAACAAGAGGATTTAGATGGTGTAGGGTATTATTTGTCTGTTGAGAAAACAGGACTTAATGCAAGTGGCTTACTTACAATCACATGGATCAATTGAGTAACAGACTCACATGATTATCTTGAAACCATACAAGAAGAATTTAAGAATCAAAAGTTGTTAAATGATTTAGAATTTCAATCTGCTCGAGATAATAGTTTTAATGGAATACAATCTATTTCATCTGATTTTAAATTCAGTACATTAGGATTGAAATCTAGGGGAGTCATACATATTTTTATCAAAGGAAAAAACTCATATTCAATTGTAAAACAAGAAGCTATCGAAGATATTTCAAAAAATAAAAAAGGTTTCAAACTAATTGAGACCACATTTAAGGTGGAATAAAAACCCCGCTAGCGATAGATGAATGTCATTAAGTTAAGTTGTTGATTTTCTGAATAATACATTTGTTTTTTTGTACTATATTTTCTGCTAACCCTCGACTGTGTCGAATGCTCCAAAAGATCGAAAATATTTCAGAAGACCATATTGCGTTGAAGATTGATGGTATTGATTTTTGTAGTGAATATTGGCTACAAGCACTCGTCTTAGACAATGATTACCTAAGGATTCTATATACCTAAAAATATTCTGACTCCTTTGCATTTCATCCTTGAATTTCAATCCTCTATAAAATATAAATAAATATCACACGTTTTTAAAGATGTAAGCAAACATTAAAAGAGAATGAATTTAAAGTTCAGAAAAAAAAAGGAAAAGAGCCTAAAGGCGCTTCAAAAATCTATCAATGATTTGTATGATAATAGAAGCCAAAAAAAAATCAATGTATTTGCACTTTTAATTGGAGGATTTCTATTTTTAGCATTCTTGACGGGAATATTTTTATCATGGTTTGAAAATGATGCAATAGTTTATTGTTCAATCATTGCTTTTTTAGGAGTAATTAGTGTCCCTATTATCTTGGTTATTGGACATGAATCAATTCATTATAATTTTACTGATATAAAAAGAATCAACAAAATTGCGCAAAACATATTTTACTTTTTGGGTACCAGCCCCTATTTCTGGAGACTAAGGCATCTCAATGCGCATCATCACTACACTAACATAAAGGAGTGGGACTTAGATATCGAACAGTCTAAACTCATCCGCTTAACTCACAGCCAAGAGTGGCGTAAATTCCATAGACTTCAACCCTATTATATGCCTGTTTTGTTCATGATGTACACGTTGAACTGGTTCTTTTTACGTGATTTTGTAGATATTAAAAAACAAAAATTTGGAAATAAGAGCATAGACGCTCACCCCTTGTCAAAAATCTTGCTGTTACTATTAAGTAAAGTATGGCATCTTGCATTTTTATTATTTATTCCAATCATGTTTGGGCAGAGTTTATCAATATCTATCTTGGGTTTTTTTATCTATCACTTTACGGCTAGTATTACAACAACATTGGTACTTATTAGCACTCATATTGGAGAAGATCATGAATTACTAAATGCTAACAACAAATCTCTTTTACCATATTCATGGGTTGAACATCAAATCAGAACCTCTGGTTGCTTTAGTACAAAATCCACATTAGCACTTCATTTCTTTGGGGGATTCAATCATCATATAGCTCATCATTTGTATCCTAGCATTCCCTATGTCTTATATCCTAAAATTACGCCTTTAATAGAAGAGTATTGCGTTAAAAATAATTTACCCTTTGTTAATTATCCTAATTTATTTACTTGTATCAAGTCTCATTTCAATAGATTAACAACTTTTTCAAAAAAACCATATTAGAAATTTAAGAAATGATTCTAGCTTTATTAAGTGATGAAAAAACATATTCTCAACATTCTTAAAATTCATTCAAGAACAATCCCATCATACATTTATAAAATTGTTATCTGTAGTTTGACCAAAATAAACAACGGTAAACCCTATTTTTGAAATATCAAACTTTAGAAGTAGTCATATCAAAATGAAAAAACTTATCGTAGCCAGTACCTCAAGCATCTATGGAGGTGCCTTTTTAGAATACCTACTTCCCACCTTATCTATCTTTTTTAAAGGGACACAACAACTGCTTTTTATACCTTATGCGAGACCAAGTGGAATTTCCTATGACGATTACACCACCAAGGTTCAAAAAGCTTTTGCTAAGATCCATATTCATGTGACAGGTATTCATCAATTTGACGATCCTAAACAAGCAATTGCAACTGCTAAAGCTGTTTTTACAGGTGGTGGCAATACTTTTGAGTTGGTCAATCAGTTGTATAAAAATGACTTGGTTGAAATCTTACAAGAAAAACTCAATATAGGAACACCATATCTAGGAACCAGTGCGGGGAGTAATATCTGTGGTGTCTCCATGATGAACACCAATGATATGCCTATTGTCTACCCTCCAAGTTTTCATACTTTAGGCGTCCTTCCTTTCAATATCAACGCGCATTATCTCGACCCCAATCCACATTCTACTCACATGGGAGAGACCAGAGCCACGAGAATCAAAGAATTTCATGTGTTTCATACAACACCAGTCCTTGGTTTGAGAGAGGGGAGTTGGATAGAGACCATGGGCGATGAAATGATTTTAAAAGGCCCACTGTCTGCACGAGTATTTCTCCCTAACAAAGAACCCTTTGAAATAGAAAGTAATTCTATTCTTGAATTTTTTGACTAATAGGTCACATAATCTACAATCTCCAAACCATAACCAATCATTCCAACACGCCTTGTCTGTTGTGTATTGGTCATCAATTTAATTTTGCTGATATGAAGATCATGTAAAATCTGAGCACCAATACCAAAATCTTTACGGTCCATAGTAATTCTAGGTGCTTTCATCACACCGTTAGTCTGATGTTTTTTTAAAATTGAAAGACGACTCAATAAATTTTGAGACTGATGTTGTTGATTGATGAATAGAATGGCTCCTTTCCCTTCTTTGTTAATAGATTGGAACATCTGATCTAGCTTTTTATCTGAATTACTCGTCAAAGTTCCCAAGATGTCGTTGTTAACAAGGGTTGAATTGATCCTAGTTAATACCGCATCTTTTCTAGTCCAATGCCCCTTTGTTAATGCAATGTGTACCTGATTATTTGTAGTTTGCTGATAAGCTCTTAAGCGAAAATCTCCAAACTTTGTTTGGATGCTAAAGTCTTCTTTTTTCTCAATCAAAGAATCGTGTTCCATGCGATAGGCCACTAAATCTTCGATAGAAACAATTTTAATATTCAACTTTTTAGCGACTTCAATTAGCTCAGGTAGCCGTGCCATCGTTCCATCCTCATTCATGATTTCTACAATAACACCAGCAGGTTTTAAACCAGCTAGCTTCGCAAAATCGATGGCAGCTTCAGTATGTCCCGTCCTTCGCAATACCCCACCTTCTTTTGCTTTTAAAGGAAAAATATGACCTGGTCTAGCCAAATTAAAAGGCTTGGTAGTATCATCAACTAAAGCTTGTATGGTTTTTGCTCGATCTGAAGCAGAAATACCAGTTGTTACGCCCTTTCCTCGGAGATCAACAGAAACAGTAAAAGCAGTTTCCATAGGATCGGTATTGTTATTGACCATCATTCCTAGTTGAAGTTCTTTGCAGCGATTTTCTGTAAGTGGTGTACAGATTAAACCTCTACCGTGGGTGGCCATAAAATTAATCATTTCGGGAGTAGCCATTTCAGCTGCAGCCAAAAAATCGCCTTCATTTTCCCGATCTTCATCATCAACTACAATGATTACTTTACCGTCTTTAATGTCCTGTATAGCCTCTTGTATGGTATTTAATTGTATGGTTTTTTCTTGAATCTGTGGCGTGGTCATGAGATTTCTATCATTACTTGTTTTTTTTCAAAAAATTACTTGTTGAGCGCAAAAATACATCAATATTTAATAACCCCATCCCTTTGGAAGCTCTTCGGGTGAGGAAAAAGGCAACAGGAATCATGACAATACTAGAAATCCACGAACCAAAAATGGCACTTACAGAGCTTTCCTCTGCTAAATTGCGACCAAAAGTATTCACAAAGAAATAAATTACATAAATGCAGATGGCTAGGATCATTGGCAATCCAAATCCTCCTTTTCTAATAATGGAGCCCAAAGGAGCACCAATGAAAAATAAAATTAGACAAGAGAGTGCAAAGGCAATTCTATTATGATATTCCACATCATAGAGGTTGAGCTTCTTTCTCCTTATCTTCATCGATTTGTTGTAAGCATTGGCATTATTAATAGAACTTTTTACACTGTTAATAGCTGCATTAACAAGATTTAATTTTTCATTAATTTCAAAATTATCAATAACCTCAGGCTTTAGCTTTCTTTTCACAATAGAGTCTCTCGCATCGCAAAGCTCTTTGGCAAAAATTTTGTTATAAATGCTATTGGACTTAGACAACACAAACTCGTCATAATTTGATTTTAGAATAGGGATGGTATCATTTAATTGTCCTAAGCTAAGCATATTAAAACTTCCCTTAAATTTTTCTTGTTCTAGGTCATCGTCTGAAAATGAAGAGATATCAATATTAAGAGCGTATTCTTTAAAGTGAGCACTGGAGGCAGGCATTTTATTAACTTCTTTGATACTTCGAACTTTTGAAAAATGCTCTTCGTAATAATACCCATCGTATAGGATAAGAGTCATGTATTTGCTTCCTTCTTCTGAGGCAATTTCACCTCGCTTGGCAGTAATCACTTTAGTGTTTCCTCTTCCTTGTGAGAGGTCGTAAATCAGTACTTTTCTCAGTAAATTTTCTTCTTCGCCATATTTTTCATCAAATTTAATTTGATAGTTTGGGATTTCTGAATTAAAACTCCCCGGAATCAATGCCATAGCGGGTTTCTTTTTACGAATGTTTATCATTAAATTTTTCTGCTTCAGAATGGCATAAGGATAAATATTGTTTAGAAAGAAGAAGTTAAAGACACTTAGTGTTAGAGTCAAAAAAATGAGTGGTCTTATCAACCTCATTAAAGAGATACTTGCAGATTTTACTGCTGCAAACTCATAATTTTCAGACAAGTTACCGAGAGCCATGATAGATGACAGCAGCACGGCGATTGGCAATGCTTGAGCAGATACTATCAGGGAGGTATAGTAGAGAAACTTAAGAATGAAAAATAAGCTAATCCCCTTTCCTGCGATACTCTCAAAAGCCAACCACAAGGCCTGCATCACCAGTACAAATAACACGATAAAAAAAGTTGCTAAAAAAGGAACAAGAAAAGATTTAAGTATGTAGCGGTCTAGTATTTTCAACCCTTTGAATTTGCGGTAACTATTTGATGTTAAGTTATTTCCTTTTATTAAGGCATTGACCTTTATTTGACCAATCTTCTTATGGGGATTTTACGGGATCAAAGCTAAATCAACTAATCGACTTATTTACTTAAAATAATCTAAAAAAATTAGCGATAAATAATCTCTCAATCAATCAGGTAATCAAGTTCTTTATATTTTGCTTGATCGAACTGAAAAAGCGCATCAGAAATAGACGTATTACTTTCTAGTTTATTGATGGTAAGTGTGGTTATCGCTCCGTTTTCTCCAATTTGAACCAATTGGTACATGTGCTGGAATTCAAGATCAATACCTAGCTTCACTTTAATTATTTCTGAGTTGCTGTCGATGGGGAATAATTCAACAAACTGAATCTTTTTTTTGTCTATGAGTTCTAATTGACCCATCTGATAGTTATATCCTTCTTGATAAAAGGTCAATAATTTAGAGGGATAAATAAAACCATCATCTTCACTCAAATCACCATCAGTGATTGTAATTTCTTTATCATCGTGGTTAATCACGAACAATTTGTTGCCATCAAAAATAAAGGTATTTCCCAGATATTGCAAATTGTACTTCTCTCCTTTTAATACGATTTTTCCATTGATGGGAGGTTCATCACCCTCCTCAATTCCAGCATCTTTGTTGATTAGTGTGGTACTAAAATCTAATTGCATATTTGTGTATGCTCCCATTTTTTCAGACACCTGATCTAATAATTTTTTTGCATTGTTCTCCTCTTGGGTATATACCATTTGCACAAAAAAAATAGTAACCAATAGGCCAAGAAATTTATTCATTTTTCTCATTTTCTAATAATTGTTCTAGTGCAATCAGATCTGGAACTAACACCTGTCTTGCTTTGCTTCCTTCAAAAGGGCCAACGATTCCGGTAGCTTCCATCTGATCAATTAATCTACCCGCTCGATTGTATCCCAGTTTGAGTTTTCTCTGCAGTAAAGAGGCAGAACCTTGTTGAGCAGTAACAATAACTTCTGCAGCTTCTCTAAACAGTTTGTCTCTGTCGCTAATGTCAATATCAATTTGCGTGCCACTGTCTTCACCTACGTATTCTGGCAATTGGTATGCTTCGGGATAGGCACGCTGAGACCCTATGAAATCTGTGATTTTCTCTACTTCGGGAGTGTCAACAAAAGCACATTGTAGGCGAGTAATTTCATTACCTCCAGAATATAGCATATCTCCTCGACCAATTAGCTGATTTGCTCCTGGCGCATCTAAAATGGTCCTTGAATCAATTTTTGAAGTTACCCTAAAAGCAATTCTAGAAGGAAAATTTGCTTTAATAATTCCTGTAATGACATTCACAGAAGGCCTCTGGGTAGCAACGATGAGGTGGATTCCGATGGCTCGGGCTAATTGTGCCAAACGAGCGATAGGTGTTTCTACTTCTTTACCAGCAGTCATAATCAAATCTGCAAACTCATCAATTACTAGGACAACATACGGTAAGAATTGATGACCATTCTCTGGATTTAGCTTACGAGCTTTAAACTTGGTATTGTATTCTTTGATATTGCGAACCATCGCTGTTTTCAGAAGGTTATAACGATTATCCATTTCAATACACAGAGAGTTTAGGGTATTGATAACCTTTGTGGTATCAGTAATAATAGCATCTTCGCTGTCAGGTAGTTTTGCTAAGTAATGACGTTCAATTTTATTAAAAAGGGTCAGTTCAACTTTTTTAGGATCAACTAGCACAAATTTTACCTCAGCAGGATGCTTACGATAGAGTAGGGAGGTAAGCACAGCATTCAATCCTACAGATTTCCCCTGTCCTGTAGCTCCAGCCATCAAAAGGTGGGGCATCTTCGCTAAATCTACTGTAAATGTTTCGTTAGCTATCGTTTTTCCTAGAGCAATAGGTAATTCCATGGGCGACTCTTGAAATCTCTTAGAGGAAATTACAGAGTGCATGGAAACAATGGTAGCCTTTTTATTGGGAACTTCAATTCCAATTGTACCCTTGCCCGGAATGGGAGCAATAATACGAATGCCGAGGGCTGACAGTGAGAGCGCTATGTCATCCTCTAAATTTTTGATCTTAGAAATCCGAATGCCAGCATCGGGAATGATCTCGTAAAGTGTAATTGTAGGGCCAACAGTAGCCTTTATCTGGGCTATGCCTATTTTGTAGTTCTTTAGCGTTTCTACAATTCGATTTTTATTTTGTTCCAATTCCTCTGGATCAATAGAAATACTTTCGTTGTAGGTCTTTAATAAATTAAGAGTTGGAAATCTAAAGTTTGCCAATTCTAATGTGGGGTCAAATTCTCCAAAATCTTTGACTAATTTTTCGGAAAGATTCTCAGTAACAGATTGTTCTTCTTCCACCTCTTTGATATCTATTTCTACCCCGTCATCAAGTTTGGTGACTTTAACATGATCTGTGATCTCAGATTTTAAAGCAGAATCTAAGTCAGGAATGGTTTCTTCGTGAGTGGTTGCATTAAAAGCATTGGTAACATCAGAATGATTTTTAATCGTCGGTTGAAGGTTTTCCACAGAAAGTTCAAAATTTGTTTTTTTATTGGACTCTTCCACATCTTTATCCTCAATAATCCGATTTTCGAACAGAATTGTTGAATCAAGCTCAACTGCTAAACTACGTTCCTTTTTCTTGATTTTCAGTTGTTTGATAATCGACTCAAGTGTAATTTTAAAACGAAGTATGAGATATACAAGCAGGAAAAACAAGAGAATAATTCCCAGTCCTGTTTTTCCTGTAAATATTTGTAAATATTGGTTGACTTGGTAACCAACAACTCCTGATAAAATTTTATGCGAACTACTTAAAAAACCCAGGGCTACAGACAACCATACCATGACAAATAGTCCCCAGTTGAAGGAGATGACAACCCTTGATAATTTGATTCTCAGCAACGAAAAAAAACCAAAAACACACAAAAGGTAGGGAATCACAAACGCACTAATTCCAAACCCCCTGTAGATAAAGAAGTCACCCAAAGCAGCTCCAATTTTTCCGAGTAGATTTCTGCTCGTTATGCTCTTGTTAGAAAGTTCACCCAAGATACTTTGATCTTCTTGCCAGTTAAAGAAAAAAGAGATAAAAGCGATGCATAAAAAAACAGAAAACAGGATAAAAAAAGATCCAATAATGATTTGGGTTTGACGGCTTTTTAAAGCGACAACAAAGGAATTGGGCTTTTGAATTGCTTTGGTATTTTTTGCTGTTTTTTTGCTCCTTTTCGCCATAAAAATGGTCAAATATTTGATGGGTAAATATAAGTATTTACTTAGAATGTCAAAGTCATTTTAAGCAGGGATATGTAATTTAATCGCAAGACGATAGCCAAGGGTTAATTCCCCGAGGCTTGCCCCGAAATGATTAAAATAGGTTCCTTTGAATACTTCGTGGCTTGCACCTAGGTGGTTGATTCTGATAAATCTATACAAAGAGATGAGTCAGACAACGACCAGAACTGAGTGAAAGTATATGTTTAAAATCCTAGTTGTTAAAGTCGGTTTTAATGTGTAACATACTACAGTAAATACTCTCATTACAGTTGGAATAAAAAAATTAAATAGCGGCTAATGCAGCATCATAATTGGGTTCTTGACCCACTTCTGGCACCTGTTCAGTATAGGTAACAATCCCTTTGTCGTTAATAACTACAATGGCTCTAGAATGTAGATGAGCAAAAGCACCATCAATGATCTCAACTCCATAATCCTTTCCAAATTTACCATCGGTAAAATCAGACAACATAATGACATCTCCTATGCCCTCAGCACCACAAAAACGCGCTTGAGCAAAAGGGAGATCCCTAGAGATGCATATCACCTTAGTATGCTCTAATTGGGCGGCAGTCTTATTAAAATTTCTAACAGAAGTTGCACATACTCCCGTATCTACACTAGGAAATATATTGAGAATAAGAATAGAATTGGTAAAGTCTGCCAAAGATTTAGTAGATAAATCTACAGCTTTCAGATTAAAATCAGGTGCCTTAGATCCTACAGATGGAAGTTCTCCTATTGTATGTGTTGGTGTTCCTCCTAAAGTGATTGATGCCATATTTCTGGTTTTTAACGATTAAAAAATAAAGATAAATCTATAAAATTTGTTGTTAATTCATTCATCTTTAGCTTGAAAATTCTCAATATCTTCGCATAGATTTACAATTAATCATGAACCTTACTACTTACACAAAAGAATTCCGATACAATTGGAAATTAGCTGCTCCTGTGATGTTGGGAATGCTCGGTCATACTTTTGTGGGTTTTGTTGATAATATTATGGTGGGTCAAATAGGAACAGCAGAACTCGCAGCTGTTTCTTTGGGCAATAGTTTTCTATTTATTGCCATGTCTATTGGCATTGGATTTTCTACGGCGATGACTCCATTAATTGCAGAATCGGACAGTTCTAATAACCTATCAAAAACAGCATCCGTTTTTAACAATGGATTGATTCTCTGCATTTTCCTTGGTTTTTTTTTATTTCTAGGAGTGTATTTTGCAAAACCTCTCCTTAGAAATCCTGTATTTGGTCAACCTGAGGAGGTGGTCGTTCTAGCAGAGCCCTATCTGGATTTGGTGGCATTTTCACTGATCCCTCTAATCATATTTCAGGCATTTAAGCAGTTCAGCGATGGATTGTCTATGACCAGGTACCCAATGTATGCAACTCTTTTGGCCAATTTGGTGAATGTAATTTTAAACTATGCTTTGATTTTTGGTCAATTTGGATTTCCAAAATTAGGTATTGTTGGAGCTGCTTATGGAACGCTGATCTCTCGATGTATGATGCTGCTGTGTATTTGGATACTGTTGTCTAGGAATAAAAAGTCTAAAACCTTTATTTCTGATTTTAAAATTTTTGTTTTAGATAAGATGATGTTAAAAAAAATACTAAGCCTGGGAACGCCAAGCGCTATGCAAATGTTTTTTGAAATAGCTGTATTTACTGCTGCCATTTGGTTAAGTGGATTACTTGGAAAAAACCCACAGGCAGCCAATCAAATTGCATTAAACCTGTCATCTATGACCTTTATGATAGCTATAGGATTGAGTGTTACTTCTATGATTAGGGTAGGAAATCAAAAGGGATTAGAGAATTATCGAGAATTAAGAAGAATAGCAATGTCTATTTTCTTGTTGGCTATGATTCTAGCAGCGTTTTTTGCCCTATTATTTTTTGCATTCAGACATCAGCTACCCAAAGTGTATGTGGATTTTGATGATGTCGCAAATTTTACAGACAACTTAGAGGTGGTAAACATCGCAACTCAATTGCTGTTCATTGCAGCAATTTTTCAAATAAGCGACAGTATTCAGGTTGTTGTACTAGGAGCTCTACGAGGACTTCAAGATGTTAAGATACCAACCCTAATCACTTTTATTGCCTACTGGGCTGTTGGTTTTCCAATTAGCTACTTTTTTGGTAAAGGTGACTCGTTAGGGAGTTTTGGAATCTGGCTGGGATTATTAGCGGGGCTATCTACAGCATCTGTCTTACTCTTTATCCGCTTTCATTATTTAACCTCAAAGTTAATCCGAGAAAAAAGAGAGTAAACTTTGTCGCTATTGAGTGATTTAAAATACCTTAGAAAAATGGATTTGTATGACGAGAATTATTCATATTTTAAGATAAAATACAAGGATACGAAAACTCTACTGAAGGGATCGTTAAACAAAGGTCAATACCTTAAAGTGATGTGATTAAAGATTTAACAGCAAGTGTAAATTTGAATATGTAAAAACCGATCATAAATTATATGCAATGTCATTACCAAAATTTCTATTAGCAGACAATAGTAACCATCCAGAAGATATTTTTGTGCTGCATACTGAATACCCTTAGATTATTGATGAACCTTAAAGACGATTCTGTAGAGTTTTTTTGAAGATTCATCAGGAGAGAATGAACAGGAGCTTACTAATGAGATCTCTAATTTACATAGAAGCCGCTACTAAATTTTATGACTTTCACAACTACTGTCTTATCTTATATGATAAAAGCAGCAATTGTGGTTGATGCGATGTATTAAGTTTTTATTCTTAGGCTTACCTTTCTGGAAGTTTTACGCCTATTTTGTCCATGACCTTTTGGGTAAGGTCAAACTTTTCATCGGCATAGGCAAATTCGTTGCCCGAAGTGGTAAGTACCTGTGTGTATCCATCAGTTTGTGCAATGACTGTAATGGCGTCTCCTACTTTTTTGTAAAGCGGGCGCAGCAATTCGTTTCTTTTGAGCTGAATTAGTTGATTGCCATTTTGCTGAATTTGTTGTAGTTTTTGTTCTAGCTCTGAAATTTCGTCGAGTTTTATTTTCTTAAATTTGTCGGAAACATCTCCTAGGTTTTGAAAATCGGCAATTTTTTCTTGGTATTCTTTGACCTCAATTTGGTAGGTAGAGTCTAATTCTTTGGCATACTGGTCTAAATCAGCAACTACTTTTTTCATTTCGGGTAGTAAACCGACGATGAGTTCGGAATTAACGGTTCCTACTTTTGTTTGTCCTGTTGCTAGTAGCGATACTAGGATAAGTGCTATGGTGGTGATTGTAGATTTCATAAGGCTAAATTTATGCTGGCTGTTTGGTATTTATTCGTCTGCTTTTATTAGGGGGATCTGTTTTTGCTTGATCAATTCTACTATGAGAACTTTACGGAGGAATTTTTTTAATAGTTCCTGGCAAAGATAAAAAAGCAGCGGATTTATAAAAACTTAATTTTGCTAAAAAGAGGCTAAATTTTTGATTTTAACCCCAATGTGCGTTAGCGATAGTAGTGGCATCCTTTTTTGTCCTGATAAGGCAAAAAAGATATAGCGGATAGCGCGACCCAGAGGGGAACGCCCAAATACACCTCTTATATTTTCCTTGGATAATTACAATTGATATTTGAATCCTAAGTTGAAATTTCTCCCTCTCGTAGAAAATCCAAAAATCTCTTGGTAATTCTCGTTGAGTATGTTGGTGATATTCGCGTATAGGGTGATCTTTTTTGTGAGTTTGTGTGTTGCTCCAAAATCTAATAGGGCGTATGATTCTAGGGTTACATTTTTTATATTGAGAAAGTCTCTAAAATCGGTATCATCTCTATCACTTACAAATTGATAGTCTATTGAAAAATTTGTTTTTTTTGTCATGTGATATGCTACCCCAAGGTTGGTCTTAAATTTTGGAATTCTGATTGCTTCGTCGTCATTTTTAGTGTAGGTGTAGTTCACATTTACATTCAGGTTTTTAGACATGGCTATGGAGGAATTGATTTCTATACCATTGACTTTAGTATTACCTCCGTTGATTAAGATAAATGCTACTGGGTCGAAAATAATGGTGTTTTTTATATCTCTATTGAAAAAAGTAGCATTCACCATGTATGTATTTTTTTTGATTTCTGCTCCAAATTCATAGGTTGTACTCTCTTGAGGTTTTAGCTCTGGGTTTCCAAAAGATGAAAACAGATCCTGAATTGATGGTGCTACAAAGGCGGTACTATAGGATCCGTAGATCCTTATATATCGGTTATTACTTGAAAATCTGTATGATGGATTAAAATTATACACTAGGTTGTTTCCGTAGATATTGTGATTGTTTAAACGAAGTCCGGTATTAAGATTAAAGCCTTTTTCTGAGATATAAACAATGTTGACGTAAGGATCTGTGATGTTCGTTTTTGGATCTTGTGTAAATTCGGTTTCTGTGAGTTCAGTCTCGCCAAAGGGTATGCTAAAGGCTGTGATTTGATTGTTTTGATAGTTGATTCCTGCTATAAGTTTAATTTTTCCAAAATTATGCTTCACAAAGGCATCTAATATTGAGTTTTCTCCTTCACTTGTGCCGGGGAAAGCGGTATTTAGTCGGTTGATGTCAAATTTTGTGTAAGCGTAATTTAAATGGACTGATCCTTTGTTGTATTTGTATTCTGGAGCAATACTCATTCTATAATTTTTTTCTGTAGATTGATTTTCTCCATCGGTATAGGAATCAGTATCGAAACTGTTTTTAAATTCCCTTGATGAGAGTGTTACCATTACAGTGAGTTGATTCGATAACTCATATCCTAGTCGGGCATCAAAATTGGTTCTTTTAAAGGGGTCTTCGTTAAATGACTGATTGCCTAACTCGTCAATGGCTGCGGAAACACCATTGGCATCAAAAGAAGAAAAAGAGGCTAGGTAACTGAACCTGTTTAGGGTACCATTAATACTGGTGGTTGTTTGCACTAAAGTTCCTGAATCGTTAGAGTTTGCGGTGTGGTTTGTTCCTAAAAATGCGCCAACTGTACCGTTAAAGCTGCTTTTAGATGGCTTCTCCATTCTAATGTCTATCACCGCAGTTGCGGCTCCAGAACCGTATAGTGTACTGGAAGCTCCTTTGCTTATTTCTATGGATGCTACTTGATCTAAGTTGATATATCTCAAATCAAAATTATTTTGCAGTGGATTTACAACTTGCAATCCATCAATAAGGATAACGACTTCATTTGAACGACCGCCTCGCACATAATAGCCTAAATTTTGCCCAAAGACACTTGTATTTCCGTTGATTTCGATTCCTGAAATTCTGTTGATGAGTTCTACTACTGTTTTTCCTCTGTTTTGTTCAATCATCTCTGGTGTGATTTTGTGTACAATCTTTCCAGAGTTTTCTTTTTTGATTTTGAAACGCGTATCGATCACAATTTCATCCAGTTTCTCAGGCTGGTCTTGTTCTACTTTCTCCTGAGCGGAGATACTGCAAAGTAATCCCAAGGTGAAAACACCCATGAGTATGGTTAATTTCTTCATTTTTTATTGATTTAATTTTTACAAATTAATCAGGTAAATTTTTTGTACAAAAAATAAGTCTTAGTACATCAACTTTTATCCCGAAAGTTTTTACTCGTGATAATAGGCAGGTCTCCTGGCTTGTTTCATGTTACTACGCCTTCCCAACATTAAATGTCAGTGGCAAAAGAAATTAATAACATTTCCTTACGGATACTGAGACCAGACATTTCACAGGCTCAGTGTCAACTTACAGTTGCGGGAACAGCTTAGGTTTTTCACCTAATTCCCTTTTCATTTACTTTTCAAGACTTATGAAAGTAAAACCTAAAATCGGCACAAAAGTATGATAATTTTCTTTTGAAAACTTCTGCCTCAACAGTTTTTTATGGTGCTTTTTATAAAAAATAAGACTAGGTGATGTACTCCAAATACTCTTTAAAACTAGGCATACTGAAAATTTTATCTAAATATAAAACAGGGAATGTAAACATTTTGTAATCTTGTGATGATAAGTTTTGACGATGTTTTACAAGAATAACTTCCTCTTCTCTATTTTGTTTTGCTTTATCATATGTACTGGTTGTAGGTCGGAAACTTCAGTGGAAAAAGATGTTGAAGAGGTTGGATCTAAAATTGAATTGAAGTATGCCAAGGGTTTTGAAATTGTACATTTTAAAAATTACAAAAGACTAATTATCAAAGTACCATACCCAAATGCCAAGGAAACTTTTGAATATATTTTAACTCCATCATCGGATTTAGGAGTCATAGGTAATCGAATTAAAACACCTGTGCAAAGCATCGTTGTTACTTCTACCACGCATGTTCCCATGTTGGAGCTTTTAGGTGTGGAAGATCGATTAATAGGGTTTCAGAATAACGACTATATTTCTTCTGAAAAAACCAGAATGCGGATTGAGCAGGGTTTTGTAAAAGAGCTAGGTATTTCTTCGTCTGCTTTAAATACGGAAGTTTTACTTGAATTGAATCCAAATGTTGTTGTTGGATTTGCTATGACCAAAACAAACAAAGCGTACAATCTTATTGAGCAGCAGGGTATTCCTGTTGTGATCAACGGCGATTGGTTGGAGGAGACTCCTTTAGGAAGGGCGGAATGGATAAAGTTTTTTGGAGTTCTTTGTAACAAAGAAGAAAAAGCTAATCAAATATTTAATTCCATTGAATCAGATTATTTTACTGCTGTTGAAATTGCAAAACAATCGAAACAACAGTTTTCGGTCTTATCAGGTGCTATTATGCGCAACGAAGTATGGAATTTACCTGCTGGGGAAAGCTTTGTTGCTCAGTTTTTAAAGGATGCTAACTTGGATTACTTATGGAAGGATACTGAAGGTAAAGGAAGTTTAAACTTAGGGTTTGAACATGTTTTTGAAAGGGGACAAAATGCTGATTTTTGGATTGCTCCCGGTTATTTTTCTACCAAGCAGCAAATGCTGGATGCAAATGCTCATTATAAGAATTTTTCTTCATTTAAAAAAGGGAATGTATATACTCCATCTACAAAAACCGGTAAAACCGGTGGGGTAATTTTCTTTGAGCTGGCTCCCACTCGACCAGATTTGGTTTTAAAAGATCTTATTAAAATGACAAATCCTAGGCTTTTACCTGAGTACGAAATGACTTTCTTTGAAAAAATGAACTAATTTTTGATGCATTGTAAAGGGGTCTAAAAAAGCCTTTTTAGCAATGCACGCATGAATTTTAATGGAGGCATGCCAATCATAATTTTAATATCTTCTCTAAAGTTGGTTTCTTCATCCAAAAATTTGAAGATTTTTTGAATGGAGTTCCTTTTAAACAGCAAGCCAAATATCTGAGCACCAAAATGATTATACTTAGACAAAACATCCAATAACAGTAGGTCATAAAACCAGAATTTTTTTGTTTTATGAAATTTCTTGAATGATTTTTCTGTTTTTAAAAATTCAGTTAGATCCTTGGTCTTTTTGGTAATATTCATGAAGGTGTACCCTGTACTTGCTTTGGACCAGCCTCCCGCTGTTCCTATGTTGATGAGATGTTCTGAATTGTGTTTCCAAAATTGATAAGCTGTCATAGGAATGACACCTTGTTCTTTTTCTGTAATGGTATAGTTGGTAATTCCTTTTTTTATTAGATAGTTCCTAATTTCAGCTTCATATTCTTCATTAGTCAATAGTGTTTTAGAAAAAAGGGTGTATTCCAACAATGCTCTGTATGGAGATTCTGGAAGTATGTACATAAAACGAGTGTGGTCTTTTTGGGCTACTGTAAAGTCCATTAAAGTAGGTTGGGAATCATTAAAACAGGCCTCTTCTGTTTCTATGAACCATCCTAAGAAGTGCTGTTGTAGAAGAGGAAATTTTTGTTGCGATTTATAGCTTTGATCAAAAGGAATACTGTTTACAACTTTCTCTGTTTGATAGGTACCATCTAGAGTAAGTACAGTTGCTCCTAACTTGTCTTGTTTAATGTCTATGACTTGATCGCTGAGCATAGTGATATTCTTCCTTTCTTTGAGTTGATCTAAAACTTTACGATATAATCTTGAGCTCCTTATCATTTTATAGCTATAGGGAGCAATAGATAGATTCTCTGAGTAAACATTACTTTTAAAAGAGACTTTATCCCACGATTTTTCTAGAATATCATCCCACTCTCCCTTTCCCTTTTCCCAAAAGCACCAAGTTCTATCATTGGTGTTTTTCTCTGAACTTTCAATCATTAAAATCGACTTATCATTAAAAAACGGATCGTGAATCATCCTGTAAGCTAGGATGAGTGCCGAAGCTCCTCCTCCTGTGAATATGTAGTTAAAAGGATTCATTGAATGATTGGAATATTTTATTGATTTAACTACTAGATGGTATGGTTTTTTTTGCTATTTGATGGATCAATTTTCTCATTGTTTTAAAAAAATAAAAACGCTGTAAAGAAAATACTTACTGCAATGAGGATTTGGATACTTACTCTTTGGTCTGTATTTACCTTGTTTTTCTGATATACATAGTGGGCAAGTAAGGAAACTGCGTACCAGCCAGTATAGTTTTGAATGGGAACGCTTCCACCTTCAAATTCCCAGAAGTCAAATCGTGGCGCAGAGACTTCTATGACTACGTCAAGTAAGGTCATTAAAAATGCACCTACAAGGGAACGAATCCAAATATTTTTATGAATATAAGAACTCACATCGGCAGTAGTGATAGTAAGAATCACCCAGTTGACACAGATCATTAAAGGGACACATCCTACTTTATAGCCTAAGTTTGAACCGTAGGCATAATTACCAAAGATATATCCGTAATTTACTCCTAGAAATTCTGTGACAAAGCCAATAAGGAATAATATTACAAAGACATAAATATAGCACCGTTTAAAATCCTTTAAATTCCAAGTGATAAAGACTAGATATAAAAATAGATTTAGAGGAGTCATCGCCAAAAACCATTCGGACTCTTCGGAGAGTATTCCAAAAATACCAGAAATATTAAAAAGCCAAATAAGGAAAATGGAAAATGCTAATTTAAACTTTACAGTCATACCACTTTTTTTGTAATGAGCTCTGACACTATTTTTCCTGATAATAAGCACAAGGGAATTCCTCCTCCTGGGTGAACACTACCTCCACAGAAGTATAAATTTGATATTTTTTGTGTAAAGTTTGGATGTCTTAGAAACGCTGAAAATTTGTTATTACTAGCCGCTCCATAAAGTGCTCCTTGATATGAATTTGTATTATTCTCTATACCCCTAGGATCCATAACAGATTCAAAAACAATAAAATCAGCGATATTTTGTCCCAACAGCCTAGAGAGCTTTTTCTGGATATTTTCTCGACTTCGTTTCACTATTTCATCCCAGTCTTGTCCTGTATTACTCGGTGTGTTAATCATGACAAACCAGTTTTCACAGTTTACTGGAGCATCTCCTGCTGCTTCTTTTGAGGTAATATTAACATAAATGGTGGGATCGTTAAAAACAGCATTTTGATTGAAAATAGCATCAAATTCTTTCCGATAACTTCTGGAAAAGAAAATATTATGGAGATTTAATTCAGGAAATTCTTTAGTAATTCCCCAATAGAAAATCAATGCTGAGCTAGATCTTGGTTGTTTTAATATTTTCTCTGGTGCTTTCTGGTCTGATAAGAGATTTCTATAGGTTGGAACAATATCGGAATTGGAGATGATATAGTTAGCAAAGATGTCTGATTTTTTTGTTTTTATTCCTATGGCTTTTCTATTCTTTACCAATATTTTCTCTACTTTGGCGTTAAAATGAAAGTTCACTCCCAGGTCCTTCGCCAGTTGATATAAGCTTTTTGTGATTGTATGCATTCCTCCATCGGGAAAGTAGGTGCCATAATACTGTTCCAGATGAGGAATCATAGACATGATTCCAGGCGTCTTGTACGGACTAGAGCCATTGTAGGTAGCATACCTATCGAATAGTTGAACAAGCCTTTTATCTGAAAATTCCGACAGGTTAAGGTCATGTAAACTCATATTGATATCTAGCGAACTCATCAGCATAATCGCTTTTAAGGTTCCCATGGAAAAATAAGTTGACATTTTACTCAAAGACTTCTCTAGAAATAGAGGTGAAGTAATGTCATACTTCTTCTTACTTTTCTCGAAATACTTTTTGATCACCTCTTTTTTTGTGTCAAAAACTTTTGCAGCGTCCTCAGCAAATACATCTTGATCTGCATGAGCCTTGAATAGAGTTCCATCTTCATAAAAATAATGACAAATTATTTCTTTTTTATGGTACGAAAAATAATCTGCCATTTTCTTACCAGAGACTGTAAATAGCTCTTCTACAAATTGTGGCATGGTAAAAAGCGATGGACCCATATCAAACCGGTATCCATGTTTTGAAAATGCTGTGATCTTGCCTCCAGGATAAGAATTCATTTCAAAGACATCAACATCAATTCCCACGTTCCTCAAACGGATAGCAGACGCCAAACCAGCAATTCCTGAACCAATAACTATTGCTTTAACTTTCACACGCTTGAGTTGATGCTAACGATTGGATATTTGAACATTTCCTTTAGTTAAGGTATTGATTTTTTATGAACCTATTCCCTTGTGAAGGATTTATGAGGTTTTATGAAAGTTTGGGTTTTTTGAAATATTTGAATGGAACAAACAGCATTCCAAAACACTCACCATCATGTTTACCTAATTTCTTATGATGGATTTTATGTGCTTTTCTCAATCCAATCAGGTACCTGTTTTTTGTGTGCTTAAACCACTTAAATCGTTGATGAATTAATACATCGTGAACTAAAAAATAGGCTACTCCATAGAGTAAAATACCAAATCCAATCGCTACTAAATAGAGATGCTGTTGCTCTAGTCCAAAATAAATTGATAATGAACTGGGCAGGGCAAAAATGACAAAAAATAAGTCGTTTTTTTCAAAAAGATGTTGATATTTAGGTTGATGATGATCTTCATGCAAGTACCATAAAAGACCGTGCATCACGAACTTATGTGTACACCAAGTAAGTCCTTCCATTACAATAAAAGAAATGATGGTAGTGAGTACTAAATAGATCATTAAATCATATTTAGTTTATATTTCACATAGCTTCTTGCTAACAGATTTATTTTCATAGGATTAGAAATTCTAACTCTAGTATTAATGATTTGTGATGAAGGTACTTTATTTAATTTTTTTAGCAATCTGCGATAATACCTAAATGCCATATAGACACCAAATTTTGCTTCTACAGGTAATTTTAGTATCCCATGATTGAAAGCATAACTAAAGTCGTCTTCTATTTCGTCTATGATGATTGATTTGGACTTAGGGTTCAAAGAACTCAAATCAACATTTGGAAAGTAAGAGCGATTCAATAATTCGTAATCATCTTTGAGGTCTCTGAGGAAATTTACCTTTTGAAACGCAGAACCAAGTCTCATTGCTGCCTCTTTTAACTCGTTATATTTATCCTCATCACCATTTACAAAAACCTTTAAGCACATTAAACCAACAACATCAGCAGAACCGTATATATATTCTTTGTATTCTTCACGAGTCTGGTAGACACTTTTTGTGAGATCAGCTCTCATGCTTTTCAAAAATGCACGAACCATATCATCTGTAATATTGTATTTTCTGACTGTTTGCTGAAAAGAGTTTAAAATTGGGTTTAGACTGATACCATGCTTAAGCGCTTTATCATATTCAATTTCAAAGTCATTTAGTAACTGATCTTTGTCATATTGGTGAAAGGTATCTACGATTTCATCTGCAAACCTAACGAAACCATAAATGCTGTATATAGCTGATCTAATACTCGGAGACAGCATCCTTACAGCCATAGAGAATGAGGTACTGTACTTCTTAGTCACATTTCTGCTGGTTTCGAAGCTTACTTGATCAAATAGATACTTCATTTTATACTCTTGTTTTTTGAATTAACTCGGTTGCTATTTTGCCCGATATTAATGAAGGGGGAACTCCCGGTCCTGGTACAGTTAACTGACCTGTAAAATACAGATTCTTGACTTTCTTACTCTTAATTTTTGGTCTTAAGAAGGCTGTTTGCAATAGCGTGTTTGCCATGCCATACGCGTTGCCTTTGTAAGAGTTATAATCCTTCACAAAATCGTTGATACAAAATGACTGACTAAAGATAATATTTTTTCTGACTTTCTGCTTTGTTAATTGCTCTAATCTGTTGATAATAATATCAAGGTACTGTTCTCTGATTTCTTCTGTGTCTTCAATTGCAGGAGCAAGAGGAATTAAAAATACACCAGCCTCTTTTCCTTCTGGTGCAAATTTTTGATCGGTAATACTCGGAAAACTAGCATAGAATAAGGGTTTTTCAGGCCAGCTAGGATCATCATAGATAGTATGTGCGTGGGCATCAAAATCAGTATCAAAAAAAAGTGTGTGGTGCTCAACGTGCTCAATTTTTTTGTCAAATCCTACATAAAAAAGTAATGATGATGGAGCGAAAGTACGCTTATTCCAGTAGGATTCAGAGTATTGACGGTACTTTTTGTCTAACAAGGTTTCTGTGTGATGATAGTCAGCACCAGACAATATTAGATCTGTATCAAAGTCTTCTCCATTGACACGTATTCCAGAAACTTTATTATCAGTGACATGTATTTTTTCAACGTTGGCTTCTGTTGTAAAGTGAACTCCAAGGTCTTCTGCCAACTTTTTCATTCCCTCAACAACACTATACATCCCTCCCTCTGGATGCCAAGTGCCTAGTCCGAAGTCAGCATAGTTCATAAAATTATAAAAAGCAGGTGTATTTCCTGGCTTAGCGCCTAAAAAGAGTACAGGAAATTCTAAAATCTGAATCAGTTTTTTACTTTTAATTTTTCTTCTCACTTCTTTTCTAATGGTAGAAAAAAATTGGGATACTCTTAAAATAGTGGTTGTAGTTACCAATTCCAATGGACTAACACCAGGCTTGTAGACCAAGTCTTCTATGGCAGTAGCATAATTATCTTTGGCAGATTTTAGAAATTTCTTCAGATGTATTGAGCTTCCAGGTTCCTCTTTTTCAAAGAGCTGATAGATTTTTTCTAACTCTCCTGAAATTGTAAGCGAGTCTTCTATCCCAAAATAGACTTGGTATCCGGGATTTAATTTGTTTAGCTTGTAATAATCGGATGGCTTGCGACCAAAGTCTGCAAAAAAACGCTCAAAAACATCTGGCATCCAGTACCAAGTGGGTCCTATGTCAAAGATAAAATCATCTTTTTCTAATCTTCTGGCTCTTCCGCCTACACTTGTATTTTTTTCAAGAACTTTGACTTGGTAGCCTTGCTTAGCTAGGTAACAGGAAGCTGACAATGACGAAAATCCAGAACCTATGACATGAATTGTTTTTCCCATAATTACGTTTGTTTAACAAAAGTAACTTTTTACTTAACAGCAATGTGAAATTATATTAAAATTATAATACTTTTAACAAATCAGAAACGGTGGGATACATCAAAATTTTTGATCGAAAATCGTAATTTTTCATATCCATTGCCTTTTTCCCAATCGTAATGATTGAGTGATCAGAATCTTTAAGAATGCTATCGATCTGATAGAAGTAATCTGCTAGTTTTTCGTCGTACGGTTGTACAGTCATAGAAGTAATAAAACATACCTTCTTGGTACCTTCAAAAAAGTAATTTAGATTATCTAACGGTAAACTTTGACCCAAGTAGATCGTGTGGTTTCCTCTGAGTACCAATTCATAATTCAAATAGAGCAATCCCAATTCGTGAATCTCATTTTCTGGCAGAAACAACACATATGTTTTGTCTGTGTTGGTCACGCTATATTGTAACTTTTCTGTATTAATTTGAATTTTTTGAGCGATTAAATTTGAAATAAAATGCTCATGAGCAGGGAGTAAGGTGTCTGTTTGCCACAATAATCCTATGTGCTCTAGAAAAGGTATAAAAATACTCTTGAAAATTTCTCGAAAGGTTAGCCTGTGTAACAATTTGTTGTAGGTATTGTTGAAGAGTACCTTATCAAATTGAAACATCGACAACTTGAATGAGTTGATAGCCTCATCATTTACAGCTACCTTAAATGCAAGTTCTCGTGCATTTACAGTAATCGCTTCTTCTGACATTTTAGCGATTTTTGAAATTTTGTAGTTGTTCTTATTCAGAAGAACAATATTCAGTAACTTTTGTAAATTTTGATGAGAATAATAACGAATATTTGTGTTTGTTCTCTGCGGCTGAAGTAGGTTGTAGCGCTTTTCCCAAATTCGTATAGTATGTGCCTTGATGCCAGAAATATTCTCAAGGTCTTTGATAGTAAAATCTTTTTTTATACTGTTCAAACTTTTCTATTTTACCTTAAACAAAGATAAACTTTTTATTTGAATTAAAACTTTAATCTTCATTTTTGTAACATTTTTAATAAAAAAACCACATATTTAAGGACTAACTAAGTAAAAATGTGGAGCAGGAATTAGAGCGCAAGTTTTTGTCTGATTTTGAAAAAAATCAGAATATCGTACACAAGATTTGTAGAATATATACAAACAGTCAAGATGCTCATAATGATCTATTTCAAGAGATCGCCATTCAACTTTGGAAGAATTATTCCAAGTTTCGAGGAGAGGCAAAATTTAGCACTTGGATGTACCGTGTGGCATTAAATACTGCTATTTCGCTTTACAGAAAATCTTCTAAAAGGATCAGAACACAAGATTTTAGCGATGTTGCTTTTAAAATTGAATCTAAGGATTATGATGATACACAAGAACTACAGATAAAGGCCTTATACAGGGCTATACAACAGCTTAGTGATATAGACAAAGCATTGGTGTTTTTATATTTAGAAGACAAGCCGTACAGAGAAATTGCTGTGACATTAGGAATAAGTGAGGTGAACGCAAGGGTAAAAATGAATCGTGCAAAAGATAAATTGAGGAACATTTTGAATCAATAAATATAGTTTGCTAACTAATATCAACATATTATGGATTTAGCGCAGTATAAAAAAGTTTGGAAAGGACAACCTAAAGAAGCAAATGAGGTTTCAACGTTGGAAATTTATAAAATGACGCAATCTAAATCGACTTCTATAGTCAAATGGATTTTTATTGTTGGCTTGTTGGAATTCATCTTTTTCTTAGTTCTAAATTTGATTTTATTAGAACCTAATCACAACGAAATCTTTGGGAATGTAAACTTAACTCAGTTTGTTAATTTTAGCTATTACTTTAATTACTTAGTCGTTGTACTATTCTTAATTATTTTTTATAGAAACTATATTTCTGTATCAACCGTTGATGATACCAAAACGCTAATGAAAAAAATCATTAAAGTCAGAAAGACGGTTAAGTTCTATATCTTTTACAACATTTTCATCAATATTTTGATGCTTGTTATCTACAACATTGTTGTTTTTAGCGCACCTGACACTATTAAAATAGTTCTCTCAAACTATGACATAGCTTTGGATGAATCACAAATGATGACAGTATATATCATTTCACAAGTCATTGCAGTAGTTATGATACTTTTATTTTTGTTTTTGTTGTACTATCTGCTATACGGGACATTGCTCAAAAAACTAAAAAAGAATTACAAGGAGCTCACCAAGCTGTAAGAATCAAATTAAAAAAATAGAGTTACCCATTTAAGTCGCATAGACTCTTTGATAATTTTGTCAGAAGCTCTATGAATGTTGAGTTAAGGCTTAAAATGATCGAATTTCTGAAAGCTAAATTTATCACTCATTATCACTTCTTTAAGAACTAAGTGGGTAACCCAATAAAAAAAATTTCAAAAAAACGATCCTTGACACTAGTTATCAAGTAGCATTCTTTTTGAAGATGAGAGGTAGAATCCATTAAGGAATTACCAAAGAAGACAAACCCTACCAAATATTTCTCTTAAGAAAATAATACTAGTTCTTCCAATAAACGATCTATCATTTCTCGGGTGATATCTAAATGTGTAACGATGCGTATCTTACCTTCTCCCATGGGAGTTAAGAGAATCTTTTTGGTAGCCATGGCATCGATAAAATCATTGGCATCCAGGTGATCATCAACATAAAAAATGACAATATTAGTTTCTACGGGTTCTACTTTTTTGACATAAGAAAGAGACTGTAAAACTACTTCAATTTGTTTCGCTTTCTGGTGATCTTCTTCTAAGCGATCTATATGATTTTCTAAAGCATAAATTCCCGCTGATGCGAGGAATCCTGCCTGTCTCATTCCGCCTCCAAAAAGCTTTCGTACTCTTAGGGCTTTGGCGATATGTTGTTTTGAGCCCAGTAATATTGAACCTACAGGAGCTCCTAATCCTTTTGATAGACAGATAGAAATTGTGTCAAATATCTCACCATATTGCATGGGAGTTTCGTTTCTTGCTACCAAGGCATTGAATAATCGAGCTCCATCCAAATGATAACTCAGGTTGTTTGCATGACAAACTTTTTTGATGGCCAATAATTCTTGAAAATCCCAGCAGGCTCCTCCTCCTTTATTGGTCGTATTTTCGATACAAACTAGTCTTGAATAAGGAACGTGAATGTCTGCTCTTCCTGCTACTTCAGACTTTAATTGGTTTGCAGTAAACATACCACGATTGCCATCTATTAATTTACAAGTAACTCCAGAGTTAAAAGCTGCTCCACCACCTTCATAGTTGTAAACATGAGACCATTTATCACAGAATATCTTATCGCCAGGCTGTGTATGCACTTTAATTGCAGCCTGATTTGCCATGGTTCCCGATGGAAAAAATAACGCATCTTCCGTTCCAAACATTCTGGCTGCTTTTTCTTGTAATGAGTTTACTGTCGGATCACTTTTAAACACATCATCTCCTACCTTTGCATTCATCATGGCATCCATCATTCCTTGAGTGGGTCGTGTTACGGTATCGCTTATTAAATCTACAATCATTATTCGCTTCCTATTGGGGAACCATCTGGAATTTTTGGAACAGGTTGTCTTTTAAACTTCGCTGGGTTCTTTTTGTAATTTGCAATCATTTTTAACATCTCTTCATGATATAGCTTCTGCGTTCCTTTTACATTTTGATTTTCTAAAATAGTTACTATTTCATCTATTTTTTTATTTACGATGGCATGAACTTGCATGTATGTGTTTTGAAGAGTTAACAAATAAAACAATTGATCTAGCACTTGGACGTTTACCACGTTTTGTAATTCCTGATAATAGGGATCTTTGTATGATTTCTTGAATGTTTGTTTTATCAATGTATCCAAAACCTCTTCAAACCCTAATTGATTTTTATCAATTGCCTGGTGTTGCACTAAACGAACAACACGCTCAGGATGTAATAATAAGTTTAAAGTCATGTTTGCACTCGTCTCAACCGCTGCAAAAGGATCGAAGGCAACTCCTGCCTTGCTCTTGAACGATTCTCTACTCCTACTGTATCCCAAGGCTCTGGGTGGAAATAGGTTCAATTTATCTTTAGGGATTGCTATTTCTTTGATATCTAGTGTTTTTAAAACTACTCTAAGTGCCTCTCGTTGGGTTTTTGGACTGAGCATTTTAACTACTGTATTTCCATCACCTTTCACCGCATAGGTGTAATCCAACCCACCAATGACCTTGGTCACGGCTTCTGTTTGATACCTATGAAAGAAATATAGTGGTACAAAGACGTCTTCTAATATTGAATAGGGTTGAGCGGTTTTTATATTTGCTACAGAAAAATTGGCAATTGCTTTCCTTCGAATCCCCATCATATGCTCTAACTCAATGGCCACATCGGCACCGTTATCCCATAGATGGGCAAAGGCATGAGCGCTACCTTGTGGGCGAGCATCTTGATCTGAAATAAAACGGGCTCCATCAGCAAAAGCTTTATTGAGGAGTTTTCTTAGTTGCAACTCTTCATTGGTTAAAAACTGAGAGTATGCATAGGCAATTGCTACTTTATCCCAATCACCAATCTTGGTATCATAGGCTTCTGAAAAGTCTATTTTCCCATCTTTTAAACGAAACATGGGGTGTGGGTAGTCCATTACTGATGCTCTTCCTTGACTGCTTGATGCAAAGTTATGAACTAGTCCAATGGTGTGACCTACCTCGTGTGCTGACAGCTGACGAATCCTAGCAAGTGCCATTTGTAAGGCAAAATCGTCTCCTTCATCATTTGTAGTGTATGGTGCTTGCAAAGCTTGGGCAATCATAAAATCTTGCCGAATTCTCAACGATCCAAGACTCACATGACCTTTGATGATTTCTCCTGTTCTTGGATCAGAAACTGAGCTTCCATAGCTCCAGCCTCTGGTTGACCTATGTATCCATTGTATTACGTTGTATCTCACATCCAAGGGGTCTGCTCCTTTGGGAAGCATCTTTACTTGAAATGCATCTTTAAAGCCAATAGCTTCAAAAGCTTGGTTCCACCAACGGGCACCATCCAACAGAGCAGAGCGCACGGGCTCTGGTGTTCCTCTGTCTAAGTAATAAATAATCGGCTCTTTTGCCTCGCTGATAGCTGCTTCTGGATTTTTCTTTTCTAGGCGATGTCTGCAAATGTATTTTTTTTCAATGGGTTCGTTTATGGGAGTTGCGTAATCGAAATAGGACATTGAAGAAGATCCACATCTCGGATCATAAACTCTTGGCTTGTATTGATCATTTGGTAATTCTATGAAAGAATGATGTTGATAAACGGTTACCAGTGATGATGTGGGTGTCACACTTTTGATATTATTTCCCCTTGCTAGACCTTTAAATGTAAGCATGACGTCAAATTCAATATTTTTTGGAAATGCCTTGGTTCGTTCTAGGTTAAAAGCGCTTTTTGTTTGATCTAATGTGTAGGTTCCTTGCCCTTTTTGTCGGAGTCGATTGATGACACCATGAGCATCGCTCATAAAAAACGAAGAGGCATCGACTAAGTAGGTATCTTCATATTTTTCTTTGATCTCAAATCCATATAAAACTGATTTGGCAAAGGCTTGTTCTACGGCCTTTTTTTCTTCTGCGTTTTCTGTAATGGCTCGATAGTCTAGATTTGGTTGTACTAACAGTAATTTATTTCCAGCTTTTATAAATTTTACAATGCGTTCGCCGCCTAACTGACCTCTATCTAAACCTATATCATTGGATCCTATTCCTTCTGAAAGTGAGTTGACATACAAAAATTCGGTCTCTAGTTGAGTGACTTCGAGGTAGATTTTATCTTTACTATCATCGTAATAAAATGTAAAGTACCCTTCAAATTTTTGAATGTTTTTGTCATTTTTGAAAAATTGTGCAATGCTTTTATTAATAGGAGATATGAGTAAAATTAGTATTAAAAATCTTTTCATTTGGTGACTATTTGGTTTTTTAACGGATAAACTGAAATTATGCTTGGTACCCACTAAACATTAACATGGTAGTTTCTTTATTTCATTTAGAAGTCAATTGTATGTGTTTCATCTTCAAAATGTACAGTAGAAATGTAAATTTACAATAAATCTATGAGTTGGTTGTGCAGAGCTCCAATTCTAGTGATGAAAATTTTATGTCTTAATGTATTTCACCTATCTCTAGTAATGGGTTACTGTTTGATGATTGTAATACCTGTTTGTTCATCATTTGATTCTAAAGCTATTTTATAGCTGCGTTAGGGATAGCAGCGGCATCCTTTTTTGTCCTGAATAGGCAAAAAAGATAGAGCGGATAGCCCGACCCGCAGGGGAACGCCCATAAAAAAAGAGATCCATGATTTGGTTTAAATGCTGCTTTTAAAACCTTTCTCTTTGGGAATTGATTTGCGCTTTGACTTGACTTAACGTTTTATTGATGGTATTTTTGTTCTTATTACTTTGAGTTTGAATTTAGCTAACCACCACATGAGATTCACGGCAACAACCTTTGCTGTAAAAAAAGCTATGGTCCTATTTTTTTTGACTTTACTCCCTCTTTACACCATCGCACAAGAGGTTACAACCTATTATTTGATCCGGCATGCTGAAAAGCAGCGTCTTGATCCTAATGACCGAGATCCTTCTCTGACTTCTAAGGGTTTTGAGAGGGCTAATAGATGGAGTGTTATTTTTGAGAACGTATTATTAGATGCTGTGTATTCTACTGATTACAAGCGAACTAAGCTAACAGCTAAGCCTACTGCTGACAGTAAAAATTTACCCATTTTACTGTATAATCCTAGGGAGGTATATTCAACTTCTTTTGGGAGTGATACCAAAGGAAAGCAGGTTCTTGTGGTAGGCCACAGCAATACTACACCTGCATTTGTTAATACAATTTTGGGAGACAATTTGTACGCTCAAATTGATGATGACAACAATGCAAATCTCTACATTGTAACAATTATAAATGGTAAGGTTTCTGTGGTAGTCCTAAAAATTGAGTAACGAATTTCTAGAACTGCTCGATACTTCAGGTATTGTTATAGCTTGGCACTGCTCGTTCTTTTTCAATCTTCAGAGGAACAAAAATCAAAGTACTGTTATGGGGTCTGTTATGAGTCAAAATCATTCTGATTAGTTCCTTTTTTTTACTTGTTTGAAAATGTTAACTGGATATTCTCTAAGATAATCTCGGATACTTTAGTCATACCACCTTTTTCAAAAGCTTTATCTAGGTCTCTGACATCTACCTCTGGATTGTTGGGTTTGTAATTGTTGTAATCTGCAAATCGGACTCCTTGAACCAAGTGTTCCTTCCGAACTTCTCGGAATCTTTTTCCTCCACCATTGACATGAAACTGATAAGCTAAGTACTTGAGTTTAAAATGCTGTTTCTCTATCCAATAGACAAAAATATCTTCAAAATCTGCGCCACCCCCATCGCGATTGAAAGTGATTTCTACTTTATGGTATTGTTTTTTATTGATGGTTACAGATGGCAATACCTTTTTGTTGACTGCTGAATCGTTGAGACCATAAGGCAATACGGAAAAATAATGCACCGAATTTACAGATTCGCTATACTTTTTTGTCATGGAATCTAATACTTGCGTGGGGTTTCCATTGAGCAATCTCTTAAAACCTGAGTTAGATAGAATATCGGTCAGTGTCTCTGTCCCGCTTTTTGTTATTCTTTTTAAGATAAAATTTCCCTGATTCCGCTCTGCTGTGTATGTTCTTCCTCTAAATTCAAAAGAAAGTTTTGCATTGGCTATCTTATTCATTTGCGAGGATGCTATTATTTTATCAATAATCTGTTGCGCTGTAAAGTGATTGTTGCTAGACGTGCATGAAATCAGGCAATGCAACATGAACACGATAAAAAGGACGTTTTTCATACGGTAGTTTTAGACAATGCTATGGGCATACTTTAGTACAAAATTACAGTTTCTCTGCATATCGAAAAGTGTATCTTTGTACAGATTTTTTGGAAAATGCAGAAGAATATTCATATACAAAATAAAAAAGCACGGTTCGAGTTTGAAATTCTGGACAAATATATTGCAGGAATTCAACTAACGGGCACAGAGATTAAATCGATTCGGTTGAGTAAAGCTCGTATTACAGAGAGTTTTTGTGAGTTTAATGATCGGGGTGAGCTATTTGTAGTTAATATGTACATTGAAGAGTATCTTTATGGACACCACTACAATCACAATCCCAAAAGTGAACGTCGGCTATTATTAAATAAAAAAGAACTAAAGAGTTTAAAAAAAGAGGTAGATCAGAAAGGAAATACCATTGTTCCTCTACGATTATTTATCAATAAAAATGGTTGGGCAAAGCTTGAAATTGCCCTTGCCAAGGGTAAGAAGATGCACGACAAGCGCGAAACAATGAAAGATCGTGATAGTAAACGTGATCTAGCCCGTATTAAAAAAAGTTTTAATCCTTAGTGAATTTTTTAAACCTCATACGCTACAAGAATCTAATAATGGTCATGCTAACCATGGTTCTTGTAAAATATGCGCTGTTGAGTCTCTCTGATAAAGAGACCTCCTTTACATTGTTTTTTTTTATTGTTTCATGCTTTAGCATTTTATGTATGACTGCTGCTGGTTATATTGTAAATGATATGATTGATTTGAAAGCAGATTTGATCAATAAGCCCAACAAAATTTTCATTGGGAAAGGGGTTCATAAAAACACTTCTTGGCGGATGTACGCGGTTCTTAATGTACTGGGTTTGGGAAGTTGTTTCTATGTCTTAAAAACTCTTAGCTTCACGTATGATTACTTTGCAATTTATGCTGGAACTATTTTCTTTCTCTATCTCTATTCTAAATATTTGAAGCGACTCTTGTTTCTTGGTAATATGGTGATTGCTTTTTTTTGCTCTGGAATCGTTTTGGTCACCTTTTCCCTAGATACGGAAGGCCAGAGTCAGATGGGTTTTATATGGAAAGTGTTTGAAGATTCCTTTGACAAGATTGGTATATTTATGATTGTTTTTTATTATGCGATCTTCTCTTTTATATCGACACTCATTCGAGAAATTATTAAGGACATAGAAGATGTTAATGGTGACTATCAGATGAAGATGTATACCTTACCCATTGCTTTGGGCAGAAAGAGGACTCGAAATATTGTTATAGCTCTTTCTCTATTACTACTACTTCTTTTGATAGCGGTACTTATTGGGCTTACTAAAAATCCTCAATTTTTATTTTTAAGTTTGTACTTATTGCTCTTTGTACTGCTTCCTACTCTCTATTTCACTTTTGTATTGTGGAGTGCAAAAACTAAAAGTCAATTTCATTTTTTAAGTACTTTGATGAAAATTATCATGTTATTGGGTATTCTTTCTATGCTCCTTTTTATTTTTGTATAATGCTTAAAAAAGTACTTGATCAATACAACGTAATTCTTGCATCTGGTTCTCCCAGAAGACATCATTTTTTTAAACAGTTAGATATTGATTTCAGCATCGATATTCGCGAAGTAGAGGAGGTTTATCCTGAGCACTTGCGAGGAGCTGAAATTACCGATTACCTTGCTGATCTCAAATCAAAAGCATTTTCTGATTTAAAAGAAAATGATTTAATTATTACCTCAGACACCATTGTTTGGTTTGAAGACAAAGCATTGGGGAAGCCAAAAAACATCCATGATGCTTTTAAGATGTTAAAATCCATGTCTGGAAAAAAGCATACTGTATTCACTTCGGTAAGTGTTAAAAGTAATTGCTTTCAAAAGATCTTTAGCGAAAAGACTGTTGTTGAGTTTGATGAGCTTTCTGATGAAGAAATTACTTATTACCTTGAAACTTACAAACCTTTTGACAAAGCAGGAAGTTACGGGATTCAAGATTGGATTGGATTGATTGGCGTAAAAAAGATTGATGGAAGTTATCCGAATGTGATGGGACTGCCTGTTCATAAGTTGTACAAAGAATTACGAGCAATTGCTGTCTAACACTCAATTAAAAACTTATTTTTACTCGCAAATAACAATATACATCTGATGGGAAAATATACGTACACAGAAATGAAGGACACCCGTTCTGGATTTGGTGATGGCCTTACTGAACTTGGAAAAACGAATCCAAATGTAGTCGCTCTTTGTGCAGACTTAACCGGTTCTTTAAAGATGAATGCTTTCCAAAAAAATCATCCTGATCGTTTTTTTCAAGTGGGTATTGCTGAGGCGAATATGATGGGAATTGCTGCTGGATTGACCATCGGAGGAAAAATTCCATTTACTGGAACCTTTGCTAATTTTTCAACAGGGCGTGTATATGATCAAATTAGACAATCCATTGCCTATTCTGATAAAAACGTAAAAATTTGTGCTTCTCATGCAGGACTGACACTGGGTGAAGACGGCGCTACACATCAAATTTTAGAAGACATTGGATTAATGAAAATGTTACCTGGAATGACGGTGATCAATCCCTGTGATTACAATCAGACTAAAGCAGCAACCATTGCCATTGCAGATTATGATGGGCCAGTTTATCTGAGATTTGGACGCCCAAAAGTTCCTGTGTTTATGCCAACAGATCAACCTTTTGAAATCGGAAAGGCCGTTACCCTAGTAGAAGGTTCAGATGTTACTATAGTCGCTACAGGGCATCTAGTTTGGGAATCGTTACAAGCTGCTCAACAACTTGAGAGTGATGGTATTCGTGCAGAAGTCATTAACATCCACACCATTAAGCCTCTAGATGAAGAAGCTGTTCTAGCATCCGTATCAAAAACAGGATGTATAGTGACTGCCGAGGAGCATAATAAATACGGAGGTTTAGGTGAAAGTATTGCTAGATGTCTTGTTGAGAATCAACCTACACCACAAGAATTTGTGGCTGTAAATGACACTTTTGGAGAATCGGCAACGCCTTCAGAATTAATGAAAAAATACTGCATCAACGACGAGGCTGTTGTGAAGGCAGTTCGAAAAGTACTCAAGAGGAAATAATAAGTTATAGTTCGCAAAAAAACCTTTTAATAAAAGGATTGACAACTTTGGGATCATCTCATCTCTGACAAAAAAGATCTGTTGCACTTACTACTCGGAATCATTTTCTTTATAAGAACCAGGTCATTTTTTTGATCTAGTTTAAAGACGATGGACCTGTATATTATATATTTGCATACAGAATGAATAAAGCAAGTTGATCAAAAATTAACATATAAACACATGAGAAAAGTTTTTTTTATCCTATTAATTTCAGGAATGTCCAAAATTACAAATGCCCAGCTACAAGCAGGTATTAAAGCAGGTGTAAATTATAATTCAGGTACCTTTAGTAATGTTCTTAATGATGTTTTAAGCGGCGCCGAAAGTAAGACAGGATATCATATGGGTTTATGGCTTCGTGCTAAACTTCCAGCCATCGGTTTCTACGTTCGTCCCGAGATTGTTTATACAGAGCTAAAAAATGGAGTATCATACAACAATGGTCTGTTACAGCAAAAAACGAATTTCAAGTTTCAAAAAATTGACGCACCTATATTGGTTGGTAAGAAAATGTTTAAAATTGGGAATATCTTTGCCGGGCCATCTTTCCAATACATCTTATCGTCTGGCTTTGGGTTGGACGACCTTTCTGAAGTTTCTACTGACGACCTTTCTCTAGGGGTTCAGTTTGGTTTTGGAATAGAACTTGGACGCCTGGGAATTGACGCCCGTTGGGAAAGAAGCTTATCTAAAATTAATACGTTCTTTTTGGATAATATCATCAATGATGAATTAATCTTTAATACTCGGGTAAATCAAATTATTTTTGGTATCTCTTATCGATTGTAACCAATATTACATCAACTACATAAATATACAGTCAATTTTTTCAGATCAATTATTGATTTTAATTGTTTTCTGCATTGCAACAGATTCAGTCAATAAAAAACTCGGAATTGTTAAATAAACATACATTTTATATATTTGTAGAAAAACAATGGACTGTACACGATGTAAATCATCAAATAAAGTAAAACGAGGAGTTATAAATGGACGTCAACGCTATACATGTAAAGACTGTGGTTATAATTACACTGTTGTTCAAAAATCTACTTCAAAACCAGATTCAATCAAGAGAAAAGCGTTGCAGTTGTATCTTGAAGGTTTAGGTTTCCGTTCGATAGGTCGCATACTACAAGTAAGTCATGTATCGGTTTACAATTGGATTAAATCCTTTGGGTCTAAACTTCATCCTATAAGAAGTGATACCGAGATAGAAGTTATTGAAATGGATGAAATGCATAGCTATATAGGGAATAAAAAAACTACTGTTGGATATGGATTGCTGTTGATCGATATGGGAAAAGATTCATCCATTTCGTTATTGGCGATCGATCATCAGAAACAGGAAAACAACTATGGGAAGGCATCAAAGACAAAAATGTAAATAGAATTATGACTGACTATTGGAAAGCATATCAAAACTTCATTCCTCAAGATAAACATGTTCAAAGTAAAGCAGAGACTTTTACTGTAGAGGGATATAACAGTTTATTTAGACATTTTCTGGCACGATTAAGAAGAAAAAGCAAGTGCTACTCTAAGAATGCTGATAGACTAAAAGAGGCTGTTATGATGCTTATGTTAAAAAGAAATAATCAATTAAGTATACTTTATTAACAATTTCCTATTTCTATTATTGGCAAAGCAACGAGTGTTGTAGAAGCTGCGCAAAACTGCTACAAAAACAAGAACCCGATATTTTATTTCTGGACATTATGCTTGGTGACGGTACTGGATTTGATGTCCTGGAGACTTTTCCGGGTCTTAAATCTAAAATTATCTTTGTGACAGCCAGTGACGAATTTGCCATTCGCGCTTTTAAGTTTGCTGCAATTGATTATGTCTTAAAACCTTTCTCTGACCAAGATCTCAACATTAAAGTATTTTTCTGATATACTCAGAAACTATCAGTTTTTGCGTTTCCATCAGAGTCACCTGGTGAATATTAAGTATGTGAAAGTATTGATTAAATCCGATGGTGGTTATTTAATTTTA
>CAXRAW010000055.1:0-18734 GCA_964228785.1 Flavobacteriaceae bacterium
TCACTTTGTTGTCCGTTACACAAGATAGACCCGTTGCCGTGCTGTAGGTCGGAGTAACTAATAAATAGTCTGTGTATAAATCTAGTAAGTTATTAACATTCATATCTCAAATTTAATACTTTTAATGCGTAACACTAGTTATGTAAGTAAGTTTGATTTTATCTTTTTTAAATTTAAACTCCAAAACATAAGTACCATCCATATTAACACCTCCCGTTTTGTAAAGGTTTTTTGAATAACCCTCAATTCTTATGTATTCATCTTTTATATCAGACTTTATTACTCTAGATGGTGTATTGTAATTTTTATTTATGTAATCTTTTACTTTTTTATAATTATCAGCAATACTGCCTTTAGATTCGATGACTATGTATTGACCACTCAAAGATGGATTTTCTTCTGTGTTAAAGGTTCGTTTTGTTTTCATATTTGACAAAATTAGTATAGTTTTATATCTGTAATCTTGTCCGATTAATTAAGGGGCTGGAATAAGAATACCCAATAACTCTGATACTAATAAAAATTTTAGGGTGCTGCTGAATAATGATCGATACCCCATGCCACCAAACTAATATGGATGATACAGCCAGTCATTAAACCCGCAATGATTGCCGGTCCGTATCTTCTTCCGTAAGTGACGCTTTGTGTTAAGACAAAGAGATTATCAGGTCCCGGGGAAATGGCCAGAACTCCTACAGAAAGTATAAAGGAAACTAGAGTTTCATAGAGAAGGTCATCGCTTTAAAATAGCTTTATTAATTTTTTTAATCAGTTGAGGACCTTCATAGACAAACCCTGTATATAACTGAAGTAAATCGGCACCAGCATCTAGTTTTTCAAGCGCATCCTCTGCTGTATGAATCCCCCCTACTCCTATGATTGGAAAGGCTTTACCTGATTTTTCTGATAGAAAACGAATAACCTCAGTAGATCTTTTGGATAGTGGTTGTCCGCTAAGTCCGCCAGCTTCACTTTTATTATCAGATTTCAGTCCCTCTCTGGAAATTGTTGTATTGGTAGCAATAACACCTGCAATGTTTGTCTCAATTATGATATCTATAATATCTAATAATTGTTCGTTTGTAAGATCTGGAGCAATCTTTAGAAGAATTGGTTTTGAATTTTTTTTTGTCGAATTTAACTGCTGTAGTGTATTAAGAAGATTTGTTAGAGGTTTTTTGTCTTGTAAAGCTCTTAAATTGGGTGTATTTGGAGAACTAACATTGACCACGAAATAATCTACATGGTCAAATAGTGCCTTAAAGCATGTTACGTAATCTTCTGTGGCATTTGCATTGGATGTCAGCTTATTTTTCCCAATGTTCCCACCTATGATAACACCTGACTTTCTTAGCTTTTTTGAAGTATTTTTAAGTCGTTTTACAGCCTGACATACTCCTCCATTATTGAATCCCATACGATTGATAATCGCTGAATCTTCTCGTAATCGAAACAGTCGTTTTTTGGGGTTTCCTTCCTGTGGTTTTGGTGTTAATGTTCCTATTTCGATAAATCCAAAACCAAAATTAGATAGCTCATTGTGCAATTTAGCATCTTTATCAAATCCTGCTGCTAACCCTACTGGATTCTTAAAAGTCAGTCCAAACAACTCACGCTCTAGCTTCTTGTTTTTAACGGTATAGGTAGTTTTAAAGATTTTAGAACATCCCGGGATTTTACACAAGTTTCGTATGAGCGAAAATGTCGCATAATGCACCTTTTCTGGATCAAATAAAAATAAGATAGGACGTATTAATAGTTTATACATGACTTATAAGGTCGAAAAGATGAAACCTAATTTTATCTGTAAATTCATTTATACTTTGTAAAGGTTATACTCTAAACTACATTGTACTAACGTAAAACAGCTTGTAAATTCTTTTCGAATGCATGCTGTAGCTTTTGCATTATTTTATCAATCTGTTTATCTGCTAGCGTTTTATGTTCATCCTGTAATACAAAACTTACTGCATATGATTTTTTACCCTCTGGTAAATTCTCTCCTTGATATACATCAAAAAGATCTACTTCTTTGAGGAGTTTTCTCTCTGATTGGAAAGACAGATTGTAGATTTCTTTAAAAGTAACATTTTTATCTAAAAGCAATGCTAAATCACGTTTTACCGATGGAAACTTTGGTAATTCTGAGACACTGACATTTTTCTTGCCTCTTAAGCTGAGTATTTTATCCCAATTAAAATCAGCATATAACACCTCTTGTTTGATGCTACATTCTTTGGTTATTTTAGTGTTTACAACCCCTAGATCTACCAATTGATGCTTTCCTAGACTTAAAGTTATTCCTTCTAAAAAAATAGATGACTTTGTGGGAGTGATTTTCAAATTAGACAGTCCTAATCGATCGAAAATAGTAGTTACAATTCCCTTTAAATAGAAGAAGTCCGATGTTTTCTGGTGGATACTCCAACCTTCTCTATGTCGATTCCCAGATACCAAAAGTGATAGGTGTTTTTGTTCTTGATATTCACTATTATAGCTATGATAGGTCTTACCAAATTCGAATAATTTTAGTGAATTATTTTTACGGTTGATATTGTAGGAAATTGTTTCTAATCCACCAAAGAGCATCGATTGGCGCATGACTTTCAAATCATTACTCAAAGGATTGATCATTTCTACATTGTGATCGGATGGTAAACTTTCTGATAGTGAAGTATAAACTTCTTTAGTTAACGAATTCGACATGGTCTCATGGAATCCAAGTGATGTAAGTTGGTCTGCAATACTATTTTCAACTTTTACGTGTGTATTAGAATCAAACGAAATGGAGGTATTTAGCTTGTGAGAAAAATTGATATTGTTATAGCCATATACTCTTAAAATTTCTTCAATGATATCTGCTTCTCTTTGTACATCAACTCTGTAAGATGGAATCGTAAGTCCCAGCCCTCCTTCTGTTTCACTATTGATCTTTATTTCAAGTGAAGCTAGAATATTCTTAATAACATCTTTATCAATTTCCTGACCAATGAGGCGATATGCATTGTTATAGGATATGAATACCTGAGAATCCTCTGCTTTTTGAGGGTAGAAGTCCATTATATCCGAAGAAATCTTTCCTTCTGAATAGGTTTCTATGAGCAAAGCTGCTCTCTTGAGGGCATATTTTGTAAGCTTGATATCAACTCCTCTTTCAAATCGGAAAGATGCGTCTGTGTTAAGTGCGTGCCTTTTAGCAGTTTTACGTACATAGACTGGATTAAAATAGGCACTCTCTAAAAAGACGGAGGCTGTTGTATCGGTAATTCCGGAACCAATTCCTCCAAAAACTCCTGCAATACACAGAGGATTAGATTCTGCATCACAAATCATAATATCGTCTTCGTGAAGTTCCCGTTCTACTTCGTCTAGGGTGGTAAACTTAGTTCCTGAGGCTAGTGTCTTTACCACTATCTTATTTCCTTTGATGTGTTTGGCGTCGAAAGCATGTAAAGGCTGACCAAGCTCGTGCATGACATAGTTGGTAATATCAACTACGTTATTTTTAGGAGTTATACCAATCGCCTTTAGTTTATTTTGAATCCATTCTGGAGCCTCTTTAATCTCTACATCTGTGATAGAAATTCCACAGTATCTTGTGGCATGTTCCTTATTTTCGACTTCCACCTCCACTCTCAGTTTGCGTTCATTTACGTGAAAGTCACTCACAGAGGGAGAAATCAATTCTAAATTCATGCCTTGCTGGATTAACCCTGCTCTTAAATCTCTTGCGACACCAAAATGACTCATCGCATCTGCTCTATTGGGTGTTAAACCAATCTCAAACACATGATCTGTCTCTACATTGAAAACTTCGGCAGCTGGAGTTCCTGCCTCAATATTGGAGTCTAAAACCATGATACCATTGTGATCGGATCCTAGTCCAAGTTCATCTTCGGCACAAATCATTCCATGGCTTTCCTCTCCCCTGATCTTTCCTTTTTTGATCTTGAATCCATCTCCGTTAGCATCATATAAAACAGTACCTATTGTTGCTACGGGGACTTTTTGTCCTACTGCAACATTGGGTGCTCCACAAATAATTTGTACTGGTGAGCCATCTCCTAAATCTACCTTAGTTACTTTTAGTCGATCTGCATTGGGGTGTTGTGCGCAAGAAATCACCTTGCCTACAACAACTCCATTCAGGCTACCTTTTACTGATTCTCTGGTCTCAATACCTTCAACTTCAAGTCCCAAATCGGTAAGTAATTCTCCAACCTTTGTTGCTTCCCATTCTAGCTGTAAAAACTGCTTTAACCAGCTGTATGATATTTTCATTGATTTTTTCTTCTGATTCAACCGCAAATGTAACCTTTTTTTAATGACTTTTTCACTGTTTTAAAGAAGGCTTCGTCATGAGATATTAGCGGTAGGTGGTGAGATGTATAAGAAAATTACATTTTAAATCAACTACCTTAGGGAAAGCCTACAAAGTATTCAAAGGAAACTATTTTAATGATTTCTAGACAAGCCTTGGGTAACTAAACTACCATCGGCTAAAGTCCGATAGATTTGGAACTGCCTAAAGGCAGCTAAAGTAAAAGAGTACTAATAATAAATAACTCAATAAATAATAATTACTCATTCTGTCACGCACTAAGGTCTTCGTCTAAAGGCGAGGGATTTTAACCCAGAATGATACATTAAAAGTAGATGCTGTCATTTACAACGCAAAAGTAATTTTGGAATTACAAAAAACTCATGGATCATTTATAGCATGGCTGGATTATCATCATCCAAAAACTAAAAAAGAGTGGGTTCAACTTTTCAAAAAAACGTTTAAATTTACCAGCTTAGAAATTACCAAGGAATTTTTAATGAGTTCCAGTTATCTAAATGGTGCACATAGCAAAGAATGTCCCATTTTTAAAAAAATTTTAACCATGAATTCCAAGTGGAATCAATACATCTAAAAAAATGAAAAAGAGTATCACAACAATAATTTTTTTATTTTTCTTGGCTCAAAATCACGCGCAAGAACTTGGTTTACGTTTCGGAGACGTTGTAGGCGGGAACATCGCATTAGATGCAGCTTTGCCTGTAGGAAAAACTTCGAGAATCCGTGCAGACATCTCTTTTAACAAAGGTCTTGGCACAGAACTCTTGTGGGATTTTATATACCAACCTATAGACGGGGAGTCGCTACATTGGTATTTAGGTGCTGGTCCCTATACACTTTTGGGAATCCCTTTTACTCTAGGTGCTGTAGGAGAAATTGGGTTGGAATATCGTTTTAGTGAGATTCCTCTGACAATAGGATTTGATTGGCGCCCGTACATTAGGTTAATCGACAATACCAACCTAGGGTTTAATCGTTTCGGATTGAATGTGAGATGCGTCTTGTAAAGTATCAATAAAATCTATACATGCTAACTTATATTTGACCAAATCCCTGTTTTTCGAGATAATTCAATATACGTATTTTTAATAGCTACATTTTCTGGTTTGGATAAATTAGGGTCCTCTTCTAATAATTTGATTGCAGCTTGCCTCGCTTTATAAAGTATGGATGTATCTTTTACTACATCTGCAATTTTAAGTCTCAGTACGCCACTCTGCTGAGTTCCCATCATATTCCCTGGGCCGCGTAGCTTTAAGTCAACCTCTGCAATTTTAAATCCATCTGAAGTCTCTACCATTGTCCTCAGTCGAGTTTTAGCTTCTGATGATAGTTTAAAACTCGACAATAAAACGCAGTAACTCTGATCAGCTCCTCGCCCCACTCTGCCACGTAATTGATGTAACTGACTCAACCCAAACCGTTCTGCACTTTCAATAACCATTACACTGGCATTTGGAACATTCACTCCTACCTCAATAACGGTGGTCGCTACCATTATTTGAGTCTGCCCCTTGATAAAGCGTTGCATTTCAAATTCTTTATCCTCTGCTTTCATTTTCCCGTGGACAATACTAATTTGATAGTCTGGATTGGGAAACGCTCTAGAAATACTCTCGTATCCGTCCATCAAATCTTTATAATCCATCACCTCTGATTCCTGAATTAAAGGATAAACCACATAAATCTGTCTTCCCTTGGTAATTTCCTGTTTCATAAAATGAAATACTGATAGTCGATTATTATCATACCGATGAACTGTTTTTACCTCTTTTCTTCCTGGTGGCAACTCATCTATTACTGAAATATCTAAGTCTCCATATACGCTCATGGCAAGTGTTCTCGGGATGGGTGTAGCTGTCATTACCAAAATATGTGGTGGCAGTTTATTCTTATGCCACATCTTAGATCGTTGTGCTACACCAAATCGGTGTTGCTCGTCAATAATTGCTATCCCAAGATTATTGTATTGAACTTTGTCTTCTAGTAGTGCGTGTGTGCCAATCAATATATTTAACTTACCGTCTATGAGTCTTTTATGTATTTCCTTTCGTTTTTTTGATTTAGTAGAGCCCGTTAATAGTGCTACAGAAACTTCCATATGTGTCAGCAGTTCATTAATGGCATTATAGTGTTGTACAGCTAATATTTCTGTGGGTGCCATAATAGTTGCCTGAAACCCATTATCAATAGCCAGCAGCATGATCAATAAAGCTACAATTGTTTTGCCCGAACCTACATCTCCTTGTAACAATCGATTCATATGAGCGTTTGATCTCAGATCTTTACGGATTTCTCTCAGAACACGTTTTTGTGCGTGGGTTAAGTCAAAAGGAAGTTCGTGTTGATAAAAGTGATGAAAATTTCGTCCTACACTTTCAAATACATATCCTTTGATTTTCTGCTTGCGGAGTCGTTTCTTCTTCAACAATTGTAACTGAATGAAAAATAATTCTTCAAATTTCAATCTGTATTGAGCCTTCTCCAGAAGTTTTAGTGATTGTGGAAAATGAACATTGAGTATAGATGTTCTTTTATCTAGTAAATCATACATACCTACAAAATACTCTGGGAAATTCTCTTTCATATCTGGAGCTATTTGCTGTATTAAACTTTGTACATACTCCCTAAATATTCTTCTACTAATTCCCTTACTTACCATTTGTTCACAGGACGGGTACACAGGATATAATTTAGACTGGATCGTTTTTCGATAATCATCTAACAGATACATCTCGGGATGAACCATTGAAAAACGTTCATTAAAAAAATTTAACTTTCCACAAACAACATAAGGTTTGTTGGGCTGAATTAGTTTCCGAATCCACTGCTGCCCTTTAAACCAGATAAGTTCCATCGATCCTGTCTCGTCCTGAAATTTACCTACCAGCCTTGATCCTCTTTTCTGATTTACCTCTGTTAAAGAAGTAATACTTCCTATAATTTGAACATCGGCACCACTATTTGTAATTTCATTAATCTTGTAGAACCTACTTCTATCAATATATCTAAAGGGGAAAAAATATAATAAATCATTTAAACTACTCAAATTTAAGTTTTTATGAAATATATTAGCATGTTTAGCAGTCATTTTTTTGATATAAGTCAACGGCCTATTAAGATCCATAAACTGATAGGTTTTAAATGCTAATTTAATGATTAAATCACATAATTTTATAAGATTAGTTGGTCAGTAAGAGTTTTTTTGCTTTATTTGGTACGTATTTTAACCCCCCGCTACAATGAAATACTACATAGTGTTCATACTTTCCTTGACTGGAATCATCACAGAAATTAAGGCACAAAATAAATCTGAACAAAGCTCCGAGAGGGCAATAGGTGTCTCTGTATCACCTTCACATTTTCATTTCAGACAAGAACGCGGTGACGTCAAAACTTATGATATCACGATAAAAAATTCTACTTCAACAACCAAAGAATTCAACATCAACATTTACGATTTTGAGATGAACAGGAATGGTAAGAGTAATTTTATACCCGCTGGAACAGGAAAATTTTCTCTAGCCAAATGGTTGAACATTTCTCCTACGTTTGTGATGTTGAAGCCATTTGAAAATAAAAAAGTTAAAGTCACGGTGAGTGTTCCAACCAACGATACAGGAAAAAAAGCTGCCTGGTCTATTTTAATGATTGAGCAACAGGCGCCCAGAGAAAAATTACTCAACACCAAGAAAGACGGGAATACCGTAGCAATGGGTGTCATTCCTACTTTCGCATTTGGTGTATTTGCATATCAAAATCCTCCAAATGTAACTGATAACAAAGTAGAGTTTACCAATTTTCAGCTAAAAGATACAGACAAGTCAAAATATTTACGAATTGAAGTTCAGAATCAGGGAGATGGTATTGCCTACTGTACTGCATACATCGATCTTACCAATCTAGACACTGGAGAGCAGCAACGTTTAAAAGTGAAGAATTTTACCATTGTTCCAGAACTCATTAGAGATTTTAACTTTTTTCTCCCCACAAATTTGCCTAAGGGAAAGTATTTAGCAGTTGGAGTTCTCGATTACGAAAGTTCGGAGGAAATTCAAGCTGCAAAAATGGAATTTGAAATTAATTAACCTAATTATATTTTTAACCCTAAATTTAAACAAATCTATCATGAAAAAAAATCTTAAATTTTTATTATCAACACTAGCATTAGTTGGTTTTATCGCTACATCTAATGCGCAGCTAATTGACGAGAAAGACGTTGCTGTAACGTTAGATTTACAACCTGTGTTGCAACTGGATATGACGACAGCTAATCAGCTAGAATTTGTATTTGATGATGTCAATGATTACTTTGCAGGTATTACTCAGTATGCTGCAACAATCCTAAAGGTGAGCTCTTCCGTGAGCTGGGACTTATATGCAGTTGGTAGGTCTTCTGGAGCAACGGCTGCTGGATTCTGGGATCAGCAGATTGATTATGGCAATGACAATGCAAACGCTATTAACCAATTACCCTTGAGTTTGTTGGAATTAAGACAATCCCAACCAAACAGTGGAGATGCTAATGCTGCTAACGCAGGAACTATAAATACAGACTATAGTGCTGCATTTTCTCCAAATGGAGCAGTAAGTACCGCAAACAGTTTATTCGCCAACGCCGATGGAAGTATTACACCTCCGACTGCTGCTGACAAGTATATTGCTGGTCATTTTGGTTCAACGGGTGATGGTGATTTTATGCCTGGAGGATCGTACTTAACACAAACAGGAACCACATCAGACTATTACTATACAATAGATTACAGAATTCTACCTGGGTTACCAGCAATTTTCCCTAATGCTTCTAGTGCAGACGGAACTACTGCACAAGATATAGTTAGCATAAATGGTGCAGGTAATTATGCAGAACCTGGAGTATATACTATGTATGTACAATATATTTTGCTAGAAGATCAATAGATCGTTATCTAAATTTTATCACTAGGGTGTAGGATGTAACTCATACGAGTTACATCCTTTTCAAGTGTCAAGTAAACTTCATGATTAAAAAAGTATTCTCTTTTCTATGTGTATTGTGGTGTAATTACGTCCTAGCTCAAAATCATTGTGGCTTGGTATCCATAGTACCTAACACTTCTGTAAACCAGATTGTTATTTTTGACGATGCTACAAAATATATCGGAGGAATTACCATCAACAGTGTTACTAGAATACGTGTAATCGTTGAAGATAAAACAATTCCAGATCCACTTTGTTCGTGGAATTTAAAAATGTTTATTGAAAATAATTCTGGAGCTGGAACACCCCTCAACGAATGGGAAGAAGTTACGAACTATGGAAATGGAGCTGGTTCAAACCCTACCATTGATCTTTTGGAAGTAAGAGTAAGAAATGCTTGTGCTACTTCTTTATATGATAATATCTTTAGAAGTTTTAACAATGCTAATGAAATCTTGGAGATCATACGAGAAGAAATAGGGAATATTGTCAGTGCTGGAAGTTGCACTACAAATGTGAACGGACCAGGAAGTTACCTAATTAATTATGACGAATTTAATTTTGATATAGATATAAGACTAAATCCAGGAGTTAGATTCAACCCCGGTATTTATAACCTAAATATTCGTTTTCGATTAGAAGAAAACTAATCACATTGAAAAGTTGTTTATCCCACCCATGCCCTCATATTTTTGCTTGTTTATTCATTTTTCTGATAAGCAATCAACTAACCTTTTCTCAAAATAAACCAAATCTAGAACAAAAAGACAGTATCCTGTTTGTCCGATTTGGAGATATTTCTACAAAATTTACAAAACCTAGTTTTAAACTGGAAGAAGCAAGTGTTATTTCTAATGTACTTAAAGTAGTTAACCATGGTGAACTTGCCGTTGATTTTGTGGTTGACTTAACCTTTCCAAAAAAATGGACACGGATTGACGACATCGACAAAGTGTATAAGGTTCAACCTAAAGATACAATGAATGTCCCCATCATCATTTCACCATCAAAGGAAATTAGTGGAAATACAGAAATCGTAATCAACGCATTTGTCATTGATAAAGATGGACAACAAATTGGAAATAATTTTTTTACACTCACTACTGTAAAGAAAATTGCATGGGGAATAGGATTAGAAAACAATACCACATTCTATTTCAAAAATGATGAAAATGAAAGACAATTTAATTTTTCTATTGAAAATAATGGTAACTATAATCAAGACATTTTTTTCAATTTTACCATCCCAAGAAAAGATCTGATCATTGCAGATTCACTGTCTCGACCAATCAAAGATTTTAGTCAAACTTTTACCCTCAAAGCCAGTGAACAGAAAGAGTTTTCTTACAGAGCTGTTGCCACTGTTTTTAATGAAAGAAACAAAAAAAGAATTTCAATCAATAACTTTTCCCCTGTTACCAATAGACAAAGAATTACAAGGGTTTTATTTATAAATAGTAGTGAGCCAACAAAAGTTCAAAACAACTCGTCCAAGAGAAGAACTAAAGTGAACTTTGTAAAATTACCAAATGAGGTTGAAGTAAATCGTTTCGGATATGATCACCTACCCATGATTGTTGAGTTGAATGCTCAAAATATTTTAGACAATAGAACTTTCTTATCCCTCAACTTCCAAGGATTTAAGCAGTTAGATAAAAATTCGAACCTAATTTATTTTACCCAACTAAATTACAGTAATAGTTTTTTTACTAATAATGTCTTTAAAAATGCTCCATGGTATGTTGGTTATTTTGACCAAAAAAAAACCATAGAAATAGGACAAGTAAACGGAGAAATGATTGGTGCTTCTTCCACTGGAAAAGGATTCAAAACCACATACCGCTTTAATGAGAAACATCTAGTTGGAGCCTTCTACACAAGCTCAAATGGATTGTTTAACAGTAACAATAGTATCATTAGCTACGGAAGTTGGTATCGTATGAAATATGATGAAAATATTCGGTTAAATGCTGCAATCGGTAGAAATAGTAATAATTTTGTCAATAGAAAATCTACCATCATTTCTGTTCAACCTTCTATAAGGTTCTTAGACATTCATAACCTCTCAGTATTAGGAGGTTATAATCGTTCGAAATTTGAAAATAACGGCAATGAAATTAGTAACAATGGTTTCCTTGTAGGAGCAAATTATGGAACTTCTTTGCTCAAAAAAAAGTTAATATCTAATTTTAGTTTTAGATTCAACGATCGTAATTTTAGCAATGGTACAAATGAGCGAATGTTTTTTAACCAACGATTATCCTATAATATCTCCAAAGATTGGAAAAGTATATTTTTAGGAAATTATCAAAAAATAAGTGTTTATAGTAATAGTACTAACTTGTTTCAATACAGTCAAGAGAATTTTTTTACGAATGTGACTTTTTCTAAAAAAACACAATCAGGGTCATATCAGCCTGGTGTTTTCTATGAATATAGAGATTTCCCAAATAATTCATTCGTAATTAGAGGATTAAGTTTTAGATACGCCTTGTTTAACATGGATAAAAACTTACTCTCATCGGTCTTCTTCAGAGCAGGATATGCCAAACCAAAAAATCAAATTGATCCTAAAGAATATTTTAGCTTTGAAGCCAATAGTTTACTTCGTTACAGAACGTGGAATTTTACAGCGAGGTACAACTTAGGGACATTTTCATCCATCTCATCTCAGCAAAATCAAAGTGCATATTCGACCCCTCAATCTATTAGACTATCGCTTCAAAATCAATATCTTTTTCAAGATAGACACTTTACCCTAGAGTCAAATCTAATCTACAGTTTCAATAATATTTTTAAAAATCACACTTTTAGCTTGTTTCCCCAATTGTTTTACTTCACCAATTCTGGATGGAGATTTGGTATCAGTACCAACTACATCTATACAACAAGCGATTTCAGTTCTATTTTTGACATTAATAATCCAAACCAAATAAATAGTGGCCCTAGTGTTAACAGTAATTTTAATCTTAACTTTAACTTGAGAAAAGAGTTTGGAATCCCTCTCCCATTTACAGAAAAGATCGCTGCATCGACTAAATTAATTTCTTTCCTAGATGTAAACGGAAATGGCATCAAAGAAAAAGACGAAACTAGCCTCCAAAACATTGTAATTAAACTGAATAAAAACGAAGTCATAACCAACTTTGAAGGAGAGGCTTACATGAAAAATCTAAAATTTGATACATATAAATTAGAAGTATTACCGCTGGAAGAATTAAACGGATGGTTCCCTAATGTAAAGGATTCTATTCATATTAATACAAATGGTATCACATACATTCCGTTTGTTCGGGGGATAAAGGTTTATGGAGATGTGATTATAGATCGTCAGAAGATTGCGGTGAGTGATGAGAAACCGCTAGATCTATCCCGTATAAAAATTAGCGCTACAAATGACGGTAAAGTTTACAATGCACTAACCAATTCAAAAGGACAATTTGAGTTTTACCTGCCGTTTGGTCAATACACAATTACCATGGATGAAGGAATTCTAGGTGATCGATTTAAGATTACAAGAAATAATTTATCTGTTAAGCTAAGGAATAATCAAGATGCAGCCTACCTCTCTTTTTATATTGTAGAAAAACGAAGAAAAGTAATTTTTAAAGACTTTACCAAACAGAAAAATTAATCCTACTTTCGTATTTCAGAAAACTTCACAGTGAGACTCCACAGAAACCTCGTATTTACATTGATAGACAGCTTGCATGAAATCTTTAATGATGACATTTATGCAGATAAGGCGGTAGAAAAAGCCCTAAAAAGAGACAAAAGATGGGGCAGTAGAGATCGAAGATTTATTGCTGAAACCACCTATGAGATTGTTCGTTGGAAACGCCTATATGCCGAGATTGCAGAGGTAAAAGCTCCTTTCAGTCGTCCAAATCTATGGCGACTCTTTTCAGTTTGGTGTGTCCTACGTGGAATTCAATTGCCCGAATGGAAGCAGATAGAACCCACTCCTAAACGACGTATCAAAGGACGGTTTGACGAACTCTCTAAAATCAGGAAACTAAGAGAATCCATTCCCGACTGGATGGACGAAATATGTTTAAAAGAACTGGGAGAAAATATCTGGGACAAGGAATTAGCAGCCCTAAACAAAAAAGCCGAAGTCATCCTTCGAACAAATACCTTAAACACCACCAGAGAACAACTACAAAAGCTACTTTCTAAAGAAGATATTCATACCAAACAAATAGTGGGCTATAACAGCGCCTTAAAACTAACAGAACGAGCAAATGTATTCAAAACCAATGCCTTTAAACAAGGTTTTTTTGAAGTTCAAGATGCATCCTCACAACTCGTCGCTCAGTATTTAGAGGTAGAACCAGGGATGAAAGTCGTAGATGCTTGCGCTGGCGCAGGAGGAAAAACCTTGCATATTGCCTCTTTAATGAAGAATAAGGGACAAATCATTGCCATGGACATCTATGAGAGTAAACTAAAGAAATTGAAAATACGTGCAAAAAGAAATAAAGTTTTCAATGTAGATACGCGCGTGATTAACTCAACAAAACCCATCAAAAAACTCTACGGTAAAGCAGACCGAGTATTAATAGATGCTCCCTGCTCGGGATTGGGTGTATTGCGTAGAAACCCTGATTCTAAATGGAAACTACAACCACAATTTATCGATCAAATTAAAGAAGTGCAACAGCAAATTCTTCAGCAATATTCAAAGATGGTAAAATCTGGTGGAAAATTAGTCTATGCCACCTGTTCTATTCTGCCCTCCGAAAACCAACATCAAGTTGACAAATTCCTCACATCAAATGAAGGAAAAGACTTTACTTTAATAAAAGATCAAAAGATATTAGCCCACAAGTCAGGGTTTGATGGTTTTTATATGGCTCTAATGGAGAAAACCTAAGAAAACGAACCAAATCAACTTCTCAAATCACATAGGTAAAATAATGATACAGACCTGCAGTTCAGAAAATGATACAATACGACAAACAAATAAACCAAGCTGATGTTTACAATACTCCATCATATAAATATCATGCAGCCATTCATAAAACTTGAACAAATGATAAAAAAGTAATTGAATTAGAACCTTTTATACAAGGGCGTTCCCCTTCGGGTCGCGCTATCCGCTATATCTTTTTTGTTTTGCAAAGACAAAAAAGGATGCCGCTGCTATCGCTAACGCAGCACTAAAATACCATATCATTACAATAATAAAGCAGAAACCAGCATCAACAGAATGATTGTTAATAAATGCTTTATAAAATCAAAAAAAACTATCAACCATCAATGAAAAATACAATCGAAAACTCTAATTTTATACTCAAACATGAACATTCTAATTCGTTAAAAATGATCCACTTCTTTGGAAATGAAAATGACAAGGTATTTGCAATTCAAACAAACGAAGAACTCTCATCAAAAGACATTTCAAAATTAACATGGCTCTTTGGCAATCAAAAGAAAATCAATGCGGCGTCTCTAGGCGCCTTTTTTATTGGCCCCAGAGTAGCAATGATCTCACCATGGAGTACCAATGCTGTTGAAATTACCCAAAATATGGGCATTAGTGGAAATTTAAGAATCGAAGAATTTCAAGCAACAACAAAAGACTTTACAGGCTTTGATCCAATGATTCTTCAGAAATTTAATGGACTAAATCAAGAAACATTTACCATCAATATACAGCCAGAATCTAGCATAGAAATAGATGATATTGCCACCTACAATACACAAGAAGGACTAGCTCTAAGTGATGAAGAAATCTCCTATTTAGACAAACTCTCCAAACGCATTGGTCGAAAACTAACCGATTCTGAAGTATTTGGATTCTCACAAGTAAACTCAGAGCATTGTCGACATAAAATCTTTAACGGAACCTTTGTAATTGACGGAGAGGAGCAGCCCTCCTCCCTGTTCAAGATGATCAAAGAGACATCCAAGCAAAACCCCAACGATATTGTCTCTGCCTACAAAGACAATGTTGCCTTTATCAAAGGCCCAAAAATTGTACAATTTGCTCCAAAACGCTCAGATATTCCCGACTTTTACGAAACAAAAGAATTTCAGTCGGTCATTTCATTAAAAGCAGAAACCCACAATTTCCCCACAACTGTAGAACCTTTTAACGGAGCTGCAACAGGCTCTGGAGGAGAGATTCGAGACCGGCTAGCAGGAGGAAAAGGATCTATTCCTTTAGCAGGAACAGCAGTTTACATGACATCATATTCTCGACTAGAAAACAACCGCTCTTGGGAGAACTTAGAAGAACGACAGTGGCTATACCAAACTCCTATGGATATCCTAATCAAAGCATCCAATGGCGCCTCTGATTTTGGAAACAAATTTGGACAACCCCTAATCACAGGTTCTGTATTCACATTTGAACACGAAGAAGATACACGTAAACTTGGGTTTGATAAAGTAATTATGTTGGCCGGTGGCATTGGGTATGGTAAAGCATCTCAAGCACAAAAAGAAACCCCAAAAAAAAGCGATAAAATTGTAATTTTAGGAGGAGACAATTACCGCATTGGAATGGGTGGAGCAGCAGTTTCCTCAGCAGATACTGGAGAATTCTCAACAAGAATCGAGCTAAATGCTGTTCAACGCTCCAATCCAGAAATGCAGAAGAGAGCTGCCAATGCTGTTCGCGGAATGGTTGAAAATGAGGAAAATTTTATTGTTTCTATTCACGACCACGGTGCGGGCGGACATCTAAATTGTCTTTCTGAACTAGTAGAAGAAACTGGAGGAAAAATTGATTTAAATCAACTTCCTATTGGCGACCCTACCCTTTCTGACAAAGAAATTATAGGAAATGAATCTCAAGAACGAATGGGATTGGTTATTTCCGAAGCACATCTAGAAACACTGCAAAAAATTGCCCATAGAGAGCGCTCGCCTATCTATCAAGTGGGACATGTAACAGGAGATCATAGATTTACCTTTCAATCCTCAAAAACAGGTAATAAACCAATGGATTTAGCATTGGAAGATATGTTTGGCTCCTCACCTAAAACTGTGATGAATGACCGCACTACAAACAGGAACTACGATCCTGTCAACTTCAATTGGCAACTCCTAGAAACCTACCTTTCGGAAGTATTACAGTTAGAAGCTGTTGCCTGTAAAGACTGGCTAACAAATAAAGTAGATCGGTGTGTAGGTGGAAAAATAGCCAAACAACAATGTGTTGGACAGTTGCAACTACCCTTAAATAATTTAGGAGCAGTTGCCCTAGATTATACAGGAAAAGAAGGCGTAGCTACCAGTATAGGGCACTCCCCTATCTCTGGTCTAATCGATCCTATCGCAGGAAGTAGAAATTCGATCGCTGAAGCTTTAACAAATATTGTCTGGGCTCCGCTAAAAAATGGGCTCCAATCCGTTTCTTTATCGGCCAACTGGATGTGGCCATGCAGAAATGAAGGTGAAGATGCACGATTGTACAAAGCAGTGAAAGCTGTTTCAGAATTCTCTATCGATCTGGGAATCAATGTTCCCACAGGTAAAGATTCGTTATCAATGAAACAGAAATATCCAAATGAAGAAGTAATTTCTCCTGGGACGGTCATTATTTCAGCAACTGCAAATTGTAACGATATTACCAAAATTGTAGAGCCAGTATTCAAGAAAAGTGCTGGATCAATCTATTATATCAATATTTCTCAAGATAATTTTAAATTAGGCGGAAGCTCTTTTGCTCAGATCGTCAATAAAATTGGAAATCAAACTCCAACAGTTAAAGATGCTAAGTACTTAAAAACAGTATTCAATACCATACAGCAACTCATAAAAAATGGACAAGTTGCAGCTGGACACGACGTAGCGTCAGGCGGATTGATAACAACACTTTTAGAATTGTGTTTTGCTCATCCAAAGACAGGAGCTAATTTAGATCTTACAGGGTTAAAAGAGCAAGACTGTGTCAAAATGCTATTTGCCGAAAATACAGGTGTCGTAATTCAATCTTATGACAATTCTATTGAAAAAGTTTTTACTGATAAAGGCATTTATGCTGTTAAAATTGGAATTGTTACAAACAGCGACCAATTAAACATTCAAAACCACAGTATGAACTACTCTTTGTCCGTTTCTAAATACAGAGATATTTGGTATAAAACCTCCTTCCTCCTTGATCAACAACAGACTGCTGGAAACCTATCACTGGAACGATATCAAAACTATAAAAATCAACCACTACAATTCAAATTTCCCAATCATTTCACTGGGAAGCTCCCTGAGGTTCATCACTTAAAATACCGACCTAAAGCCGCTATCATCAGAGAGAAAGGAAGTAACTCAGAACGTGAAATGGCCAATGCTATGTTCCTTGCAGGATTCGATGTCAAAGATGTTCACATGACGGATTTGATCACTGGTCGAGAAACACTTGAAAACATACAGTTTATAGGAGCTGTTGGAGGTTTTTCTAACTCAGACGTCTTGGGATCTGCAAAAGGATGGGCTGGAGCCTTTCTATACAATGATCGAGCAAATAAAGCCCTGAAAAATTTCTTTGAACGCAAAGATACGCTCAGTGTAGGAATCTGCAATGGTTGCCAATTGTGGATGGAGCTCGATCTAATCAATCCTGACCATCCAGTCCATGGAAAAATGACCTTCAACGACTCTAGAAAACACGAAAGTGCATTTACATCAGTAAAAATTCAAGAAAATAATTCTGTAATGCTCTCTAGTTTAGCTGGGGCTACCCTTGGTGTGTGGATTTCTCATGGTGAAGGCAAGTTTAGCTTACCCCTCAAAGAAGACCAATACCATATTGTTGCTAAATATTCTTACAAAGAATATCCTCATAATCCGAACGGATCTAGCTTTAATACCGCTATGATGTGTGATGTTACTGGACGCCATTTGGTTACCATGCCGCACATCGAAAGATCCACCTTTCAATGGAATTGGGCTTATTATCCAGAGGGAAGAAAAGACAAAGTCTCTCCATGGTTGGAAGCATTCGTCAATGCCAGAAAATGGATTGAAGCAGTAGAAATTTAATTGGTTCTACCGCAAAAATAATGGAATTGTATTTTTGTTTAAACATACATTATGCGAGAATTTACTGAACAATTTTTTGATTTACTATTAGATTTAGATACAAATTGGCGAGTTACTACTGTTCGTTCGAACTATAAAGACAGGGAAGTGTTTATAGATATAGAGCATGTTGGCAAACAAGCATGGTGTCCAAAGACATTTGATTTATGCGGGGTCTATGACCGTGCTCCTAATTCGAAGACGAGAAGTCAAACAACATCAAGAGTTGAAAAATAGCAGATATACTCTTTTGAAAAACCAAGAAAACTTAACTGAAAAACAGCGTATCAAATTTGAGAGCATACGAGCAGCTAATTATCATCTCATACCAAATCTATTTTAAAATGAGATACATATTTTGTATCTTTCTATCATGGGAAGACACAGGAAATTCACAATTCAA
>CAXRAW010000056.1:0-13926 GCA_964228785.1 Flavobacteriaceae bacterium
ATGCCGCGTTAGCAATAGCAGCGGCATCCTTTTTTGTCCTGTACAGGCAAAAAAGATATAGCGGATAGTGCGACCCGCAGGGAAACGCCCTTAAATGTCATCTAGGTTATATGGATAAAGCCTGAGGTTATCTTTTAAAAAACGTGAAGTTGCAAGATTGCTGAGCGTCGTCACTAACTCATTTTTTATATGGCTACGGCTCCTTTGATATGAGGGTGTGGGTGGTAGTGTAGTAATTCAAAATCGTCAAAAGTAAAGTCAAAAATACTTTTTACCTCTGGGTTGATCTTCATTGTTGGAAGTGGTCTGGGTGTTCTGGAGAGTTGTAATTCTAGCTGCTCTATGTGATTGTTGTAGATATGAGCATCGCCAAAGGTATGAATAAATTCACCTACCTGATATCCACAAACTTGAGCGATCATCATGGTAAATAGAGCATAGGAAGCAATATTAAAAGGGACACCTAGAAAAATATCTGCACTTCTCTGGTAGAGTTGACAGGATAATTTTCCTTCTGCAACGTAAAACTGAAAGAACGCGTGACATGGGGGTAGGGCTGCTTTTCCGTTTGCTACGTTTTGTGCAAAGGAAATTGAAGTATCTGGCAACACACTTGGATTCCATGCAGACACCATCATTCTTCTACTATTCGGATTGCTTTTTAGGGTTTTAATCACCTCTTTTAATTGATCTACATCATCGCTATTCCAATTTCTCCACTGATGCCCATATACAGGTCCTAAATCTCCGTACTCGTCTGCCCATTCGTTCCAAATCCGTACACCATTATCTTGTAAATATTTTATGTTGGTATCGCCTTTAATAAACCACAGCAACTCATAGATGATGGATTTTAAATGGAGTTTTTTGGTGGTAACCATCGGAAAACCTTCACCTAGATCAAAACGCATCTGGTAGCCAAAGACGCTTCTAGTTCCCGTTCCTGTCCTGTCTCCTTTCTCGTTTCCATTTTTTAAAACATGTCTTACTAAATCGTGATATTGCTTCATAAACCCTTCGTGATTTTTTCGATACTAAATTAAAAAAAGTGTCAATTTATTTGAATTGAAGCTTCCAATGTTCTGATAAAGTTATCAACGAATTGTTTATATACTAGCCAATAATCATGCCTGCTATAGTTGCCGACATCAGTGAGGCGATAGTCCCTCCTATGAGGGCTTTTATCCCAAATTCTGATAGTGTTTTTCGCTGATCAGGAGCAAGAGAACCTATTCCTCCTATTTGAATTCCAATAGATGCAAAATTGGCAAAACCGCATAGCATATAGGTTGCCATAATTACCGATTTGTTATATGTTAAATGGGTAGCACTCGCCACATCTTTGAGTTCTACTAATTGGATATATCCTATAAATTCACTGGCAGCTAGTTTGATTCCCAATAGCTGCCCCATCAATGTCATGTCTTCTGAGGACACTCCAATTAACCACATTAAGGGTGCAAAGATATAGCCTAGTAAGAACTCTAAAGACAGTTTCTCATAGATGGTATTGGCTGCTATCGTTTCATTTAATGATGTAAAATGCCAATCAATGTATTCAATTCCATCAAAACTTCCAATTCCACCTAAGATACCGTTTACCATCGCTATGATTGCTACAAAGACCAACAGCATGGCTCCTACATTAACAGCTAATTTCAATCCCTCGGTAGTTCCATTGGCAATGGCATCTAGTACATTAGAGCCTATTTTTTCTGACGACACTTTTACATCTGTGTTAACATTTTCTGTCTGAGGGTAAAGTATTTTAGAAACCACGATAGCACCGGGGGCTGCCATTACTGAAGCAGCAAGTAGGTGTTTAGCAAACTGCAATCTCAGTAGAGGATCATCTCCTCCTAAAAATCCAATATAGGCTGCCAGTACTGCTCCAGCTACGGTTGCCATTCCACCTATCATCACCAATAGCATCTCAGAGCGGTTCATTTTCTCTAGATATGCTTTAATCAATAGTGGTGCTTCGGTTTGTCCTAAAAAAATATTCCCTGCTACAGACAGGCTCTCTGCTCCTGAGATCTTTAGTCCCTTAGAAAGCAGCCACGCCAGTGCTTTAACCACTTTCTGAATAATACCAAGGTAAAATAACAAAGAAGTTAATGCAGAAAAAAATAGTATGGTTGGTAATACCTGAAAGGCAAAAATAAATCCGTAAGAGTTAACATCCATGACTCCATTGAACAAAAACTCACTACCAGATCTTGTAAAATCTAAAATTTTCACAAAAACTTTGCCTATGGCTTCAAAAGCATTTTTTACAACATCAATTTTTAAAACACCTAGGGCTATGATCAGTTGAAATGACAGACCTATACCTACAGTTTTCCAGTTAATTCCCCGTTTGTTGGAACTCAATAAGAAAGCTATCAATAGTAATACGATCATTCCCAAAACACCTCTCGACACACTTATTATTGATATTCCCTGACTTTCAATAATTGTATCGTTAGAAAGATTCTTTGCAATAAAATTGGGGTTTTTCTGAGAAACAAAATGCCAAATTTCATTTCCTTGGATGATTTTTAAATCAGAATCGCTTTCTTCAACAATTTTGTAGTAAATATCAATAACCATTGGAGTTTTTTGTTTGAAAACCAGTAAATTGTGGTTTTGAAACCAGTACCCTTCTTTGAATTGGCTTCCAAGAATTGAAGTGTATCTCCCGTCGGACTGTAAGTTTAAAAATTCCTTTCCTGCTTCAAATGGAATGTCACTTGTGATACTATCTGTAGTATTTTTAAAAGTTTGTCTTTTATATAACTGCCATTTATTCACTTTATCATCAAAATGGTGAGATTTTTCTTTGTCAAAATGATAGCTAACCCCGTTTGTTTCACTGATAATAAGTTCTTGAGAGGAGAGTTTTTCTACATTGTAAATCCTAATGGTATCAACAGGCGTAGTATATGTGAAGAATAGTTGATTTTTATCAAAACTGTAAAATCCCTCAGCATATAACCTATTTTTCGCCAATAGTGAGTAATAAAACTTTCCTTCTTTTAGATAAAAAACATCATTCTTGTCTATTTCAAAAAGTTCTTTACCCTCTTTTTGAATTGATGAAAATCGCCAATTCTGCTCGATGTTTTGAGAGAAAACAATAGTACTGGCGAGAAAAAGAAAAAGAAGAATATTTTTTTTCACTCGTTTAAATTTACACTGGCCATTTGGTATTTAATTATTTCCTTTCATTAGGACACTGATTTTTATTTGATCGATCCCTCTACAAAGGTTTTATTCTGAGGATTGTATTGATAGTCGATTGATGAATTCCTATTGATTATTTTACTTTTGTTTCGTTTACTCAACTCAGTTATAGTAAGGAAATTTGGATCATTGCTTTACTTGGACCTCTTACTGATCTCATCACGAATTTTCGCTGCTAATTCGTAATCTTCGTTCACAACAGCCTCATTGAGCTTTTCATGTAACTCTTTTAATGTAAGAAGAGAAATTTCGGATTTTTCTACTGGTCTGTCTAGGGTCACTTCTACTGACTCTAAATCCAAGTGCTCTTTTATTTCAATTTCCTCCTCTATCTTTAAGTAGATTCCAGCCTTGTCTAAAATGTTTTCGTAGGTATATATCGGTGCTTCAAAGCGGACTGCAATGGCGATGGCATCTGAAGTTCTCGTGTCTATAATCTCTTCTACACCGTCTTTTTCACAAATAAGACTAGAGAAGAAAATTCCATCTACTAGTTTGTGAATAATTACTTGTTTTACACGAATTTCAAATCGTTCAGAAAAGGTTTTGAACAAATCATGAGTAAGAGGTCTAGGAGGTCTGATCTCTTTTTCAAGTGCTATCGCTATGGACTGGGCTTCAAATGCTCCAATGATAATTGGAAGAGTTTTTTTTCCGTTCATTTCACTGAGAACAAGTGCGTAAGCTCCACTTTGAGTCTGACTATATGAAATCCCTTTGATGGTTAGTTGAATTAAACTCATTTGTCTTTACGTCAATAAAAAGGACTGTCTAAGCTGTGGCAATCACCAAGACTAGACAGCCCTATCCACGGGGTACAATTTACTAAAATTTATGAGTTTTGTGCTTTAAAATCCCTGAGTTTGCTAATTAATTGTGGAACAACCTCAAAAGCATCCCCAACGATCCCATAATCTGCTGCTTTAAAGAAAGGAGCTTCTGAGTCGGTATTGATTACCACTTTTACTTTAGAGGCATTAACACCTGCTAGGTGTTGAATCGCTCCCGAGATGCCAATGGCGATATAGAGATTAGAAGCCACAGGTTTTCCTGTCTGCCCTACGTGCTCGCTGTGTGGCCTCCATCCAAGATCAGAAACTGGTTTAGAGCACGCAGTAGCGGCACCTAATACCCCTGCAAGTTCCTCTACCATGCCCCAGTTTTCTGGACCTTTAAGTCCTCTACCGGCAGAAACTACCACATCTGCATCTGCAATCGTTACTTTGCCAGATGCCTTAGCGATATGTGTTGATTGTACTCCAAAATCATCATCAGAAAGAGAAACATTAAAATTTTCTACGGAGGCAGCTACTTTATTCTCGTAAATTCCAGAGGAATTTTTGGCTAGTCCTATCACTTTATTTTCGGTGGAAATCACTGTATTACTAAATCCTTTGTTTGAAAAAGCTTTTCTCTTTACCGTAAAAGAGTCTGTGGTTTCTGGCACATCAATCACATTAGATGCATATCCTGCATCTAATCCCACAGCCAAAAGTGGTGCAATATATAATCCGTCTGCACTTGAATCAATAACCACGATATTGGCATCATTCGATTTAGCTGCTTGCTGAATCGATAAGGCATAGGCCTTAGCATTAAAAACTGATAATTGCTCATTGTGAACGGTTAGAATTTTTTCAGCCCCGTAGTGTTGTAATTCACTCGCATTATCTGCATTGATGGTTAAAGCTACCAAATCTGTTCCCAGTAACGTTGCTACTTTTTTTCCGTAAGAAACAACTTCAAAGGTTGATTTCTTAAATTTTCCGTCTGTTGAACTTGCATATACTAAAACTGACATATTTTCTGATTTTATCTTTCTGATTCAATTTACAGGATCTATTTTTTATTTTATTAGTGGACTTAAAATCACATTTCGACTAACGCAATGTGATCGTTTGAAAAAATTGAATACAACTAAATGACTTTAGCTTCTGTATGAAGTAGATTAATGAGCTCGTCAATATTACTTTCATCTACCAGTTTTACGGCTCCTTTTGGTGATGGTTTCTCAAATGATTTCGTTGAAGTTGCAACGGAATTTCCAACAGGTTCCACCACGGTGAGCGGTTTTTTACGTGCCATCATAATTCCCCTCATATTGGGTATTCTAAGGTCTGTCTCTTCAACGATTCCCTTTTGCCCTCCTACAACTAGAGGTAAATTGGTAGCAATGGTCTCGTGACCGCCATCCATTTCCCTCTCTACGGTTGCATTGGTACCATCTATCTCTAACCCTACGGCGGCATTTACAAAGTTAAAATCTGTCAATGCTGCCAACATCCCTGGCACCATTTGTCCGTTGTAATCACTAGATTCTTTACCAGCCAACACAAGATCGAACCCACCGTTTTTAACCACAGCAGCCAGTTCTTTGGCCACCGTAAGTCCGTCTATGGCTTCTGCATTGACGCGAATAGCATTGTCGGCTCCAATGGCTAAAGCTTTACGAAGTGTAGGTTCTGTTGTTGTATTTCCAACATGAACAACGGTCACAGAAGCTCCCTGCTTTTCTTTAAACCACATAGCACGAGTTAACACAAACTCATCGTAAGGGTTGATCACGAATTGCACTCCATTTGTATCAAATTTTGTGTCGTTATCTGTGAAGTTAATTTTTGAAGTGGTATCAGGTACGTGACTGATACATACCAATATTTTCATTTAGTTAAAATTTTTTTGAATGAATTGTAAGAACTCACACTCATCTTCATTATTTCCCAATAAAACAACTAGAAAAATCGTGCTTGTTTCTCTTAATTTTACGTTTGTTTTAATGGTACGAATATAGTACAAATAAATAAAAAATACTATGCATGCATAATGTTTTTATATTAATTTTTGGAATTAAACTTGTAAAGCAATAACATTTTGTCAAGCTTTAAAATTTTAAATCCGAGAGCATTCAAAGGATAAAACCCCTGACTATCACGCTGTAATCAAACACATCAACTTTGATCACCACACATCTTGATTATTGATGTTTTTTTACTCATATTTTCCTATTTTTGCTTTTTTTAATATTTAAAAGAAATCCATGAAGACAGTTCAATTTCGTGAAGCCATATGTGAGGCAATGAGTGAAGAAATGCGCAGAGATGAATCTATCTACCTTATCGGAGAAGAGGTTGCAGAATATAACGGTGCCTATAAAGCCAGCAAAGGAATGCTTGATGAATTTGGTGAAAAACGCGTTGTAGATGCCCCTATTGCTGAGCTGGGTTTTGGAGGAATTGCTGTTGGATCAGCTATGAACGGTAACAGACCTATTGTAGAATATATGACATTTAATTTTTCTTTAGTAGGAATAGATCAGATTATCAATAATGCTGCGAAAATAAGACAAATGTCAGGAGGTCAATTCAACTGTCCTATTGTGTTTCGAGGTCCCACAGCCTCTGCGGGTCAGTTAGCAGCCACCCACTCCCAAGCCTTTGAAAGTTGGTATGCCAACTGTCCAGGGCTAAAAGTCATTGTACCCTCAAATCCATACGATGCAAAAGGACTGTTAAAAGCTGCAATTCGCGACGATGACCCGGTAATTTTTATGGAGTCCGAACAAATGTATGGTGACAAGATGGAAATCCCCGAAGGAGAATACATGATTCCCATAGGAGTCGCAGATATCAAAAGAGAAGGCTCTGATGTTACAGTAGTTTCTTTTGGGAAAATTATTAAAGAAACCTACAAAGCAGCCGAAGCACTAGAAAAAGAAGGAATCTCAATCGAAATCATCGATTTAAGAACGGTTAGACCCATGGATCACGCAGCTATTGTAGCATCCGTAAAAAAAACCAATCGTTTAGTCATTCTAGAGGAAGCATGGCCATTTGGAAGTGTAGCTTCAGAAATTACATTCAGAATTCAAAACGAAGCATTTGACTACCTTGACGCGCCTATTAAGAGAATTACAACAGCAGACACCCCTGCCCCTTACTCACCAGTATTATTAGAAGCATGGTTACCCAACAGCGGAGATATTATCAAGGCTGTTAAAAAAGTATTATATAAGTAATATTGTATCTTAACCTTTGCGGTATTGTAGTTTTATCAGCGTATTTGTTGATGACATCTCCTGTCTTATGAAGAAATCTTTATTGTTTATCCTTCTTCTTTGGTTACTGAAGTTTTCTTTTGGTCAAACCAAAGTGGGCGGTTATGTTATTGACGAAAACAATGAACCCATAGCCTACGCTAATGTAATTTTTAAAGGTTCTGTAGAGGGAACCATCACAGACGAAAATGGGAAGTTTTATCTAGCATCCAAGAACACCTGGAAGACTTTAGTCATCTCATTTCTTGGCTACAAAACCAAAGAATATCCCCTTAAAAAAATTGCAACTTTTAATATAAAGTTGATCCTCAAAGAAGAGGAAAAAACCTTAAACGAAGTTGTTATTGTTTCTGGAAAACAACCAAAAAAAAATAATCCAGCCATTGATATTCTTAGAAAAATATGGGTAAAACAACGAGAAAACGGTGTGAAAAAATTTACTCAATATCACTATAAAAAATATCAGAAGGTAGAATTTGATCTAAACGCTATCGATAGCACCTTTAAAAAAAGAAGGCTATTCAAAGGAATGGAATTCGTATTCAAAAATGTAGATACTTCAAGAATTACAGGGAAAACCTACCTCCCTGTATTTCTAAATGAATCTGTATCCGAGGTTTACGGTGACAATATTCTAAACAAAGAAAAAGAAATCGTCAAAGGAAATAAGAATACAGGATTCAGTAACAACCAAGCTATCATTGATTTTATTGACGATCTCTACAACGACTATAACATTTACGATAATTACATCAAATTTTTCTACAAGAGTTTTATCAGCCCGCTATCCAGAACAGGAATCCAGAACTACAACTATTATCTAACCGATAGTGCCTACATAGAAAACAAATGGTGCTACAATATTGTATATTACCCTAGAAGAAAAAATGAGCTAACCTTCAAAGGCGATTTTTGGGTAAACGACTCAACATTTGCTATTAAAGAGATCAATATGCAGGCATCCAAAAATGCCAACATTAACTGGGTAAAAGACATTTACATCGAGCAAGAATTTGATATTTTAAACGATTCTGTCTTTTTGCTAAAAAGAGATTATTTCATGTCCGATTTTGCCCTAAACAAAAAAGAAAAATCTAAGGGGCTCTATGGAAAAAGAACAACTTTATACACCAATTATAAATTTAATGAAGAACTAGACGAGAAATTCTACAAGAAAAAGCAGTATAACTACGATACATCCATTTACAATCAACCTGAAAGTTTTTGGGAAACCAATCGTTTAGAGGCACTAAACAGAGATGAAAAAGGTGTTTACAAACTCCTAGACACATTAAAAACAGTACCCAAGTTCAAGCGACTCTACAATACCATTGCTACACTATCTTCTGGATATTATGAATTTGACCGTATTGACTTTGATTACGGTCCTATTTTCTCAACATTTGGGTTTAACGCAGTTGAGGGGATGAGACTGCGAACAGGCGGACGAACATACTTCAGCTATAACGATCCTTGGCGTGTAGAAGGGTATTTAGCATATGGTTTTAGAGATCAGAAAGTTAAATATGGAATTCAGGCAAAAGCCCTGTTGGATAAAAAAATACGTCTTATAATATCTGCAGGAAATCGCCGTGATGTAGAACAAATTGGCGCTTCGCTTACTGCCTCTACCGATGTTCTAGGACGAAGTAATGGTTCTTCTTCTATTGTGAATAATGGTCAAAATAATTTACTTACCAACCTTAACCTTTCAATGCTGAGTTTGCAAATGGAACCAATAAGAAATGTTGTCTTCAGTATCTCTGGAAGTTATCGCAGAATGCAATCAGCATCAGCAACCTTTAGCTTGGATTATAACAATCCCGTAACCAACACGGTTACTTCCAGTGTCAATCAATTTGAAACCATTGTTACCGCCAACTACTATCCAGGCAGAATAATCTCAGGATCAGGGGTGGAAACCCGCACGAATGCAGAACGACTTAGAAATATCTTCCTTCAACTCACCAAAGGAAGCAATGGTATTCTCGACAGTGATTTTGACTATACTAAGATACAATTTGCTTACACACAACCTTGGTTTATTGGTGGACTCGGTAGATTACGAACATCTCTAGAAGCTGGGAAAACCTTCGGAGAAGTGCCGCTATCATTATTAAGTGTAGTTCCTGGAAATCAAACTTATTTTGCTTTTTTCAACACCTTTAACCAGTTGGATTTTTATGAGTTTGTAACAGATACCTATGCATCATTACACCTAGAACATCATTTCAACGGACGCCTGTTTGCACGCATCCCCTTTATGAGAAAACTAAACCTAAGAACTGTAGTCGGATTCAGAACTGTATGGGGTCGATTATCTGAGGAGAATATTCTTTTGAATACAACAAATAACCTCGCCCAAATTGATTTGCAAGCACCCAAAAATACCCCATACTACGAATACAGTATTGGAATAGCTAACATTTTAAAAATTTTACGAGTAGATTTGAATTTTAGAGGAAATTACCTAGATGTACAAAATGCTAGAAAATTTGGGATTACCTTTACCACAGGGTTTTTCTTTTAGCAATGGTACTCATACATCGTAGTTGGCTGCAAGGCGGAAAACCAACTGCACAAATAGCACATTTGATCTTTCGTCGACACACAAGCCAACCCTGAAAAACTAAAAGAACTATTTTTTTCCACCGCTCCCTGACTGTTAATAAGTTTGACGGAATAAATCATTGAATATCCAAAAAGACTGAATATATTTGACATTAATTGTCAAGTGTAATTAGTCAAGTGATATTTCACAAATGAAAGAAAACAAATCTATAGGCGAAATACTCCGAGAAAACAGAGAAAAAAAAGGACTGCTTTTACGACACGTTTCTGCCAAACTTGATATTGATACTGCAATACTCAGTAAAATAGAAAGAAGCGAACGAAAAGCTTCAAAAGAACAAATCTTAAAGCTTGCTGAAATATTAGATTTAGATAAGGACAATCTGCTTATTCAGTACTTGAGTGAAAAAATATTATACGAAATAAAAGATGAAGCACTTGGAAGCAAGGCACTAAAAGTAGCCGAACAGAAAATGAAATACATCAATAAAAATAAAAGCGGAGACTGATGGAATTAAAATTAGAACTATTAGAATATCAAGAAACCGCGATCAAATCCGTTGTGAATGTATTTGACGGAAACAACAAAAACACTTTTGATAATGCTTGTACTGATGGGATTCGTTCAAATATTTGTTCGCTCTCAAATGAGCAATTAGCAGAAAACATCAAATCCATTTTGCTAGAAAACGGAATTGATGAAGAAGTGGCAAAACTTGAAGAGGTGCGAGAATTGACCATAGAAATGGAAACTGGAACAGGGAAAACCCTTGTTTACATCAAATCCATTTATGAAATGTTCAAACATTATGGATTTACAAAATTCATCATCCTTGTTCCTTCGGTTGCTATTAGGCAAGGAGTTTTAAGCACACTTTCAACTTTTGAAAAACAATTGGAAGAAATGTATGGATTTACGCCAAAGGCATTTGAATACAGCAGTAAAAGGCTGAACAAAGTAACCAATTTTGTAGAAGAACAACATCCACAAATAATGGTGATGACCTTGGCTTCTTTCAACTCGGAAGATAAAATTCTGAACCAAGCCAAAAGAGAAGACCTTTTTGCAAACATTCCTTTTATTGAGGCAATTGGGCGAACAAACCCCATTATTATGATGGACGAGCCACAAGAAGGAATGGATACGACAAATTCCATTAAACAAATTGCTAAACTCAATCCTCTTTTTAAAATTAGATATTCAGCAACTCATAAAGTTGTAAAAAACAGAACGTATCGTCTAACTCCTTACGACAGTTACAAACAAGGTTTAGTAAAAAAGATTGAAGTTTTAACAGTCACTGAAAAGAATGATGAAGCCACTTTAAAATTGGAACTATCAGAAACTAAAAACGGAAAAAATCTTATTCAAGCAAAAATTAGAGCTTGGCATCAATCAGCAAGTGGAAAGATTGAATTCAAAAATACAAAATGGTTAAAAGATGGAGATAACTTAGGGAAAGTAACGAACAACCCAAGTTATTTAAAATATACCATTAGCAGAATCAACAAAAGCCTAAGGACTGGAAAATGGTCTGTTAGTTTTCATAATGGCGTTGAGATTTTCGAAAAGCAAAACTCTAGAAGCATTCAAAGTATTTGGGCATTACAATTAGAATGGCTCATACTTCGCCACTTTACCAAAAAGCAAAAACTGCAAGAAAAAGGGATAAAATGCCTTTCGCTTATTTTCATTGATAAAGTTGCCAACTATGTAAGTGATGAGCCTATTATCAAGAACCTTTTCATTGAAAAATACAAAGACATTTATCCCAAATTTCACGATAATAAAGAACCAACATCAGAGCATATTGAAATGATTCAAGGTTCTTATTTTGCGAAAACAACAAAAAATGAATTTACCGATAATGAAACCTCAATGCGTAAAAACAAAGACGTTTTTGATGCTATTTTAAAAGATAAAGAGGGGTTAGTTTCTTATGGTGATTCTGTTTCCAATAAAATTGAATTTATCTTTTCTCATTCCGCTTTGGGTGTTGGTTGGGATAATCCGAACATCTTCAATATTGCTACTTTAAGCAATTCTTTTTCAGAAATCAAAAAACGCCAAGAAATTGGTAGAGGTTTAAGAATTTGTGTGGATACTAACGGTCAACGTATTTATGACAAGTTAAATGTGAGTGATGATGAACGAATTAATCAACTAACTGTAATTCCAAATGAAACTTATGAAACTTTTGTAACACAATATCAAGAGGAAATAAAAGAGGTTTATGGTGACTCTGGTGCAGGTGCAGGAATGACCCATACACACAAAGGAGAAAAACAAAATAAAGTTCACTTTAAGCGTAGCGAAAATGACAACATTAATAAAGCCTTTAAACGATTTTGGAATGCTTTAGCTAAGAAAACAAATTACACCATAAGTTTTGATGAAACATCTTTGATTAAAAGAAGCCAAGAGGCTTTGAATACTATTGAAATTGCTGATTATGTAGCAGAAGTAAGTAGTAGAACCATTGGTTCAATTTCAGAAGAAGGCATTGAAGATGAATTTGGAGGTAAAGAAAACTATAAACTAAAAGCTTATTTTTCAGCGTTGGATTTAGTAAAAGAAATAAGTGAAAACACAGGATTAAGCTATAACACAACTATAAAAATTATAGAAGAAACAAATCTCGAAAATTTCGCTAAAAACCCACCTCAGTATATTCATCAAGCATCCGTCTTAATTAAGAATATTGAATTGGAAGAAATGATAAGAGGTTTAGATTATCATTTAACAAACGAAACGTTCCCTTTTGAATTTAACGACTTTGTAAAACAAGTGGATAGTTCTCAATATCGAGATACTCCAAATAGAGGTTTTTATAGCCGAATGCTTACAGATAGTGATGTAGAAAGAAGTTTTGCTTTAGGAGCAGATTTGGATGATGAAATCATTTGTTTTATGAAGCTCCCTGCCTACTACAAAATTCCAACTCCTATTGGAAATTACAATCCCGATTTTGGTATAGTGATGAAACGTAAAAGTTTGAGAGATGGGAAAGAGAGTGAGTTCTACTTTGTCATTGAAACCAAAGGAACAAACGACATCAACAATAAAAAAGCATTGAAAGAAAGTGAGATTTATAAAATTGAATGTGCTTTAAAACATTTTGCCACATTAGGAGTAGAAGTACACTACAAAGCACCTGTTAAAGATTACCAATATTTTAAAACAGAAGCTACCAAAGACATTAACGCATTAATTGAAGAAGCATAATGAGCAACGAGATACAAAATACAGAAAATCCAATGGAAAATGTGCAATCTCACGATTGGAACAAAGAACGATTGGAACAATTAAAGAAGTTAATGCCAGACCTTTTTACCAATGATGGCGAACTGAACGTTAACGAACTCAAAAAAGTAGTTGACCCTAAAAGTGTAAACGAAACAGAACGTTACGAATTTAGATGGTTTGGGAAAAGCAATGCCAAAAGAGAAGCTTTTACTCCTACTGATGCTACGCTTGTGTATGATGAGGCAAGAAGTGTAAACCCAACCGAAAGTGAAAACCTAATAATTGAAGGAGAAAACTTAGCAGTATTAAAATTACTAAGCAACAGTTATCGGGAGCAAATAAAATGTATATACATAGACCCACCTTACAATACAGGAAAAGATTTTGTGTATTCTGATAGTTGGAAACAAGACAAGGCCGAATATTGGGAAGATGCTGAAATGACCGAAAACGGTTATAAAATAGATACCAATACGGAAACGGACGGACGTTTTCATAGCAATTGGTTGAATATGATGTATAGCCGATTATTAATTGCAAGGCAATTACTCCGTGAAGATGGGGTTATTTTTATTTCTATTGATGATAATGAAGTGCATCATTTAAGAAAATTGTGTGATGAGGTTTTTGGGGAGGAGAATTTTGTGGTACAAATACCATGGCAAGCAAGGCAGTCAATTCAAAATGATATTGATATTAGTGAAAGTCATGAATATATTGTCTGCTATGCAAAAAATAGAAGGAAAACAAACAGAAGGCTAAAAGAAAGTAATAAAAATGAGTGGTACAGTGAATTAACTTTTGCTTTTAATCCAAAAGAACTTGATAA
>CAXRAW010000057.1:0-11642 GCA_964228785.1 Flavobacteriaceae bacterium
CAATTCGCTACAGCCGACACGCAAGCCCAAAATTGCAAAAGAGTATGTCTTACCAACGCTCAGTTCCGAACTAAATAACAAACATTGAAAAACCAAGCTGAATGGAAAAAGCACTATGCACAACAACGTGTATAAAACATAGCTATTACAGGCTTTTCGAGAGGTTTTTGTATATTTACAAAGTACGCCAAATTTTTTATTTGGTTATATTTATAAAAGAAAATTAAACATAAAAATAAAAAATTCGGCTCGTGCTAAATCCGAAAAGTTAGTGTTTATTTATACGCTACGTTTCATACACAAGACCGTTGGGCACAATCCCCCATAGACTCCAGAAAAGTCTTTAGTGCGCATGCTAACGCAAAAAATGAGTGAAAAAAATAAAAATCATAAGCATTTGATAATCAGTAGAATATTTTTACGTTAGTCAGAATAAGAGCAAATGACAGACAAAATTGAGAAAATAAAAGAAAGACTAGAAAAAGCTGAAATTAGTTTTGAAGAAATTATTCCTGATGACCCTGAATTTAGGTCAAGAATGATTTTTGAAATTCCTGCTCAACGAGAGAAACACGAATGTATATTAACCTATCGAGATGAAATTGTAGAACAGGCTTTTGAATGTAATTTTGAAAATTATCGTTTTGTTAGGTCTTACGAATCAATTTGGTCTAAAAGAAATAAGACTATTGAAGCAGAAGTTGGTAATGTAGAAAGGGAAGGCTACACTGGCGTTGGGCTTTATACAAGTGTTGAACTGAAATTGAAAGTTTTTTGTAAATTTGATTAGATTATAGAAAATGGATATACAAGCAACAAAATTGGAATTATTAAAAATCATTTTGGAAAATGAGAACTCTGAATTTATCCAGCGAGTATCTGATTTCGTTAAGAAGGAAAAAAAGGATTTCTGGGATGAATTAAGTATTTCAGAACAAGAAGAAGTTAAAAGAGGAATTGAAGACCTTGACAATGGCAAAAGAGTTTCTTATGAATCTTTCTTAAAGAGAATTTCCCAGTGAATGAACGTATTCTTATCTGAACTTGCTGAAAAAAGACTTCTAAAATTATCTGAATATCTTACAGAAAATTGGAATTTAAAAACAAAAGATACATTTATTTCCAAATTAATAGATAAAATTGAACAGATTTCAATTCATCCAGAAAGTTGTCCAAAATCTACTGAATTTGATAATCTTTATAAATGTGTTGTGACTAAACAAACGACATTTTATTACAGAATTAAATACGATCAAAAAGAAATAGAAATAATTACTGTTTTTGATTCAAGACAACATCCTGAAAAGCTAAAAAAGGATATTGAATAAAAAGTACGAAAGCCCAATAACTAAGCGTATGTTGCGCCGACAGGCCAGCGATATACACGCTGTTGACTGATCTGTGTGGATTTGCGATAGCAAGCAGATCATTTTCTAAATTTAGTATGCATTTTATATATGCTACAAAGATGCTGTTTTGCTATGACATACAAAGTATATATTTTTTCTATTTAATAGCCTAGTAGTGATGTGAGTTTACAAATTTTTACTGAGTGTTACGAACTACTACACCAGCAAAAGTCATTTTTTTCAGTTAATTTAGCCGAGCTTAAACCGTTTTTTATGAAAAAAATTCTTTACATCTTTTTAATACTCAACTGCTCCTTTGCAAATGCTCAAGATCAGCGAATTCCTTTAGATACTTCAGTAGTCACTACTAATGAATCCATAATTAACGGTCAAAGAGTAAGTTACAAGGCAACCACTGGTATGCAGCCCGTCTGGGATGCTCACGGCGAGATCATCGCCTCATTGTATTATACTTATTACCAGAGAACAGATGTCAAAAATTATCAAGAACGCCCCATCATCATGTCGTTTAATGGTGGTCCAGGGTCTGCCTCTGTTTGGATGCACATTGCCTATACGGGTCCAAAAGTGTTACACATTGATGATGAAGGATATCCAGTACAACCTTACGGAGTGAAAGACAATCCAAATTCGATTTTAGATATTGCAGATATTGTCTACATCAACCCTGTTAATACCGGTTATTCAAGGCCTGTGGTAAAAGAAGGAGAAAAAGTTGATCGCTCTAAATTCTTTGGAGTGAACGCCGATGTAAACTACTTGGCAAGTTGGTTGAATACGTTTATAACTCGATACAACCGATGGCAATCTCCCAAATATATCATTGGAGAAAGCTACGGTGGGACTCGTGTAATGGGGCTAGCAGCAGAATTACAAAACAGGCAATGGATGTATCTGAATGGAGTCATCATGGTTTCTCCTGCAGATTATCAGGTTTTGAGAACTGGTAGTGCTTTAGAGTCGGCCATTAATCTACCTTATTTCACAGCAGCGGCATGGTATCACAAAAGACTATCCGAAGAGTTGCAAAATAAAGATTTACTGGACATTCTTCCTCTATCCGAGGAGTATGCTATCAATCATTTAATTCCAGCAATGGCGAAGGGAGGATTTATTTCTGATGCTGAGCGAAATGTTGTTGCTGAAAAAATAGCTTATTTCTCGGGGATTAAAAAAGAGGTCATTCTTCAGCATAATTTAGACCTGCCTAAAAGTTACTTTTGGAAAGAACTCCTAAGAAATACCGATGGTTTCACCGTGGGAAGATTGGATTCTCGATATCGAGGTTTAGACAAGAGGATTGCCGGTGAAAAACCCGATTATAACTCAGAATTAACTTCATGGTTGCATTCATTCACACCAGCAATTAACTATTACATTAGAGAACACTTAAATTTTAAAACAGATGTAAAATATCATGTGTTTGGCCCTGTAAGTCCTTGGGATCAAAGGAATAATAATGTCCGAGAAGGTTTAAGAAAGGCAATGGCACAAAATCCATACCTCAAAGTGTTGATTCAATCTGGTTATTACGATGGCGCAACAACATATTTCAATGCAAAATACACCATGTGGCAAGTTGACCCGAGTGGACGCATGAAAGATCGCTTTGAGTTTAAGGGATATCAAAGCGGACATATGATGTACTTGAGAAGTGAAGATCTAAAAAAAGCAAATGATGACTTACGAACATTCATACGAAACAGTTCCACGAATGGAAAATCGGCAAAATATTGATTTGAAAAAGAACGATGCAATTTAAAAATCCAGAGGTATTTTACTTTTTGGTATTTGCATTGATACCAGTTATCATACACTTATTTCAGCTACAAAAATTTAAAAAAGTAGCATTTACCAATGTGGCCTTTTTAAAGAAGATCAACCGAGAAACTCGGAAGAGCTCAACCTTAAAAAAGTGGCTAATCTTAGGAATCAGAACACTAGGACTTATAGCGTTACTTTTTGTTTTTTCTCAACCTTATTTCAGCAAAAAAAAATCAGGTGAACAACACCATAATTTTATCTACTTAGATAACTCGTTAAGTTTAAATACCAACGGAAATAAGGGCAATGAGCTTCAAATGGTAGCTCAGGAAATCGTAAATCATGCGAGTGAATTTGATTCTTATACTTTGATGACAAATGATCAAATTTTTAAAAATATTTCTAAAAAAGAATTAGACACCCAATTAAAGCAGCTAGATTTTACTCCAAAACCTCAGAATTTTAAGCGTGTTTTGCTGGAAATTCAAAAACAATCAAAAGATACAACTAAAGATCTAAATAAAAATATATTAATATCTGATTTTCAAATAAATGATAAAAAAGTATTTACAAATGTAAACAGTGATTTTACGGGAGTTCAGCTCTCAAAAACAGCACAAGATAATCTTTCTATTGATACGTTATTTGTTAAAGCAGTTGGCACAAATGAAATCTCTATTTCTGTGCAAATTAAAAATCAAGGAGATCGAAAAGAAAAGATTCCAATTGCGTTGTACAATGACGATCAACTAATTAGTAAGCGCTCCTTCTCTATCGAAAAAGATAGTGTCAAAAATATAGCGTTTTCTATTCCTAAAACTACCAATTTCAAGGGATTTGTTAAAGTAACTTTTAACGATATTTTCTTGTTTGATAATCAACTATATTTCCATCTTGACTTACAAACAAAAACCCGTATTTTAACCGTAGGGAAATCATCCAAGACCTTTTCAAAAATATTTGATGAGGATGTTTTTTTACTGAACCATACTCCATTAGAACGTGTTAATTATAGTACGGTCGCAGAGTATCAGTTAATCATCCTCAACGAATTGAAACGTTTTCCTAGCGTTTTCCAATCTGCTATTACAAAATACGTGACCAGTGGGGGGCATTTACTGATCGTTCCTTCACCGACATCTGAAGTCGCCTCTTACAATAATTTTCTAAAAAAATTGACAAATGGGCAAGTTAAGGGTATCCGAACAGATTCCTTGAAGATCACGGATATCAATTTTGATCATCCACTATACACTGATGTGTTTTTAAGAACCGTAAAAAACTTTCAGTATCCATCTGTATCAAAAAGCTACGAGCATACTTTAACAGGTGATGCCATTATCCAATTTGAAAATAAAACTCCTTTTCTGCTGGAGTTGAAAAATCCTTATGCGAACGTCTATTGGTTTTCGTCTCCTTTAAATTCTAAGACAACGAACTTTGCGAACTCTCCCCTTGTAGTTCCGACCATTTATAATATTGGACGACAAAGCTTAAAAGTTTCTAAACCTTATTACAGACTGCAAAAATCAAATGACATTGAAATTGTTGCAACCATTGGGAAAGATGCAATTTTAAGTATTTCTAATCAAAACGAATCTTTCATTCCATTGCAACGATCGTACAGCAAAAAGGTACAACTCAATACTGAAGAGCAGCCTAGTTCAGCAGGATTTTATCATGTTTTATTATCGCAAGATACTTTAAGCACGCTAGCTTATAACATTCAAAGAGAAGAAAGCATCCTTCAATTCCATGATTTGTCTGCATTAAAAGAAAAGAATACCTCCATTCAAATGTATGATTCTACAAAAAGACTTTTTAACGATATCAACAAAAAAAATGAAGTCCATTGGCTTTGGAAGTTGTTTTTGGCGATTGCTATTGTATCTTTGTTGTTGGAAATTTTAATTTTAAAATTCTTCAAACCATGACCACGCTCTTAAAATCGGCTACGATTATAGACGCTTCAAGCCCATACCACAGGCAAACAAAAGACATTTTAATTGTACACGGAATCATTTCTAAAATAGCTGACGCTATTGAATCTGAAGAAGATTACCAAGTTGTTCAGTTTGACAACCTGCACGTATCTTCAGGTTGGTTCGATACGAGTGTTTCTTTTGGTGAACCAGGCTATGAGGAGAGAGAAACCATCACAAAAGGTTTAGAAGTAGCGTCTAAGAGTGGATTTACTGCAATTGCATTAAATCCCAATACCTATCCTGTGATAGATGCTAAATCAGATGTCAAGTATGTCATTCATAGATCAGATGATTGTGCCACTCAATTGTATCCCATTGGAGCCCTGACACAGGGAAGTAAAGGACAAGAACTTGCAGAACTTTATGACATGCAGCAATCTGGAGCCATTGCTTTTGGAGACTACAATAAGCCTATTGAAAATGATAATTTAATGAAAATTGCACTGCTATATGCACAGAATTTTGATGCTCTTGTCATGAGTTTTCCCATCAATAAAACCATAGCAGGCGAAGGCATTGCTAATGAAGGGATCAACAGTACTCGCTTAGGTTTAAAAGGAATTCCAGTGCTTGCAGAAACCATTCAAATAGCCAGAGACTTATTTATTCTGGAATATACAGGAGGGAAATTACATATTCCGACAATATCTACAGCTGCATCTGTTCAGCTTATTAAAGATGCTAAAAAAAGAGGGCTCCATGTTTCTTGTAGTGTAGCAGCGCATCATTTATTTTTAACCGACGACGAACTGGAAGGTTTTGATAGTCGCGCAAAAGTTACTCCTCCACTGCGGACAGAGAGCGACAGAAAAGCCCTTATAAAAGGGTTAAAGGATGGTACTGTAGATATGATCACCTCAGACCATCACCCGATTGATATCGAAAATAAAAAGTTGGAATTTAGCTTGGCAGAAAATGGCATTATTGGCCTTGAGAGTTTTTTTGGCGCTGTAAATTCAGTTGTTGATCTAGAAACACTTATCAATGCGATTACAATCAATCCGAAGGCCATCTTTGGCATTAAAGGTGCTTCGATCAGTGAAAATCAAGACGCCAACCTAACGCTTTTTGATCCTAAAACATCGTATATTTTTTCTGAACGTTCTATTTTATCCACTTCAAAAAATTCAGCCTTCTTGGATAAAACTTTAAAAGGAAGAGTTTATGGGATTATTGTAAATAAAAAATCAGTGCTGAATCATGGCTGAATCATTATTCTATGTAGAACGCAAACCCAAAGAGAACCAAGAACACGCTCCTTTATTGGTTCTCCTGCATGGCTACGGAAGCCATGAGCAAGATTTGTTTTCTTTTGCCGAGGAACTCCCTCATCAACTGAGAATTATTAGTGTAAGGGCTCCTCAAAGTATGGGGTTTGGCGCTTACTGTTGGTATGAAATCAATTTTGATGCCAACGAAAATAAATTTTCTGATATCGGTCAGGCTAAAGAATCATTGCACAAAATTGATCGTTTGATAGATATCTTACAAACTAAATACCATCCAAAAAAAACTTTTTTATTGGGGTTTAGCCAAGGAGCAATTTTAAGCTATGCTTATTCTTTTAATTACATCAACAAGGTGAATCATGTATTGGCGCTGAGTGGCTTTTTAGTTGATGATTTGCTGCCCGATCATATATCTTCAGGCATCACTACTGATTATTATGCGTCTCATGGATCTGCCGACCAGGTGATTCCTGTTGAGTGGGCACGAAAATGTCAACCTTTTTTAAAATCTCAGGGGTTATATTGCGATTATTCCGAATATCCTGTCGGACATGGCGTGGCGCCACAAAACTTCTACAGCTTTCGCGATTGGATGGACAAGAGATTATAATTGAAAAATTCTAGCACCTTCGGTCGTCAACTTGATCGCAAGACACTGCATACTGCTAGTCCTCAATCTGCAAACCGTCGTAACTTAAAAAGATGTTCTCAGGTAGCTCTTTCTCTACCAAGGCATGAAATCCCAATTTGTGACTTATATGGGTAAAGTAAGCTTTGTTGGGCTTGATATCTGACACAAAATCGATTGCTTCCTTGAGGTTGAGGTGTGTAGGATGTTCATCTATTCTCAGAGCATTGATAATGAGAATATGCAGGTTTTTTAATTTCTCCTTCTCTTTGTCTGTGATCGTTTTAAGATCTGTCATGTAGGCAACATCACCAAATCGATATCCTGTAATTGGAAGATTTCCGTGCATTACTTCAATAGGTGTTATTGTAACTCTACTGAGCATTAAAGATTGATTTGTTAATCTGTTTTCTTGTAATTTAGGTGCACCTGCGTAACGGTTTTCGGTAGCAAATATATAGGCAAACCGCGTTTTTAAATTATCAATAACGCGCCCAATTGCATAGATAGGGACTTCTCCCATCTTATAGGTAAATGGTCTTAAATCATCAATGCCAGCGGTATGGTCTGAATGTTCATGAGTAAAGAAAACTCCATCAATAGAGAATACACTCTCTCGTAACATTTGCTGTCTAAAATCGGGGCCACAATCAACAATGTAGCGTACGTTGTCCCACTCAATCATAATAGAAGAACGCAGGCGCTGATCCTTGGGATCTTTAGACATACAAACAGGGTCTTTACTGGCAATCATGGGGATGCCTTGCGAGGTTCCTGTACCTAAAAATGTAATTCTCATATCCGACAAAAATACGTTAAAAATTGACTGATGGGGATCAATTTTACTACCTTTGTTTTCAATACGACAAACAATAGTAGAATGGCTATTACTCTAAAAGGAGATCAGAAAATTAGTAATGTTCCTGCTACAAAATCCAAAGCACTTCGCATTAATTTAAACACAGATGTTTACGGAACTTTTGCAGAAATAGGTGCCGGACAGGAGACCGCTCGGAATTTTTTTAGGGCTGGTGGTGCTTCTGGGACTATCGCAAAAGCAATGAGTGCGTACGATAAAGATTTCTCTGATGCTATTTACGGAATTGAGGAAGATCGTCGCTATGTAACAGAAATGCGCCTCAAAAGAATGCTCAGACATGAGGTGAACTTAATTGAAGAGCGTTTAAGTCGTAAGAAACATCCAAATAAAATCTTTTTTAGTTACGCCAATACAGTGGCTACTATCGATTTTTCAAAAAAATTTAAAGGTCATGGTTGGGTCGGTATTCGATTTCAATTAGACCCTCTTGAGGAATACAACGAAATTATCCTCCATCTACGCTTTAAAGAGACAGACGCAAGATTACAACAAGAAACATTGGGAATTCTTGGAGTAAACCTGATCTACGGTGCTTTTTATCTGAATGACAACCCAAAAGAGCTGTTGAAATCCTTCTATGATAATCTGCATAAAGATCAGTTAGAGATTGATATGATTAATTTCTCTGGCTCTCGTTTTATGTATGTAGATAATCGCTTGATGAGTTTACAGCTGGTGAGAAATAGCATGACCAATGCGGTGATGTTTGGGCCTGACGGCAACAATCTTTTGCCAGCACAAGTACTTTATAAGAAAAATATTTTGGCGTTACGAGGTAGTTTTAGACCAGTGACCAAAGTGAACATGGACATGTTTGAGAATGCCAAGAAAATGTTTTTTGAGGAGCGTAAGGTAGATCCAAAAAACTCTCAAATTATTTTTGAAATTACCTTGAGTAATTTAAGAGCAGAAGGAGAAATTAATGAGAGAGATTTTCTAGATAGAGCTGAATTGCTCTGCTCTCTGGGGCAAAATGTGATGATTACCAATTTCCAAGAGTATTTTAAGCTAGTCGAGTATTTTAGTGAATTCACTAAAGCACGTATGGCACTTGCAATGGGAGTTTACAACATGATTCAAATATTTGACGAGAAATATTATCGCCATTTGAGTGGGGGGATTTTAGAAGCTTTTGGCAAGCTATTCTACAGGGATTTAAAGGTATATATGTACCCATATAAAGACAGCAGCTCTGGAGAGTTTATTACTAGTGAGAATTTAAAAGTACATCCAAGGATGAAGGAGCTTTATAAATTTTTCAAAAACAATGGAAAGCTCATTGATATTAAAGACTTTGATCCGAAGATTCTTCATATTTTTTCACGAACTGTCCTTAGGATGATTATGGAAGGTGAAGATGGCTGGCAAGAGATGCTGCCTGAGGGAATCTCTGAGAATATCGCTCAAAACAGACTTTTTGGATTTTCTAGATCTCGAATCAAGAATAAGAAATAGACTAATTATTTAGCACCAAAACAGACTATGATTTAGAAGATATCAGATCTGTATCCAAGACTGTTTAAACCTTATTATTTTTGGTGTGTCTAAAAATGCAAAATACGTGAATTGACAGACGAAACTACTTTAGTTCATCGATTACAAAATCCACAATTTAAGGAACAAGCTTTCCGAGTCTTAATGCATCAGTATAAGGAGCGTTTGTATTGGCATATTCGTAAAATTGTCATTTCACATGATGACACCGATGATGTGTTACAGAACACGTTTATTAAAGTTTTTCGTGGGATTAATCAATTTAAAGGAGATAGTAAACTCTATTCTTGGATGTATCGCATTGCTACCAACGAGGCCATTACATTCATCAATAAAAGAGCAAAAGAACGGAAAGTTGATATTACAGAAATCAAACAAGATTTGGTCACTAGCTTGAGTTCTGATGATTGGTTTTCTGGTGATGATATTCAATTCATCTTACAACAAGTCGTCGCTACGTTACCTCAAAAACAACAATTAGTTTTTAATATGAAATATTTTGATCATTTGAAGTATGACGAAATTTCAGATATCTTAGGCACTTCTGTTGGGGCTTTAAAGGCTTCTTATTTTCACGCAGTAAAAAAAATAGAAATGTATATTAAATCCAAGTCAGATTAAACTACCCAAGGAAAAATAGGTCTAACAAATTATGGAAAACGAGCACGCACACTACAAACGTCTTTCTAACCTCCCCAAAAATTCGGGTTTTAAGGTTCCAAAAGGGTACTTTGATACTTTAGAAGATGCCTGTTCTTCAAAATTAAGTGAATCTCTCTTTCCTGAGTATTCTGGTTTTGAAACTCCTAATGCCTATTTTGATACTTTGGAAAACACCCTCTTGTCTAAGGTAAAATCATCGGAGAACCGAAGGGTCATTAGACTGAGGAGACAAATTTTAAGTGCAGCGGGTGTTGCAGCCATTTTTGCAGTCGTATTATCTATCCTTCTCACTTCTATCCGAGGAAAAGAGGAGCCTTCTCCTGATGATATTATTGCATGGATGCAGGAACATATTGGAGATATGGACACCATTGATATTGTAAGTTTTTTTGATTACAATTCTACACCTAATGATTTACTGTTTGATAGTTCTCTGGAAAATAATGCCCTTGAACACTACTTAGACGAAAATGATACTTCCTTCCTCCTTGAGGAATCTCCTGAGATTTTAAATGAAATTTATTAATGATGAGAAATATTAAATACATCCTTATCAATTGCTTCTTATTTTTATCAACAACTGGGGTAGCCCAAAAAGAAATAAGAGAAGCAGATAGAGATCGAGTAAAAGCTTATAAGATTGCTTATCTTACAGAGAAATTGGATTTAACGAGTAAAAAGGCAGAAAAATTCTGGCCTGTTTACAATAAAATTTCCAGTAAAATTGATAGCCTTCGTAACGAAATAAGGAAAAGTACCCTTAGAAAAATAAAGGAAGCTGGTGGACTAGAAATGATCTCAGAAAAAGCATCTTATGACATATTGAACTGGAATAGAGAGATACAGAAACAACTTCTTTTACATGAGGAGCAACTAGAAAAACAACTACAGAAAATTCTATCTTATCGCAAAATTCTTCAACTTCGCATAGCGGAGCGGGAATTTAAAAAGGAACTTTTTAAAAAGCTAAGAGAACGAAGAAAAGGTTTGAAAGGTAACCGATAATGAATTACCTCAGAGCAAGACCACGAAGTATTCAAGGGAAACTACTATAATCATTTCGAGACAAGCCTCTGGGAATAAAACCCTTGGCTATCACCCTGCGATTAAAGACCAATCAGGGAATACGTGGTTCTACTTTTTTTAGTTTCTTATTATCTGTAAGCTAGGGTACAATTCGGGTCTATTTTGCGTAAATTCTCTGAGCCAGATGGCGAGTTCTTCTACCTCGTGTGGTAGTAGTATTTTCAATGTTTTTTCTAATTCTTTACAAAACAGGTCTGAACTAAAACTTACCTTTTTTAAAATCGTTTTAGTGTATTCGTACATTGCTCTGGCCATAGGAGTTTTTTATTATTTATTTTCTTGTAAAACTGCCCTGAATTTCTCTTAAAATCCTAGAAATTCATTACTATACAACTGCTTTTGTTGCCGCTGCTCTATTTGTGGCTTTCAAAAAACTTGTCGCGCGAACTCAACCCATCTTATTAACTAGTGTTACGCATTAAAAGTATTAAATTTGAGATATGAATGTTAATAACTTACTAGATTTATACACAGACTATTTATTAGTTACTCCGACCTACAGCACGGCAACGGGTCTATCTTGTGTAACGGACAACAAAGTGA
>CAXRAW010000058.1:0-10283 GCA_964228785.1 Flavobacteriaceae bacterium
TACACCTTATTCACATTTCTACTGATTTTATCTTTGATGGAGCTCAGGGATATTATAAAGAAACTGACCCACCCAATCCTTTGAGTCACTACGGACACTCAAAGTTAAAATCAGAAGAGGTCGTAGTTAATTCGAATATAGGTTACACCATTTTACGCACAATTTTAGTCTATGGCAAAGTTCCCAATTTAGGTCGAAGTAACATTGTATTGTGGGTAAGAGAAATGTTAAAAGGAGGAAAGGAAATCACCATTGTTAACGATCAATATAGGATGCCAACCTATGTTGAAGATTTAGCAGTAGCCTGTCAAATTTCAATCGATAAAAAAGTCAAAGGAATTTTTAATATTTCTAGTAATACACTGCTCAGTATCTATGAAATAGCACAACAAGTTGCAGAAGTTTTTGAACTAGATCAGCAGCTCATAAAACCCATTTCCACAGCTCAACTCAATCAAAGAGCTGCTAGGCCTCCCAAAACAGGTTTTGACTTAAGCAAAACCAATAAGGAACTTCATTTTTATCCCAAATCATTTCAAGAGGATTTACAAAGATTTAAAGAAACATGTGGCTAAAGTTTACTTTTAATGCCTAAAAGTTGTTGTTGGTTTATTTTTTTATGATATTGCGAGATACTAATTCAAAAACTAATACTTCTTATGAAGAAAAGACTTCTATCACTATTATTGTTAATAGTTCCGTTAATAGCCTTCGCACAAGATAAGGGTTTAGACGAAAGAATTAATGATTGGTTTATGCCCATTGCTAGTGGATGGGAAGAGTTTGTACTATACCCTATTTCTATAGCAGATAATGACGTACCAATTGTTGTGATTCTCTTAGTTCTTGGAGCAACATTTTTCACTTTTTACTTTAAATTTCCGAGTATAACCAAATTTCCATTAGCAATTAATACTGTTAGAGGAAAATATGATGATATTGAAGAACACAGTATTTCTGAGGAAGCAGCGGTAAATATAGTTGATGGAGACGTGGTAGACACCATTCGAGATGAAAACGAAGAAGGCGAGGTGTCTCACTTCCAAGCCTTGGCAACTGCCGTCTCTGGAACAGTTGGTTTGGGTAACATTTCAGGAGTTGCTGTAGCAATTGCACTAGGTGGTCCAGGAGCAACATTTTGGATGATTGTGTGTGGCTTGATAGGTATGGCAACGAAGTTTGTTGAATGCACATTGGGGGTTAAGTATAGAGATGTTGGAGCAGATGGAACTGTATACGGAGGCCCCATGTATTACCTTTCGAAAGGATTAAAAGAGAGAGGTTTTGGTGTGTTTGGTAAAATTCTTGGAGGTTTGTTTGCGGTGCTATGTGTTGGTGCTTCTTTTGGGGGTGGAAATGCATTTCAATCGAATCAAGCAACAGTTCAGTTATCCTCATTATTTGGTATAGAAGGAGGATCAACAGGATTTATAATTGGTATTATATTAGCGATTTTAGTTGCTATCGTAATCATTGGAGGGATTAAAAGAATTGCATCCATCACGGAGAAAATTGTTCCATTTATGGCTGGAATCTACGTATTAGCAGCTTTGATAATTATTTTTGCGAATTTTAGCTATATAGGTGATGCTTTTGGATTGATTTTCAGCGGAGCATTTACTCCTATGGCTGGACTTGGAGGTCTTGTTGGAGTATTGATTGTAGGGTTCCAGCGTGCAGCATTTTCTAATGAAGCAGGGGCAGGGTCAGCTGCAATTGCGCATTCTGCAGTAAAAACAAAATACCCAGCTTCTGAGGGTGTAGTAGCCTTATTGGAACCATTTATTGATACAGTTGTGATTTGTACAATGACTGCCTTGGTAATCATATTCTTTAATATTGATGGTACAAATCTGCAAAGCGTTTTTGAGTATGGATCTGTTCAAGGTAGTAATGTGATTCTTAACGGAACAGGAGAAAGTTTGGGTGGAGTTGATTTGACTTCTAGAGCTTTTGATTCGGTAATTCCGGGATTTTCATATGTTCTAACTGTTGCAATCGTACTATTTGCATTTAGTACTATGATCTCATGGTCATACTACGGATTACAATCTTGGAAATATTTATTTGGTAAGGGCAAAAAAGCTGATTTAGCTTATAAAATCTTGTTCTTAATTTTCGTTGTTATTGGAGCTGCTGCCACATTGGATGCTGTTATCAAATTCTCTGATGCAATGATATTAGCTTTGGTATTCCCAAATATGATAGGGCTATTCTTCCTTTTCCCCAAAGTGAAAGAGGAGTTGAAAAAATACCTTGGAGCTATTAAAGCAGAGTGATTTCAAACTAAAGTTTTATTGATTTTATTTTATCATTGTTATAAAAAGAAAAATTAAAAAATATGAAATCCCATTTCTTGTACACCAAACAACAGCGAAGTGGGATTTTGCTTTTATTTATAGTAATCCTTATTACCCAGCTTTCCTATCATTTTATTGATTTTAAAGACGAGACAACCAACATTTTAGACTCAGAAGAGTCTGCCATTTTCCAAAAACAGATAGACAGTTTAAAAAAAATAAGAAACAGCAATGCAGCACCTAAAATCTACCCATTCAATCCCAATTTTATCACAGATTACAAAGGATACCAGCTCGGAATGTCTACAGAAGAAATAGATCGCCTACACCAACACAGAGCTCTTGGAAAATATGTCAATTCAACACAGGATTTTCAGAGAGTTACAAAGATCTCCGACAGCCTTCTCCATAAAATTTCACCGTATTTCAAATTTCCTACATGGACGCAAAAAAAGACTTCCAAAAAAAGAAATATAAAGACGCATTTTAACCACGAGGTAAAAAAAGATCAAACAATTATTTCTACCAAAGACCTCAACTCAGCCACATTAAGTGACTTTTTAGCCATAGAAGGAGTAGAAGAAGCCCTAGCAGAACGAATTATCAACTACAGAACCAAGCTACAAGGTTTTTATGTTGCCGATCAAATCTTTGAAGTCTGGAATCTAGATGAGACTTTGGGAAATCGAATTCTAAAGACATTTACTATCAAAACAACACCTACTGTAAAGAAAATAAACATCAATACTGCACACTTTAAAGAAATTCTAGCATTGCCCTACATCGACTATGACTTGTGTAAAAAAATTTTTGATTTTAGAGATGAAGTCGCCGAGCTGCAAGATATATCAGAGTTAAAAAATATCGAAGGATTTCCCCTCAATAAGTACAATAGAATAGTCGTATATTTGTCTGCCGAATAGGCAAACAATAGACACTAAATGGAAAACGGATACTTTACTGAAGAACACGAGTTTTTTAGAGAGAGCTTCAGAGGATTTTTGCAAAAGGAAGTTGTACCACACATCGAAAAGTGGGAGAAAACAGGAAGCATAGAACGATTTATCTGGACAAAATTTGGTGAAATGGGTTATTTTGGGTTGAATTATCCAGAAGCATATGGAGGATTAGATTTAGACATTTTCTACACAGTCATTTTCCTAGAGGAGCTTCAAAAGATCAACTCAGGAGGATTTGCAGCTGCAATATGGGCCCATGCCTACCTAGCCATGACCCACCTGAACAAAGAAGGAAACGAATACATCAAACAAAAATATTTAGTTCCAAGTATCACAGGAGAAAAGATTGGCTGCCTGTGTATTACCGAGCCATTTGGAGGCTCAGATGTTGCAGGAATGAGAACCACAGCCACAAAAAATGACGATCACTACATCATCAATGGATCAAAAACCTTCATTACCAATGGCGTTTACTCAGATTATCTCATCGTGGCAGCCAAAACAGATCCCACATCCAAACATGCTGGAATGTCTCTGTTTATCCTAGACAGAGAAATGCCCGGAATCACTGCGACAAAACTAGATAAATTAGGCTGGAAAGCCTCAGATACAGGAGAAATTGCATTTGATCATGTAAAAGTCCCCCTCAAAAATTTAATGGGAGAAGAAGGAAAAGGCTTTCCATATATCATGCAGCACTTTGCGTTAGAAAGACTCATCATGGGGATCAATGCCCACGCCAGAGCAGAATATGCTATAGATTACACCATTCAATACATGTCCCAAAGAAAAGCATTTGGCACAACTATAGACAAATTACAGGCATTAAGGCACAAGATAGCCGAGATGGCTAGTCAAGTAGAAATGTGCAAAGAATTTAACTATTCTATAGCCAAAAGATTAGGTCAAGGTGGCTACGTGGTTAAAGAAGCAAGCATGTCTAAGCTCCTATCCACAAAAATGGCAGATGAAGTCATCTACGATGCCCTACAATTATTAGGTGGCTACGGTTACATGGAAGAGTACCCAATGGCAAGACTACTAAGAGACAGTAGACTAGGACCCATTGGAGGAGGCACTTCCGAGATTCTCAGAGAAATCATCGCCAAAATAATTATAGACAAAAAAATATACAAGCCAATAACCTAAGTTATTAGGGCATTCCCTTTCAGGTCACGCTTTCGGTAGTTGCTCTCTCCGAGGAGCTCCAACAAAACCTCAATCGTTAATGCACTAGCCGAAATAATTTTCGATTCCGTATGGATAATTAATCAATTCGCACTACCTTTGCAATCCCAAAAACAGAAATGATTTTTAATCAACTTTAGAAAAGTTTAGAATATATAAATAACAAAATAATAGATATCAGATGAAAGGAGGTGCTACACCATGTTAATCATACCCGTAAAAGAAGGAGAAAATATAGACAGAGCTTTAAAGCGTTTCAAACGAAAATTCGATCGGACCAAAACGATGAAGAATCTTCGTGAAAGAAAGCATTTCACAAAACCTTCTGTAGCCAAAAGAGCACAAAAAATCAAGGCTTCATACATTCAGAGACTAAGAACCCAAGAGGAAATTGGTTAGACTTTAGCGTGTTTAAGTTGACCCTAGTCGCCTAATCTTCAAACATTCCCTTCCATTGAGTGAGGTGCTGATTGTTGCCCAGGCAACAACTCTACAAGGGTTTACACAAGATAAAAAATTCGAGCTTTGGCTCGGATTTTTTATTGCCTCATAATTCAGTAACTTTGAAAGACCCAACAACCCAATGAATCAAATAAAAGCATTTACTGAATACCTGTCCCTGGAGAAAAAATATTCTCAACACACCCTCACAGCATATTATAATGATTTAATCTCATTTCGTGATTTTTGCGATGTAGAATTTAGTCAACCCGCTCTGGAAGGTATCTCATACGTGCAAATTAGAAGTTGGATTGTTAGCCTAGTAGATCAAGGGATTTCCAATCGAAGTATCAATAGAAAAGTGAGTTCCCTAAAATCTTTCTATAAATTTCTTCAGAAAACAAAGCAAATAGATACCAATCCACTTGCCAACCACAAAGCGTTAAAAACCTCCAAAAATGTTAAGATCCCATTCTCAACAAAAGAAGTTGGTGCGGCTATGGATTTAATCTCCAGTAAAGGAACTTTCAAAGAACAAAGAGATCGATTAATTATTGAGTTATTGTATTCAACTGGTATTAGAAGAGCAGAGTTAATAGACTTAAAACTTAGTTCACTCGATTTGCATTCAAGAACCATCAAGGTGCTCGGAAAAAGAAATAAAGAGAGGCTTATACCACTCACCCCAACTGCTGTAGAGAGTATTAAGAACTACATAAAGCAAAGAGAGGAACTTACAATGCACACAGACCATTTGTTACTCACTTCAAAAGGCAATAAAATATACGAAACACTTGTTTATCGTGTAATAAATAATTATTTTAGTAATGTTTCAACTAAAACGCAAAAGAGTCCACATATTTTGAGGCACTCATTTGCAACACATCTGCTTAACGAAGGAGCAGATTTAAATTCGGTTAAAGAATTACTAGGGCATTCAAGTTTAGCCTCTACTCAAGTTTACACACACAGTAGCTTGGATCAAATCAAAAAAGTGTACAACAAAGCTCACCCTAGAAGCGATAAAAACCAAGATTTATGAAAGTATACACACAATCAATCAACTTTAATGCATCTGACACTTTGTTAGACTTCACCCAAAAAAAGGTAGCGTCTTTAATTAAGTTTTATGACAAAATCATAGATGCTGAGGTGTTTTTTAAACTAGAAAATTCTAGCGATAAAGAAAACAAGATTACCGAGATTAAGATTAATATTCCGAGGAATGAACTAGTCGTAAAAAAACAGTTCAAAACATTTGAAGAAGGAGTAAGTACAGCCGTAGAATCCCTCAAGAGAAGCCTGAGAAAATCTAAAGAAAAATTAAGAGCTACCATAGCTACTTAGACTGCATAAAAAAAGAATTAAAAAGTTTTGGATATAAAAAAAACTTTATACATTTGCAATCCGTTAGAAATAACGGATTGTTTTTTTATAAAACAGCCGATATAGCTCAGTTGGCTAGAGCAGCTGATTTGTAATCAGCAGGCCGTGGGTTCGAGTCCCTCTATCGGCTCAAGGAAGGCAGCATGTTCATTAAAATAATAGGATCTCGGGGGAGATTCCAGAGCGGCCAAATGGGACGGACTGTAACTCCGTTGTCTTTCGACTTCGCAGGTTCGAATCCTGCTCTCCCCACATCAATCCTAAACGTTATAAATCACGATTCAGACGATAAAAAATGGTCGTTTTGTATCCAAATTGCGGGAGTAGCTCAGTTGGTAGAGCGTCAGCCTTCCAAGCTGAATGTCGCCGGTTCGAATCCGGTCTCACGCTCTAAAAATATAGACTCAAACCTTAAGTGTAGGGTGGCAAGTTTATGTTTAAGTGAAACTAGGATATCAAATACCTTCACTTAAAGCAAAAAGCGATAGCTTGTTGCAACAAATCCAACAATAGCCGATGTAGCTCAGTTGGTAGAGCGCATCCTTGGTAGGGATGAGGTCACGGGTTCAAATCCCGTCATTGGCTCTGTTTTTTAAAGTAAAATAATACACTAACATATATTAAGAAAATTAAAATCAAACAATCATGGCAAAGGAAACTTTTGATCGTTCGAAACCGCACTTAAACATCGGTACAATTGGACACGTAGATCACGGTAAAACTACTTTAACTGCTGCTATTACCAAAGTTCTAGCAGAAAAAGGTCTTTCTGAAGTAAAAGATTTCGATCAAATCGATAATGCTCCAGAAGAAAAAGAGAGAGGTATTACAATCAATACATCTCACGTTGAATATCAAACTGCAAATCGTCACTATGCACACGTTGATTGTCCGGGTCACGCAGATTATGTGAAAAATATGGTAACTGGTGCGGCACAAATGGATGGTGCTATCTTAGTTGTTGCTGCAACCGATGGACCAATGCCACAAACTCGTGAACACATCCTGCTAGGTCGCCAAGTCGGAATTCCTCGTATCGTTGTTTTCTTGAATAAAGTGGACATGGTTGATGATGAAGAGCTATTAGAGCTTGTAGATATGGAAGTAAGAGAATTACTTTCTTTCTATGAGTATGATGGTGATAATGGACCCGTAGTTTCTGGTTCAGCACTTGGAGCACTGAATGGCGAAGAAAAATGGGTAAATACAGTAATGGAATTAATGGAGGCTGTAGATTCATGGATCGAAGAACCATTAAGAGAAGTTGATAAAGATTTCCTAATGCCAATCGAAGACGTATTCTCTATTACAGGTCGTGGTACAGTAGCAACTGGTAGAATTGAAACTGGTGTTGCAAACAGTGGAGATCCTGTCGAAATTATCGGTATGGGAGCAGAAAAATTAACATCAACAATCACAGGTGTTGAAATGTTCCGCAAAATTTTAGATAGAGGAGAAGCTGGAGATAACGTAGGAATCTTACTAAGAGGTATCGAAAAAACTGATATCAAAAGAGGTATGGTAATCTGTAAGCCAGGTTCTGTAACTCCACACGCTAAATTCAAAGCAGAGGTTTATGTCCTCAAAAAAGAAGAAGGTGGACGTCATACACCATTCCACAACAACTATCGCCCACAATTTTACGTTCGTACAACTGATGTAACAGGTAATATTAACTTACCTCAAGGTGTGGAAATGGTTATGCCAGGTGACAACTTAACAATTACAGTAGACCTAATTCAGCCAATTGCTTTAAACATTGGTTTGCGTTTTGCTATCAGAGAAGGTGGTAGAACCGTTGGAGCTGGTCAGGTAACTGAAATTTTAGACTAGTATTACTAGTAGATTTAAATAGATTCAAGATAAGGTGTTTCGATTATATTGGAACGCCTTTATGAATATAAGGAACGAGTTGCCCTGCTTCAATCAAGAATGTGGGTTTCAGTAGGCTTAATAGTTTACAGTCAGACTTGTTCTATAAAAGACCTAGGTGTTTAAGGACTAGTCATCCTAAACCTTGTTACGGGTTTAGCTCAGTTGGTAGAGCACTGGTCTCCAAAACCAGGTGTCGGGAGTTCGAGCCTCTCAACCCGTGCTGAACAGAAAAATAGGAGGTAGTAGCTGATCACCAAAATAGTCAGGAAAAGCCTCTCAACGAGTTTACACTAAGCTAAGTCGAAGTGTGCAAATAATAAGCAGATGAAGTTTATACAATACATCAAAGATTCTTTTGAAGAACTAAATAATCACATGACTTGGCAGTCAAGAACAGATGCACAAAAGACAACAGTAACTGTTGCTGCTTTCACCATTCTATTTGCTCTTGGAGTAGCAGGAGTTGATTATGTTTTTCAATTGGGATTAGATAATTTTTTCCAACTATTTTAATTTACACTATTATGACTGATTCAGTAATGAAATGGTATGTTGTTCGAGCAATAGGAGGACAGGAAAATAAAGTAAAATCCTACATAGAAACAGAAATTGCTCGTGTAGGTCTTTCCGATCATGTGAATCAAGTATTAGTTCCCAAAGAAAAAGTCATTCAGATTAGGAATGGAAAAAAAATAAATAAAGAAAAGGTATACTTCCCAGGATATATTATGATAGAATCAAATCTATCTGGTGAGGTATCTCACTTAATCAAGTCTATAACAGGAGTCATCGGATTTTTAGGAGAAAAAAAAGGTGGTGATCCAGTTCCAATGAGAAAATCTGAGGTAAACAGAATGTTAGGGAAGGTTGATGAGTTGGCAATTCAAGACGAAAATATTGCAATTCCTTTCACAGTGGGTGAAACTGTAAAAGTAGTAGATGGACCCTTCAATGGTTTCGACGGAACTATCGAGAGGGTAATTGAAGATAAGAGAAAATTAGAAGTCATGGTGAAAATCTTTGGGCGTAAAACACCTCTAGAACTTAGCTATATGCAAGTAGAAAAAATATAATTGTTACACAAATATATGATCGATGTACTTTTAGCTTCCACATAAAGATACATCACTTTAAACATTTTAAAAATGGCAAAAGAGTTAAGTAAAGTAGTTAAATTACAAGTTAGGGGAGGTGCCGCGAATCCATCGCCACCAGTTGGACCCGCTCTTGGCGCTGCTGGGGTTAACATCATGGAGTTCTGTAAGCAGTTCAACTCTAGGACTCAAGACAAACAAGGTAAAGTGTTGCCTGTTGTCATTAACGTGTACAAAGACAAATCTTTTGATTTTGTAGTTAAAACCCCACCTGCAGCTGTTCAGTTGATGGAAGCAGCAAAGATCAAGAAAGGATCTGGTGAACCTAATAGGAAGAAAGTAGCAACTGTATCATGGGATCAAATTAAAGTCATTGCAGAAGACAAAATGGTAGATTTAAATGCCTTTACCGTTGAGTCTGCAATGAAAATGATCGCTGGAACGGCTCGCTCCATGGGACTAAAAGTAAAGGGTGATACACCTGCGTAAAACTTTAAAAAGTTAGTGAAATGGCAAGATTAACAAAAAAACAAAAAGAAGCTTACGCTAAATTAGATCGTTCAAAATCCTACGACCTAAATGCAGCATCTGCTTTAATTAAAGACATTACTAATGTAAAGTTTGATGCATCTGTAGATATCGCTGTTCGATTGGGAGTAGATCCACGTAAAGCTAACCAAATGGTTAGAGGCGTTGTAACCCTTCCTCACGGAACAGGTAAAGACCTAAAAGTGCTTGCATTAGTAACACCCGACAAAGAAGCAGAGGCTGAAGCAGCTGGTGCAGATTTTGTTGGTTTAGACGAATACCTTCAAAAAATTAAAGGGGGATGGACAGATGTGGATGTTATCATAACAATGCCCAGTTGTATGGGTAAACTAGGTCCTCTAGGAAGAATTCTAGGACCAAGAGGTTTGATGCCTAATCCAAAGACAGGCACGGTAACCATGTATGTTGCAAAAGCAGTAACAGACGTAAAAGCTGGAAAAATCGACTTTAAAGTAGATAAAACTGGAATTGTTCATGCAGCCATAGGGAAA
>CAXRAW010000059.1:0-22376 GCA_964228785.1 Flavobacteriaceae bacterium
TTGGTAGCATTTTCTTTTTTACATACCAAGCACGAAAAGAAGCAAGAGATGCTCCAAATGTTTCGTGATTTATCTAAAGAAGACTAGAGTTTAAAACATAGTGTTTGCTGGTAAGAAATGGGTACAAACCACTTCCTAAAACGTTTTTACCGTTTTAAAAGGCGACATTTGAAGACTTTCTATTCGGGTTTGATATGATTTCCAGTGTTCGTTAAAAAAAGTATTTACCTCTTTAAGGACTTCGTTCATCATTGTTGTATAGTGATCAACTAGTACACGCTCTGTCTTTGTGAGGTGACCATACCTACTGCCTACATACCGCCTAGCGGTTGAATAACGCTGCATGACAGTGACCTCTGGGTTACGCGTAATTCCTTGTCGTGGGTCTTCTTTACCCAAGAAAAAAGCGATCAACCGATCAATTTCTTTAACAATATCCTTAGAAATTTTGATATCTTCCGTGTACCGCTCTTTATCAGTCTTCGTCAACTTAGATGTTAATTCTTTGGCAATAGCTTTACTTTCTACCAGTTGCTTTACGGCATCTGCGATGGTTTGCTGATCTTTATCCATCTCCTTAAGTGCTTCGTAGATTTCATTAGTTGCAGCAGTGGACATGTTGAGCCTTGGGTCATACTCCACATCAATACGATTTTCAGAAGTTTGATCGCCAAACAACAATTTCAAACGGTACTGTCCTGGCTTCACAGAAGTTCCGCTAGGCTCGTTTTTTCGTTTTCGTATCTTGCGAGAGGGTCTTTCAGCTCCCTTTTCCTTCATATCCCAGTATATTTTATAAACTCCCTTTTCCTTGGGTGCTTTTTGTTTTAGTGTTCTAATGAGTCGCTCACCGTCGTAAATCTGCAGTACAATGGAGTCGTATTTTACAGGCTCTTTTTTAAGAATCTCGCTTTCGTTGTCGTTTTGTTTTCTTTTTAGTGCTTTCTTTTTCCTTTTTTTCTTCTTGTCGTCCTGTTTCTCAACTTGCTGTTTCTCTACAGGGCGATAGACATAGTAGCTTATTGCTGCGCCTCTGGGTTTATTCTCACCATGATACAATGCATCACCACCAAATCTGCTTCCCGTAGGCTGCTGGTAAGCGGCTTGATAAGCTGTAGGGGGATCAAAAAGAACAAGAGTTTTATCTAGGACAGTCCCACTGGCCATTGCTCTTAGCGGTCTAATATCATCCAGTACCCAAGCAGCTCTGCCAAAAGTTCCGATCACCAAATCATGCTCTCTGGGCTGAATGACCAGATCTTTAGTAGAAACAGTAGGAAATCCAGCAGTCCACTTAGTCCATGAATCTCCGGCGTTCAATGAAACATACAACCCGTCATCCGTTCCTAAAAATAGGAGGTTTGCATGAATAGGATCCTCAACAATAGACAAGGTATAGCTTTCTACATCGTTTTCATCTACTATACGTGTCCAAGATTTTCCATAATCTTTGGTTCTGTAAGCATAGGGCGTGTAGTTAAACCTTCTGTAGTCATTGGCAATGAGGAGTGCCTCCCCTTTATGTTTGTTGGATGCCTTAATTTGGGCAATCCAGCTATTGGGTGGTAGATCAGGAATATTGTCATTCACACGAGTCCAAGTTGTTCCTCCATTTTGTGTGTAGTGTACTTGCCCGTCGTCTGTGCCCACCCATAACATGTTTTCTTCAATAGGAGAAGGCTCTATCACCAAGATTGTGGTATGGTTTTCGGCACCAGTAGCATCCATGGTTAAGCCACCGCTTTCAGATTGTTGCTGTTTTTTAGGGTCGTTGGTAGTAAGGTCGGGCGAGATCACGCGCCAAGTAAGCCCTTTATCTGTAGATTGGTGGACAAACTGACTTCCAAAAAAGATCGTGCTATGATCAAAAGGATCTATATTAATAGCAGCATTCCAGTTAAAACGCAGCGTTACCTCAGGATCTGGATGTATTGGCCTTACCGTATAGTTATTCCCTGTTAAATAATCATATCTACTCACATAACCTTGCTGACTCATAGACCACCCATAACGAGAATCCTCTCTATCCGGAACAACGTCAAAACCATCACCAAAACTAATTTCTTGCCAGTACGAATTCCGAATGCCTTGTGCCTTCCATACATAAGCCGGACCTCTCCAAGAACCGTTGTCTTGCATGCCCCCATAAACATTATACGGATACTCATGATCTACAGCAATATGATAAAATTGTGCCACAGGCAGATTGCCAATAAAGCGCCATGTTTTCCCTCGATCTCTGGTAATGTTCATTCCACCATCATTTCCATCAATCATAAAAGAACCATCCTTAGGATGTATCCACCAAGCATGATGATCGGGATGAACACCATTAGACACCCCATAAGCAGGCATCAGTTCTTTAAAGGTCTTACCACCATCATCAGAGACATTTACGTAGGTAAAAATAGTATATAGCCTATTTTCATTTTGCGGATCAACATAGATATCTGAGTAATAAAAAGGACGATTGCCGATTCCGCTTTTATCGTTCACTTTTTTCCATGTGATCCCACCATCCTTACTTTGATACAAGGCATTTTTTTTGGACTCTACCAAGGCATAAATTACATCGGGATGACTCCTAGAAATAGCCACTCCAATCCTTCCCAGTTCTCCTTTTGGAAAACCGTCGTCTTCAGTGACCTTTTTCCAATGCTCACCGCCGTCGTGTGTAATATACAAGCCGCTACCTTTTCCCCCAGAGCTAAAAAACCATGGATCGCGTTTGTGTTCCCACATAGCGGCAATCAATTTATTTGGGTTAGAAGGATCCATTACCAAGTCTGCAACACCCGTTCGGCTGTTGTTGTATAAGATCTGTTTCCATGTTTTTCCCCCATCAGTAGTTTTATACACCCCCCGTTCAGTATGAGCTCCCCACGGAGAGCCAATAGCACCTACATAAACGACCTCAGGACGATTCGGATCAATCATAATTCTATGGATATGACGTGTTTTTTCCAGTCCCATAGACTTCCATGTCTTGCCACCATCTAAAGATTTAAAGACCCCATAACCACCGTTTAAACTATTCCTAGGATTGCCCTCACCAGTACCAGCCCAAACCACGCTAGGGTTAGATTGCTCAATAGCGATAGCTCCAATAGATGCCGTCACCTCGCCATCAAAAATGGGCTCCCATAGAATCCCGCCAGAAGTCGATTTCCAAATTCCACCAGAAGCCGTACCAACATACATTACATCGGGGTTTGCTTCAACCACATCAATAGAGGTCACACGACCACTCATCCCACCAGGACCAATATTTCTTGGGGTCATATTTTTAACCAAATCCATATCAAATTCCTGAGCAGGCATCGCCAGCGAAAAAAATAAAATCAGAAAAGAAAAACGTAGCTTCATAAAATAAAGGATTAAAAGAACAAGTTAAGGTTTTTATCTATTTTTAAGGAGAACTCATTCTAACTTTTTGTTTTAAAAACAAGAAAAAGTCATATATCATACATAAAGATACATTTTACGATCCTATTTTTTGGGGCGTTTCCCTTCGGGTCGCGCTATCCGCTATATCTTTTTTGCCTTATCAGAACAAAAAAGGATGCCGCTGCTATCGCTTACGCAACATCACAACATATTTTTAAATTAGCAATAGATTAAAAATGGATGATACAATCCTCACAAGAGAAAATAATTAAAACCAAATGATTAGCAAAAATTCAAACACATGAAATTTAGTGTTCATATCCGCATCTACAATAGCCCAAAGCAAAGGCTATAAAGTAGGGGATGAAACGACCAACTTTACATTAGAAAATATTGATGGGAAAAAAACTTCCTTGTCAGATTACAAAGATACCAAAGAATTTATCATTGTTTTTACTTGCAATACCTATCCCTATTCTGTGGCTTATGAAGACAGAATGATGGCATTAGATAAAAAGTATAAAACCAAAGGCTACCCCGTAGTAGCCATCAACCCAAACGATCTAGCCGCAAAAAGCGGAGATAGTATGGCAGCGATGAAAGTAAGAGCCAAGGAAAAAGGATTTACCTTTCCCTATCTACTCGACGTAGGACAGAAAATCTATCCTCAGTATGGTGCTTCAAGAACTCCGCATGTCTATATTTTAGAGCGGCAAGGAAACAAATACATTGTTCAGTATATCGGAGCTATCGACAATAGTTCAAGAAATCCCGATGCTGTAACAGAGAGATATGCAGAGGATGCTCTAGATGCCCTCTTAGCAGGTCAACAACCTACAACAACCTACACAAGAGCGATTGGGTGTTCTATTAAAACGCTTTAACTAGCGACACCATCCAATAACTTTTACTCTGTCACCTTCAGACGTGCCTCGGCTTTAGTTGAAATCTCTGAAAAATTCTTTTTGAGGTACTTCAAATATCCCGTGATAGCTATCATTGCCGCATTGTCTGTTGTGTATTGGAATTTTGGAATATAGGTAGTCCATCCGTTGTGTTTCTCTGTCAGTTGCAAGCGTCTTCGAATCTCTGAATTGGCAGAAACACCCCCAGCAATGGCAATGTGCTTAATTCCTGTTTTTTTGACAGCATTTTTTATTTTATCCATCAGAATTTCTACGATTGTGTGCTGAATAGACGCGCAAATATCGTACAACCGTTCCTCAATAAAATTGGGATTTTCTTTGACATTGCGTTGCACAAAATACAAGATTCCTGTTTTTAGTCCACTAAAACTAAACTCCAAGTCTCCTACCTTAGGCTTGGTAAACGAGAATGCCTTTGGGTTTCCCTTTTGAGCATAAGTATCGATCAGAGGGCCACCGGGGTATGCAAGTCCTAGTATTTTTGCCGATTTATCAAAAGCTTCACCTACAGCATCGTCAATGGTCTCCCCCAAGATTTCAATATCAAAATGGCTATTTAATTTGACAATTTGAGTGTGGCCTCCGCTAATCGTCAAGCAGATAAAAGGAAAGGGAGGAATTTTACTATTTTCTTCTTTGATAAAATGAGCTAGAACATGAGCTTGCATATGATTTACATCAATCAACGGGATATTCAGCCCCAAGGCTAGAGATTTCGCAAAAGAAGTTCCAACGAGCAAAGAGCCCATAAGTCCGGGGCCTTTGGTAAAGGAGATTGCAGACAGGTCTTCCTTAGTAATGCCAGCACGTTGAATAGCCTGCTGAACCACGGGAACAATATTTTGCTGATGAGCTCTTGACGCTAGCTCTGGAACAACTCCACCATACTGGGCATGTACTTCTTGGTTTGCCACAATATTACTCAGCACCTTGCCATTGCAAATAACTGCCGCACTGGTATCATCACAGGAGGATTCAATTCCTAGTATGTATATGTTCTGGGTTGTAGTCAACATTAAAGCGTAAAATTAACCATTATAACATAATAACGTTATACTTTTAAAAGAAGAAAAGTAGGATGTAGAATTTAAAAGAGAACTGTAATAGTTTGTTAATTTTAACGTACTTTGTATGGTAAGGCTTTATTTTTGCGTTACGACACTATAAACAACATATTTAATTGCATCATTTATAAAAAAAGCAGGAAAAATAATCGTTAGGTGGCTCAAGTATTTTGCGCTTTTTTTGTTGTTACTCGTGGTATTTTTCTCAATACCAGCAGTGCAAACGAAATTAGCAAGTGTTGTTACTGACCGTATCAATGAGGACTTTGGTACTAGTTTGGTCATCAAGAAGGTAGATTTATCACTTCTCGGTACTGTTGCTCTTAAAGGCATAGAGATTAGGGATCATCATCAAGATACTCTCATTTTTGTCAACCAGCTTAGAACTTCCCTTCAGAATGTAAGTGATATAATGAACAATAAAGTCGATTTGGGAAGTGTATCGATCAAAGGGATTGATTTTCACCTAAAAACCTACAAAGATGAGGATTATGACAACCTTAGTATTTTTGTAGATCAATTAGAAGAAGACCGTCCAAGAGTTCCTTCTACCACTCCTTTTACTCTAGGAACTTCAGATATTTACTTAGAAGATCTGAATTTTAGACAAGAAGACGATAACGAGGCTATTCCTGTAGCCTTTGCAGCCTATAAAGGGGGAGGAAGTTTGCAAGATTTCAAAATAGAAGGGCCTAACATATCTGCACAAATTAACGGACTGTATTTTGTTGATAACAGAGGAATTGATTTCACGAATGTTACAACAAGTTTTAAATACACTAAAGAATCAATGGATTTTAAAAATACCATTGTAAAAACACCCAACTCATACCTAAAAGCACAAATACGATTTGATTACAAAAGAGAGAATCTAGGGAATTTTAATGAATTGGTAGAAATAGATGCGGTATTTGATCAAAGTTACTTGTCCGTTCTAGACTTAAAAAAATTATACCATGAACTGAGTGGGAATGATGTACTTCATTTTACAACTCAGCTACACGGGTCTTTAAATAATTTTTCTACCACAGATTTGATGTTAGATTCAGATCAGGGAATTCAGATTTATGGAGATTTTAATTTTATCAATGCGGTAAACAACGAACTAGGATTTTTCCTTACCGCAGATATAAAAAATATTACTGCAAATCATCGGCAGTTGAATGGGATTTTACCGAATCTACTTGGTAAAACGCTGCCCACGGAATTCAAACGTTTGGGGACATTTACACTCTCTGGAATTACAAAGCTAACAGAGCAACATATAGAAGCTACATGGGTCATTGATTCTCAGATTGGTGAGGTTCTTGCCGATATGGAAGTGAAAGGTTTTCACAATATAGATGAAGCCGAATACAAGGGAGAAGTAGAATTTAGAGATTTTGACATTGGAAAGTTTTTTAACGATCCACTGTTTGGAAAAATGTCATTTCTTGGAGAGGTAGATGGCGAAGGGTTTAGAATTGACAATATCAACACCACACTCACAGGAAAGATTTTTGAGTTTGACTTTAGGAATTACAATTATAAAGATATTACAGTAGATGGGAAGTATGCCCATAATTTATTTGATGGTAAACTGGATGTGAACGATCCCAACCTAAAAATGAAATTTGAAGGATTAGCAAATATATCTAGAGATGAAAGTCAGTTTGATTTTAATGCGAATATTACCCATGCCAACCTAAAGTCAACCCATTTTTATGAACGAGATAGTATTTCAGTTTTAGAGGGGGTGATCGATCTTGATATTAGAGGAAACTCCTTGAATGAGATCATAGGAATTGCCAATTTTAAAAATATCAAGTACAAGAATCAGCATGGGGTGTATCCCTTTCAGCAGTTTTTGGTGCTTTCCTCTAAAACAGACAGTATCAAACAAATAAGAATTGATTCAGAGGATGTTATCAAAGGAGATATTAGAGGAAACTTTAAATTCGAACAACTGGGATCTATCGTTCAAAATACATTGGGGAGTATGTATTCGAATTATACTCCCTATCCGACAGAAGAGCATCAATTCTTAGATTTTGATTTCACTATTTACAATCAAATTGTTGAATTGTTTATGCCCGAGGTCTCTGTAGCACCGAATACCAAAATTAGAGGCATTATCGAGGCAGATACCAATCATCTTAAGCTCACAGCATCCTCACCCCAAGTGAGAGCTTACGGGCATACTATGGATACACTGCTTCTGAGAACCGACAACAGAAACCCAAAGCTACCTTATGCTTCTTATTTAACAGCAAAACGACTGAGTACTCCGTATTACAAACTATCAAAGCTAAATCTAGTCAACCTAAATAGGAATGATACACTTTTTTTTAAGTCGGAATTTCAAGGAGGAAATATGACTAAAGAAGATGTTAATTTGGATTTTTATTTTACCATAGACAATGATAAAAAATCGGTACTAGGACTGGAAAAGTCTAACGTTCATTTCAAAACCAACAATTGGACGATTAATCCAGAAAACAATAAAGAAAACAAAGTTGTTTTTGACTTAAAAACTGAGGAATATACCTTCTCTCCGTTTTTGTTAGAGACTGGGAACCAGAAAATTAAATTCAGAGGAGTTTTAAGAGATTCTAGCTACGCGAGTATGCATGCTGAATTTGTTGAGGTAGATTTGGAAAGTTTACTGCCAAAAATAGATAGTCTCGATCTTCAAGGGCAGTTAAATGGAGTGATCGACTTTACTCAGAAAGATCGTTTGATGAGTCCAAAAGGAAACCTTGTGATTAACAATTTTGAAATCAATGACTTTCAGCAAGGAGACCTCTCCTTAAATATGAGGGGAGAAAATTCCTATGAACAGTATCAGGTGGAGCTATTTCTGGATACTGATAAGGCCAGACACATTAGCGCTACTGGAGCTATTGATTTTTCGAAAGCAATGCCCACTGTAGATTTAGAAGTAGGGATGCAAGATTTTCAAGTGAATGCGTTTAGTCCTCTTGGAGAAGATGTTCTATCCAGTATTCGAGGTATGGCCTCCGGAAATTTTAGCTTGAAAGGACTCTTACAAAATCCAGAGATGAGCGGAGAATTAACACTTAAAAACGCAGGGCTTCAATTTCCATACCTCAACGTAGATTACAATCTCGCAGAGGGTGCGACCATTGGCTTGGATGGTCAAAGCTTTAATTTTCAGAATATCGGACTTAAAGATATAAAGTACGAGACAGAGGGACTTCTAAATGGTTCTATTACTCATAAAAATTTTGATGACTGGTTTTTAGATTTACAACTTAGCTCAGAGAATTTATTAGTGCTCGATACACAAGATTCTGAGGAGGCGCTGTATTATGGAACGGGATTTATTCAGGGAAATGCGAGTATTAGTGGGCTGACTCAGGCAATTACCATTGATGTGAATGCCAAGACAATGCCAAAAACGCTATTTGTCATTCCATTAAAAGATATTGCATCTGTAGACAACTATCGACTTATCCATTTTAAGAACGAGAAAAAACCAGAAGAGATACGCAAAGAACTGCAATTAGATCAAGTAGAGGGCGTTGATTTGGATATTAAATTGGAAGTAACGAAAGATGCGATAGCACAAGTGGTCATAGATGAGGTAAATGGAAGTGAGCTAGAGGGTAGTGGGACAGGAGATCTGAGAATACAAATTAATACAAGAGGCAAGTTTAACATGTTTGGAGACTTTCGTATTGATAATGGAATTTATAATTTAAAATACAGTGGCGTTATCAATAAACCATTTAAAATTTTAAAGGGAGGTACCATTTCTTGGGATGGGAATCCATTTGAGGCCAATCTCAATGTGAAAGCCCTCTACAATACGAAGGCCAACCCAGCTGTGCTTCTAGAAAATTTTAATACAAACAGAAAAATAGATGTGAATTTATTGACCCATATTTCGGGAAGCTTATTTAATTCCACACAAGAATTTGACATTGAAATTCCCAACGCAAATTCCACCATCACCTCAGAATTGGATTTTATTTTAAACAACGGAAATCTCGACTCGAAAGTTAGACAGTTCTTTTCGTTATTGGCATTAAACCAGTTTGCCAGTCCAGAACAAACAGATATTAATGGTAGAGATCTCGTAACAGGAACCACGGGAAGTGCTATTGGACAGCTCGTATCTGATATGATTAGCAGTGATAAGGTACAGGTACAAGTGGATTATACCTCGGGACAAATCCAAGATCCACAAAACGATTTGGCCATAGATACCACTGTAGATGTATCTCTAACCACCCAAGTGAGTGATCGTGTGATTATTAATGGAAAAGTAGGGGTGCCTGTGGGAACACAGACACAGTCGAGTGTGGTGGGTGAGGTAAAAGTAGAAGTGCTTCTAAATGAATCTGGTAACTTTAGAGGTGTGATATTTAACAGACAAAATGAAATTCAGTACTCAGCGCAAGAGGAAGGATACACGCAGGGACTTGGACTTTCTTATCAGGTGAATTTCAATTCCCTGTCCGAATTCCTCACAAAACTTAGATTAAAGAAAAAATCTAAAGAAAAAAAGGAAGTTGTGGAAGAAAATTCTGTTAAGAATACATCTAGACAGCTTATTAATTTTAAAAGATTGGATCATTAGATTTGAATTTTTATCGTATTAGTATTTAATTTCAAAGGACCTATCTCTGTATCGTGTTCTCTCTCGTTTATTGGGAGTGTTTTAAAGGGGCTAGAAATATGGAAGAAGATTGTACTGTTTTGAAAATTAACGATATTTTTTAACAAAGGCTAGGTTTTAGACACTCGTTTTAGATGAGTGCCAATTTTTGTTTGTCGTTTATTCTATTTATGATGCTTAGTCACTCAGTTAAAATGTGTCTTGAATGCCGCGTTAGTGATAGTAGCGGCATCCTTTTTTGTCCTGATAAGGCAAAAAAGATATAGCGGATAGCGCGACCCGAAGGGAAACGCCCTTAAAGAAATCATTACACACGAGGTTGCTTTATAAAAAGGCTCGTTTTAAAGCCATACGAGGGAACTATTTTTCACGAAAAATAGTCGAAATCGATTTCGTTTTTTTTTTATCTTCGGTGGGTTTTATTAAGTAATTTTACTTTTTCTATAAATGGCAAAAATTAAAAAGATAGCAGTAATGACCTCTGGAGGGGATTCCCCAGGTATGAATGCGGCAATTCGTTCGGTTGTACGGACTTGTGCATATTACGGAATTGGGTGTGATGGTATTTATAGGGGCTACCAAGGTATGATTGAAGATGCGTTTGTTGCATTAAATGCTAGAAGTGTTAAAGGTATTATTAACAAAGGAGGCACCTTTTTAAAATCGGCTCGTTCTAAAGAGTTTATGACTTCTGAGGGTCGGAAAAAAGCATATAACAATCTTGTGAAGAATAAGATAGATGGTCTTGTACTTGTAGGTGGTGATGGTACTTTTACTGGTGGAGTGGTATTTAATAAGGAGTATAACTTTCCCTTGATTGGGATTCCTGGAACTATAGATAATGATATTTACGGCACTTCGCATACATTGGGATATGATACTGCTCTGAATACTACGGTGGAAGCCATTGATAAAATTAGAGATACCGCTTCTTCTCATAATCGATTATTTTTTATTGAGGTGATGGGGCGTGATGCTGGTTTTATCGCTCTTAATGCTGGCGTTGGGGCTGGTGCTGAGGAAATTTTAATACCTGAGGAAGACTTGGGCTTAGAGAGATTGTTGGAATCTCTAGAGCGGAGTAGGAGAACAGGAAAATCTTCTAGTATTGTGGTGGTTGCTGAAGGAGATAAAACGGGTAAAAACGTTTTTGAACTAGCAGAATATGTAGAGAATAACCTACCTGAATATGATGTGAGAGTTTCTGTATTGGGACACATGCAACGAGGAGGAAGTCCTTCTTGTTTTGATCGTGTGTTGGCTTCTAGACTAGGAGTTAAGGCTGTGGAACTACTGCTAGATGCCAAGTCTAATCTCATGGTAGGATTGAGAGATAATAGGGTGATAACAACAGATTTAGAGGAAGCTATAAAAGGCTGTAATCACATTAACAAGGAACTTTTAAGAGTTTCGGACATCATGTCAACATAATTCAAACAAATAAAAATAACGAATAAAATGATTAAAATAGGAATTAACGGATTTGGAAGGATAGGTAGATTGGCTTTTAGATCTGCAATGAAAAGAGATCATGTTCAGGTGGTTGCTATTAACGATTTACTAGATGTAGATTATCTGGCTTATATGTTAAAATATGATTCAGTTCACGGTTCTTTTGATGGGGATGTGGAAGTAAAGGATGGAGCGTTGGTGGTGAATGGCAGTGCCATTAGAATCACAGCAGAGAGAGATCCTGCAAACTTAAAGTGGGATGAAGTTGGTGCAACCTATGTTATTGAATCTACGGGCTTTTTCTTAACGGAAGAAACTGCCGGAAAGCACTTGCAGGCCGGTGCTAAAAAAGTTGTTTTGTCGGCACCTTCTAAAGATCACACTCCGATGTTTGTGATGGGGGTGAATCACACCGAGCTTAAAGCAGATCAAAAAATATTTTCCAACGCCTCATGCACAACCAATTGTTTGGCACCCATTTCTAAGGTATTAAATGATGAATTTGGAATTGTAGAAGGATTAATGACCACAGTACATGCAACTACAGCTACTCAAAATACCGTTGATGGACCTTCTCCTAAAAACTGGAGAAGTGGTAGAGCATCCTTACACAATATCATCCCTGCTTCTACGGGAGCTGCCAAAGCAGTGGGAAAGGTGATTCCAGCATTGAATGGAAAGCTAACAGGAATGGCATTTCGCGTTCCTACTATGGATGTCTCTGTGGTTGACTTAACAGTAAAATTAGAAAAAGCTGCTTCTTATGAAGCCATTTGTGCGGCTATGAAAGAGGCTTCAGAAAGCAATGCGATGAAAGGTATATTGGGATATACTGAGGATGAAGTGGTCTCTCAAGATTTTGTAGGAGATCCTAGAACATCTATCTTTGATGCTAAAGCGGGAATCTCATTAAATGATCATTTTGTTAAAGTGGTTTCTTGGTATGATAACGAGATGGGATATTCAACAAAGATTATTGATCTAGTAGAATATGCAGCGTCTTTGTAGGGTGTATTATCCTGAAATACCACTCTCTTTAAAAGTATAGAAATAGACTCCTTTTTGAAACTTTTGGGCTTGCTTTGTGGAAGTTGATTCTGATATTAACTTGTTACTTGGGTTCTAACACAAGCGTAATTTTATTAAAATCTGCCGCGGAGTTGATCACTGTAAGGTATCCTTCATAAACTTCTGGAGTTATGATATCCCTGTGATAATGCTCATTGACAGTCATTGTTAAAACAGTAACTTCGCTAAAAAATGATACTTAACAAAATGAAAACGATCAATCAATGGCAATATGATTTTTTAGTAGAAGCTTTTTTATCATTTTCAAAAAAACAGGAGCCAGAACTGATGAATTTTATCATTTTGATAATTTTTTAAAATCAAATACACTTAGTTTGTTTATTTCGAATTAATCAATAGATTTGTTTGATAATATTTGGTTATGGTATTGCACAATGTATGGCGAGGATTTTATTTCTACTTTCTGATGGAAGTCGAGACCTTGTAACGTTTGCAATACATGAAGTAAAAAGTCTCGAATACCATTATTCGAGACTTTTTTTTACGTATAAAATTTATCTCACCCTTTGCTTTTAACCGAGAGTGAGTTCAGGCTTAATTAGATTAGGCCATTTTTAAAAAAGTCATAGCAGTGTTAGGACTAAAAAAAGAATAGGATAGGGGTAAATTTGACCCGTTCAATGTAAATAGAGAAAGTCAAGATGAGTTTACAAAATACGCTGGACTTTTAGGAGTGATATGAAACTCTTGTTGAGAGAGACATCTAAATAAAGGCTAATGCCTCAATAAAATTAAATATGATAAAACAGTGAGTGCAAATTCAAATGCTAAAAAAGTGAAGAGCGTTAATATAAATATCTGTAAATAAAAAACATAATAGTGAACAGCGTTGCAATACAGGGAATTAAAGGATCTAATCATTATCTAGTGGCGAAACAGTACTTTGGGACAGAAATAGCGTTCAATGAATGTCTTTCCTTTGATCAACTTGTGGATGCCATTATTACAGAAAACTGTGATTATGGCATTATGGCATTAGAAAATACGATAGCTGGATCAATTATTCCCAACTATGCACTCATAGACCACAATAAACTGACAATTGTTGGAGAATATTACCTGAATATTCATCATCATCTGATGGCTCTCCCAGGTCAAACGTTAGCCGATATTAGAGAAGTGTGTTCACACCCCATGGCATTATTGCAGTGCAAGCAGTTTTTTAAGCCTTTTGAACATATCAAACTGGTTGAAGATGTTGATACAGCTGAGGTTGCAAAGCGAATTGCAGAGCATCAGCTAAAAGGCTTTGCGGCAATTGCTCCCAGAATTGCAGCAGATTTATTTCACTTAGAAGTACTAGAAGACGATATTCAAACCATAAAAAATAATGTGACGAGATTTGTTATTCTAAGAAAGAGAGGTTATACAGAATATAACAGGGGAAAATATGTTCAAAAATCCTCACTGGTGTTAGGAAAGCAGCGTCAGGATGATAAAATTGACAAGGCATCACTAAAATTTGAACTCGATCACCAACGAGGAAGTTTAGCAGCAGTACTAAATGTAATGAGTGATTGCAGACTGAATTTAACAAAGATCCAGTCGCTGCCAAAAATAGAAACTCCCTGGAAGTATGCGTTCTTTGTAGATGTAACATTTGATAACTATCAAGATTATACAAAGGCAGTAGCTATTATTAAAATTATGGCAGAGGAACTAAAGGTTCTGGGAGAGTATAAAAATGGAAGGACCTAAAATGGGCTAAGATCTCTATATATGGAAGCGGCGGAACGATTAATACATATCAAAGAATACTACTTCTCTAGTAAGTTAAAAGAAGTACGAGGTCTTGTACAACAGGGCAAGCCCATCATTAATATGGGTATAGGAAATCCAGACTTAAGACCTCCAGAATCGGTGATCAAAGCCATTCAGGATGCAGTACAAGAAGAAGGGGCACATAAATACCAGAGCTACCAGGGTTTACCTGCATTTAGAGAAGCAGTAAGTCAGTTTTATTCATCTTGTTACGAGGTAAATATCAATGCTAATTCAGAAGTACTCCCTTTAATGGGGAGCAAAGAGGGAATCTTACATGTTTCCATGGCATTCTTGAACAAGGGAGATCAAGTATTAATCCCCAATCCAGGATATCCAACCTATACATCTGTGAGTCATCTTGTTGAGGCAGATCCTATCTATTATGATCTCTCTCCAGAGTCAAATTGGGAGCCAGACTTACATGAGTTAGAACAGCAAGACCTGTCTAAAGTTAAAATTATGTGGATTAATTATCCTCATATGCCCACAGGAGCGAAGGGGAGTAAAGTGCTGTTTGAATCATTGATCGCTTTTGGGAAAAAACATCAGATCCTCATTGTTAATGACAATCCTTACAGTTTTATATTAAATCAAGAACCCATGAGTTTACTCAATACTCCCAATGCTATGGAGGTGGCGATGGAACTAAACTCTCTGAGTAAATCCTTTAATATGGCAGGATGGCGTGTTGGGATGTTAATTGGACGTGAAGAATATCTAAACGACGTTCTAAGAGTTAAAACACAAATGGACTCAGGAATGTTTTACGGGATTCAAAAAGGAGCTATAGAAGCCCTCAAGTTAGATAGAAATTGGTTTCATAAGATCAATACCATTTATAAAGATCGTAGAGAACTCGTCTGGAGGATGGCAAAAAAACTCAATTGTAGCTACCATGCCAATTCATCGGGAATGTTTGTATGGGCTAGGTTGCCAAAGAATAAAAATGCAGAAACTATGGTTGATGAATTGCTGTACTCTAAAAGTATATTCGTTGCACCGGGTTCTATTTTTGGAAGCAACGGTGAGGGGTATATCCGATTTTCACTATGTGTTCCAAAAGAGAAGATTCATGAAGCACTGGAAAGAATCTAGTTTTTATACCATTCTCATGGCGGTATTAGTGAGGTAAAGATGCATATTTTAAAACAAGAAAATGATAAAATACCCAACAAAGAGTGTCAACTAAAACCTACAGAATGGCTATCAGTAAAAAATATCAAATCAACTGTGTTCTACAATTCACAAGAATCAATCCAAACCATTAAAAGTATGCGTGTATTTATTATTGGGACAGGTCTTATTGGAGGAAGTTTTGCATTAGACATTCAGGAAAAGTATGCTGAGTCTAAGATCTATGGAATAGATCACCATCCAGCACATATTCAAGAAGCATTAACACTAGGCGTTATTCACGAAGCAGCATCACACTCAGACCTTGTTCACGCAGATGTTGTATTCATTGCGATTCCTGTGGATGTAAGTTTAGATGTCATTCCAAAAGTTCTAGACCGGGTAGGTGACAATACCTTAGTCATAGATGCTGGATCAACAAAAAAGCGCATTTGTCAAACCCTAGAAGATCACCCAAAGCGAAGGAATTTTCTAGCAGCACACCCCATTGCGGGAACAGAATTTTCAGGACCCAAAGCTGCGCAAAGAGGACTTTATCACGGAAAAACAAATATCATATGCGAAGTAGAAAAAACAGCCTTTAAACTGCAAGAAAGAGCCTTGGAGATATTTAGAAATTTTGGTATGAGAATTCGATATATGGATCCCGTATCACATGATAAACACATTGCATACGTCTCTCATCTGTCTCATATCAGTTCCTTTATGCTAGGAAAGACAGTCATTCAAAAAGAGAAAAACGAAAGAGATATTTTTGATATGGCTGGAAGTGGATTTGAATCTACAGTCCGACTGGCAAAAAGCTCACCAGCTATGTGGACGCCAATTTTTGAGCAAAACAAACATTATATTATTAAAACTTTAGAAGAATATATCAATAATCTACACCAGTTTAAAACACTCATGGAGAAAGGTGATTTTGAAGCAATTTATCATGAGATGAAAGAAACCAATCACATAAAAAATATACTCAACGGAATCAAAATGTGAACTACTGGCAAAATCATTTTTTGAGATCACTACATAAATCAGTAAAACAGTTAATACGATAAAACAGTACCATATAAAATGAAAAATACAAAAGAATTAAGAACATGGTTAGACAACTTAGCACTAGATCATCCGCTAGTTATTGCTGGACCATGTAGCGCAGAAACAAAGGATCAAGTAATGACCATTGCACAACAGTTAAAAGATTCTGACGTAAATTATTTTAGGGCAGGAATTTGGAAGCCCAGAACTCGTCCAGGAAATTTTGAAGGGGTAGGTGCTCTAGGGTTAAAATGGCTCAAAAGGGTAAAGCAAGAAACAGGATTAAAAATCGCAACAGAAGTCGCTAATGCTACACACGTAAAAATGGCATTAGAGCACGATGTCGATTTGTTATGGATTGGAGCACGATCTACCGTAAGTCCTTTTATAGTCCAAGAAATTGCAGACGCATTACAAGGAACAGACAGGGTTGTTTTAGTAAAAAACCCTGTAAATCCGGATCTAGCCCTCTGGCTTGGTGGAATTGAACGACTTTACGCGGCAAATATTAAAAAACTAGGAGTCGTACACAGAGGATTCTCTACCTACGAAAAAACACGATACCGCAACAACCCAGAGTGGCAGATCGCCATCGAACTACAAAATCGTTTCCCAGATTTACCCCTAATATGCGATCCGTCTCACATCACCGGAAAAAGAGAAATGGTCTTTGATGTCGCTCAAACAGCACTAGATTTAAATTACGATGGCTTAATGGTAGAAACCCACACAGACCCTAACAATGCTTGGTCTGATGCCGCGCAGCAAGTTACTCCAGATCACCTTGTGAAGATGATGGAAGATTTAAAGATCAGAAAATCAACAGATACCGAAGCTAATTACAAAGCGGCTCTAAATACCATGCGTACACAGATTGATGTAATCGATCACCAACTTATAGAAATGCTAGGGAAACGTATGAAGGTTGCCGATCAGATTGGAATATTAAAAAAACAGAAAAACGTTGCCATTTTACAATCCAAGCGATGGAATGAAATCTTAGGAAAGATGATCCTGGAAGGAGAAGGACATCAGTTAAGTCAAGAGTTTGTCTTACGTGTATTTAAAGCCATCCATCAAGAATCCATCAACCATCAAAAGAATATGATGAATTCATAAATAAAAAGCGAAGTCCGTACAAAAAGGGCTTCCGCCTTTTAAATTTTATTTTATTTTTTGAAGAGGTACCTTGTAATAAAGCTATAATCACAAACGCAAGATTTAGTCATACAAACACTAGCAACAACAGCAATGACAAAGTAGATTTTTTTCATGATATTTGTCCTTAGGCTAAAGGCTCCATTACAGTCATAAAGAAGCTAAATGTCTAATTCATGACAGGAATTGTATATAAATCAACAGGGAGTTGGTATTGGATAAGTACAGGTGAAGAGATACTTCACAAATGTAGAATCAAAGGAAAATTCAGAATCAAAGGAATCAAAAGCACCAATCCCATTGCAGTTGGAGATGAAGTTGATTTTAAGTTAGAGACCATAGGAGATGAAGAAGTAGGAGTTATTACTAAAATTCACGAACGGAAAAATTTTATCGTTCGTAAATCAGTCAACCTCTCCAAACAAACCCATGTTATTGCCTCCAACATCGATCAAGTTTTCTTACTCGTCACAGTCAAAAATCCACTAACACTCACCACGTTTATCGACCGATTTCTAGTCACAGCAGAAGCCTATTCCATTCAAACCATCTTGCTATTCAATAAAATAGATACATACAATGCAGAAGAATATGCACAAGTCCAAGCACTAAAAAAAACTTACGAAGCCATTGGTTACCAATGTATAGAAGTCTCCTCAATAAAAGGAACACACCTCAATCAGGTCAAAGAGTTAATGAAAGCAAAAGTGAGTATGTTCTCCGGCCACTCGGGAGTGGGCAAAACAACCATGATCAACGCCATTGAACCCAGTCTTAACCTAAGAACTAGAGAAATTTCAGAGCAGCACAAACAAGGACAGCATACCACTACATTTGCAGAAATGTTTGATCTAAGTTTTGGCGCTAAAATCATCGATACACCCGGCATCAAAGGATTCGGAGTAGTCGATATTAGCAAAGAAGAGTTAGGTGACTACTTTCCAGAGTTTTTCAAATTAAAGCAACACTGTAAATTCTACAATTGCATTCACGTCAGCGAGCCACAGTGTGCAGTAAAAGAGGCCTTAAAAGAAGGCAAGATCTCACAGTCCAGATACAAGAGTTACCTGCAAATCATGCAAGAAGAAGAGGAGCATTACAGAACAGATATCTGGGAATAGCAATGACTATTTCTGTTGGGGTGAGTTCATTACTTTTTTTTGATGGGCGTTCCCCTTCGGGTCGCGCTATCCGCTATATCTTTTTTGCCTTATTAGGACAAAAAAGGATGCCGCTGCTATCCCTAACGCAACATTCAAAATACCATTGTAAATATACGAACACCAAGCATCAGCAGTGGTACCCATGATATTCCCCACTATCAGTTAGATATAGTATATTTGATAAAATGAAACAGACACATACTAAAAACAATATCACATACCCATGAAAACAGTCCTTCAACGTGTATCCAGAGCGAGCGTTACCATAGCAGGTAGGCAAGTAGCCAATATTCAGAAGGGGCTACTCATTTTACTGGGAATAGAGCATGTAGATAGCCAAGAAGATATTCCCTGGTTAATCCATAAAATTGCAAACCTCAGAATTTTTAACGATCGAGAAGGTAAGATGAATAAATCACTACTAGAAGTTAAAGGAGATGCCATTGTAGTGAGCCAGTTTACCCTTCATGCATCTACCAAAAAAGGAAACAGACCCAGTTATATCAAAGCAGCAAAACCCGATGTAGCAATGCCATTATACCAAGAATTTATACATCAACTAGAAACACATCTTCAAAGAAAAGTGCAAACAGGCGAGTTTGGAGCCCACATGGATGTTGAGTTGCTCAACGACGGTCCTGTGACCATTGTCATCGATACCAAAGACAAAAAATAAAAATAGTTATTTCCCATGGAGTATATTTTTGATGTATATTTACCATAAAGACTAAATATCGTTTTCAGCACCTAAACACGATGCCACATTTACTGGCTATAAGTGACCTTAAGTGTGTATTACACAAAGGTGCATTGCTTAATTTTGAATACTACAAATACAAACACAAATGAAAAAAATAGTCATGGCAATTGCAGTAACTGCAGTACTAATAACATCCTGTAAGGGAGAGAAAAAAGAGAAAATAGAAGTAAAAGAAGAAGTAAAAGTAGAGAAAGTAGTGGCCGTTAACAACGTAGATATTACCGCTTCCTCATTAACATGGAAAGGAACAAAACCAGGAGGTGCCCACAACGGAACCGTTGCTTTAAAAGAAAGTTCCCTACTCATTGAAGATGGAGCAATTACTGGCGGAGAGTTTACGGTTGATATGACTACCATTAAAAATTTGGACATCGAAAACCCAAAATCTGCAGCCAATCTAGTCAGTCATCTAAGCGATACCGATTTTTTTGATGTAGCAAAATACCCTACTGCAAAATTTGTGATCACTTCAGTAACAGACAATGATGGGAAACTGGCGGTTACAGGCAACCTCACCGTAAAAGACGTGACAAAAAGCATGACCATTCCCGCAGCACTATCCGAAGCAGAAGGAATTTACACATTTAAAAGTGATACGTTTAACATAGATAGAGCTGATTTTAACATCAAATACAAATCGAAAAAGTTTTTTGATAATTTAAAAGATAAATTTATCGATGATCTAGTTGAAATATCATTTGAAGTAAAAACAACAGCAACTTCAAAATAATCAAACAATAGCCACCCTCTCATAAAAGAGAGGGTGGCTATTGTTCATGTTAGTATTTTCCGATTATTACCTAATTTAGTTAGATGCTATTACTTTACTTTAGACTGCTTTTCTCTTTCTTTTTGCTCAATTATTCTTGCTTTTGAAAGCGCCGAAGCAACCAAACCAGCAGGAACAGTTACTACTCCGACACCTAAAATTAAAACAAAAAATGTAAATATTTTTCCACCAGTTGTTATGGGAACCACATCCCCGTATCCTACGGTTGTTAGCGTTACTATTGCCCACCATAAACTATGAAAAATACTTTTGAATAATTCAGGTTGATTTTCATTTTCAAAAAAGTAGATTCCAGAAGCAGCTATAAAAATTAATATACCAGTTGTGATAAAGAATAATACAAATTCTTCTTTTATGATACCCGCAGCTATATGAAAACGTCTAAGTGCTCTATTATATCGAACTAATTTTAGTGCCCGAAATACTCGAAAAATTCTAAACGCTCTTAGCATGCGAAGATCAATAGCAATTCTCAAAAAGAATGGAACTATAGCTAACAGGTCAATAATGCCATAAAAACTGAATACATAGCTGAGTGGTTTCTTCGAGACATAAATACGCAATATGTACTCGATCAAAAAAATTAAGACACAAATTATTTCAATAATGCTTAACAGATATCGGTATTGATCTGATAATTCGGGCAGAGTTTCGATGGCAAAAGAGACCAAAGAAATCAGGATTAATAGCTGGATAAAGTAGTCAAATATCTTCCCTTTCTTTGTCGTATTGTCTTCAACGATTGTTCTTAATTTTTCTTTCATATGTTAATTCAATTTCTTTTTTATACAAACCTCTGTTGAGGAAGGTGTAAATATAGAATTAGACATTAAGTACTTTTAGCGATCTAGAATTATTGTGGTTTATTTTGTGAATCACTAGATATGAGAATTGTAAATGCTGTAAGGCCTTAGTTTTTACTCAAAGTTTATTTGTTATAGCCACAATAAATATATTACACAGTAGTAGACACCATTTTTAAAAATTATAAGTAATAAATAGTTTTGCGAAAAGTGGTGTCTTGGTTATTAGAAAAACTCATAAATATACCTTAACCTTAAGGTTTATTTTTTTATAGCTTTAATTATCCTGTCCTCATCAATTAATACATCTTTCATCAGAAGGCGGTATGGAAACTGCTTATGCTTTTTTGTACTCTTAAAACCTTCCAAAATTTTCAATAAAGAATCTGCTTTTATCAAAGATAAATTCAGATCAAACTCTAATTCAGTATCACTGATAAAATCATCACTAAAATCTGGAGCTATAAGTAGAGATTTTACAATTTTAAATCCCCTACTTTTTACCAGTTTAACATATGAACTCATCTGACGAGAAACTGAACTAAATTTATTGTACCCACTTTCTTTTACTGTCTTGCATTCGATTAATATGAGTTCATTATTATCTAAGTTCAAAAGAATATCAATTTTATCCTTTTTGGTATTGATTTCTCTCTTTAACTTTTCGTCAATATTGAAACCTAATTGGGCAAAAATTGATTTCGTTAAGTCTTCAAACTTAACTCCAAGATCAACTTCTTTTATTAATATTCCATTTTCTTTCAGAGTGTTTAAATTGCGGAAGCCAATATTAACGTAATTTTCAAGGTAGAGATTTTCTGAGTCTCTGTATGCGTTAAGGATATTCTGAATATTATTGCCACGAGTTTTAATTTCTCGTACTTTACAGAATGTTAAAAGGTCTTTTGGGTTTATGATGTCAAGAATATCTTTGGGCTTGATATTGTAGTCCAGTAGTATGCTACTTCTCAAAACATTTTCATCTTGTAGCTCAAACTCTTTTTTAATTTGTAGGTTAAGTTTGGGAAGTGTTTCTCCTAATTCAATAAGAAGTTTGTCGTAACCATCAACTGAGATCCCTACTTTTTCGTCTTTTTCAATTGCTTCAAAATGATTAATAATATTTGAAATTTTATCTTCTAGGGTTGAACCTTTTAAAGCTGAGGAAATATTGAGATTTTTTCTCCAAAGTTCGTTTATTAGCTTTTTCTTAACGGAAAGAGAAGTACC
>CAXRAW010000060.1:0-13824 GCA_964228785.1 Flavobacteriaceae bacterium
TACCCGTCACCTTAAATGTGTATTAACACTAGCGACTCCAAATGTACATTATAAACCCTCACCGTATCCTTTTTGATAACAACATCAGCAAAAATGATATTATTAGAAGAGCTATCTAATTCCAAGGATCCACTATTAATTATCGGAAAAGTCGAGTAGATGGCAAGTCCAAATTTATGTGTCTTACTTTTCATTTTTACATAACTGTAGGGATAAGCAAACTGCACTCCAGGATCATTGTAATATTCCTGAATAGAGAGAATATCTGGAGACTGTGTTTGGATAAAATGACTAGCTTTCTCTGCAATAGAACCCGAAGAACTCCACTGATAATGATTGAACATCCGAACGTTATAACTCATTAGGCTAAGATCTCCTTGCTGAATTTGTTGCTCGCCCGATAATTTATACATACTATTGATATAGTCAAACCCCATTGCAAAAGCAAGAGTTGAGAGAAAAGCATATCTTTTCCTGCGAATAACCCAAAAGATGATGAATAACGTATTGATGACAAACACAAGCGGAAACAGCAAACTTACAACTGCAAGGATCGGGGCTTTGATAGGGGATATGTATGGGAGGATGTAAGCAACTAAAAGAACTATCACTACCAAAAAATTGATAAGTAGCAGAAAACGATCGAATACAGATGTTGATTTTTTCTTTTTCACACGTTGAAGTTTATATTGAGTATTTGGCAGCGACCTATTGTATTCTGTTGATTGATTGATTGTTATTTGACCGATCCTTTTGCAAGCTTTTTCAAGTAATAATTCATTTCTAATGATCCTTTTTTAAAGGAGGAGAATTACTTCTTTTGCTTAAATAGAAATTCTTTTTCCTCTTTGCTCAGAGTGTCATATCCAGAAGTACTGATTTTATCTAGAATTGTATCAATTTGTTGTTGCGTATCAGATTTCACCGTTCTAGGTGGTTGAGTTTTCTTCTTTTTTGAATTGTAAGCTGTTTTTAATGGTGTTTGCTTTATACGGAAAATACTGGAGAACGCATCAAAAAAATCCCACTTTTTTCCACCGGCAAAAGACATGTATAAGTAACCGAAGAGGGCACCACCTAGATGTGAAAAATGTCCGCCACCATTATCACCTGCTAGAGAGATCAGATCTATAAAGATAAAAAAGGCAGCGATATGCCATACTTTGATATCCCCTATAAATCGGAAGCGAAGCTGATAATTGGGGATGTGTGTAGCCAAACCGATCATAATTGCTGAAATCCCAGCAGAAGCACCCACAACTGGAAATGGATACCTATTTGCAAGAACTGGAAAAATATGGTAGCTCAGTATAAACATCATCCCCCCAAAAACAGTCCCCAAAAGAAAAAAAGTCAGTAGTTGCTTGGGGGTGAAGAAATCCAAAAACAATCTCCCAAAAAGGTACAATGCAATGCAGTTAAAGAGGATGTGAAGGAATCCATCGTGTAAAAAGCCAAAAGTCACCAGAGTCCACGGTTTGTTTAACCAAAGATCAAAAGAAGGAGAAAGCGCAAACCAATCAGTAAAAAATGTCGTTCTCCGTCCTGAAAGACCATAAAAAGAACCCACTAAGGCGGTAAAAATGGAGATTCCGACAAAGATAAAGATCAGTTGCTCAACGATCGATCCATTTTTAAACCTGTATTTAATCTCATTTAGAATACTCATAGAATTAACGCATTCTAGATTGATTTTTTTTCCAATACCACGCTATAAGTCCTCCGGTCACCGCTCCTCCTACGTGAGCAAAATGGGCAATGTTCATTCCTAAAATAGAAGTTCCACCGCTAATTCCTGCAAAAATTTCGTACCCTAAGTAAATAGGAATAAAATACTTAGCTGCGATAGGTACAGGAAAAAAGATCAAAGCTAACTTTGCATTTGGAAAATTTAACCCAAAAGCAGCTAGTAAGCCCATGATTGCTCCTGAGGCACCTACTGATGACGTACTATAGGCGAACAAACTTTTTAATCTAAAGCTACCAACAATATTTTCCCAGTCACCATTATATCTTCCCTCTTTTAATGATGCAATGACCATTTCCTTTTCATATCCTGCGTTACTCAACATCTCTAGGCTTGTATCAATCAGAATAAAGTCTAAAGCCCAAGGAATAAACACTGCGCCAAGACCACAGGAAATGTAAAAAAATAAAAATTTATTTCTTCCCCACATTTGTTCCAAAGGTGTGCCAAACATCCATAGTGCTAACATATTTAGGAAAATATGTAATACAGATAATGGGCTGTGCATGAACATGTGTGTGATGATTTGCCAGACTCCAAAATCGTCATTTTTAGGAAATTTTAATGCAAACCAATCGTATAGGCTTGGTACTATTAGCATTCCAATGTAAAAAATAACATTGACAATAATTAAGTGCTTAATAGTATCTGTCAATCTTAACATAGCTTAGCTTTGGAATAGTTGATCAATTTCATTGATATTCAATATCTTAAAAGTGGGCTTTCCGTCGGGAGCAATGGATGGTTCCTGACAAGAAAACAAATCGTTCACCAATGCTTCTTGTTCTTTTTGGGAGAGGTAGGTTCCTGTTTTGATACTTAGTGATTTTGCCAGCGATTTCGTCATTAAATCAAAAGGATGATAATCAGCCTCAGGAACATCAAGATTCACATTTTCCAGTAACTCCTCCAAAATATGAGTCACATCACTCTCGTTAATAGACGTTGGAATACCATGTACTGTTACAGAATCTTTAGTAAACTCATCAAAAACAAAGCCTACACTCTCTAAGTCGGATTTAAGACTGTAAATGGTTTCAATCTCCGCAGAGGAAAAAGAAATACTCACAGGAAATAGCAGCTGTTGACTGTGTACTTGTTGCTCGCTTACCCTTCTGTGAAGCTCTTCGAATAGCACCCGTTGATGCGCCAAAGATTGATGAATTAATACCATCCCTGATTTTATTGAACTCAACAAGTATTTTTTCTGTATTTGAAATGTTTTATTTGAAAAACTGTGACTTTGATTCTGGAATAGGTCATTTTGTACTTCCAATTCTCCTGTATCTGTATATAGGCTTTGCCAACTCGCCATCTCTTTTTTAGGGATATATCCTTTACCAGACTGTTGTTTTTCAGACTTAAAAGGATTAAAGGTAGGATCTACTTGAATCTTGGGAACCGAAGGCGCGTCGGTTCTTTTACTAAAGTCATAAGGTGTATCCAAAGTAGCATCTCTGTTAAAATCCAATACAGGAGCAATATTGTACTGCCCTAAGCTGTGCTTAATTGTGGATCTAAGAATAGCGTAAAGTGCTTTTTCATCATCAAATTTGACTTCAGTTTTGGTGGGATGTATATTAATATCGATGCTCTTGGTAGGAACATTCATATACAAGAAATAAGAGGGATGGTATCCACGCTCTAGAAGTGTATCAAAGGCATTGAGCACCGCATGATGAAGGTAGGGACTCTTGACAAATCGGTTGTTGACAAAGAAAAACTGCTCACCTCTTTTTTTCTTTGCAAATTGGGGTTTGGCAATAAACCCTGAGATACTGACTATTTCAGTTTTCTCATCGATAGGCACTAATTTCTCATTCATTTTAGAATTAAAAATAGAGACAATCCTTTTTCTCAAATTAGAAGAATTTAACCGATATACTTCATTGGAATTGTGATGTAAGCTAAGAGCAATATCTGGGTGAGCCAATGCCACACGCTGAAATTCATCGATGATATGTCGGGTTTCAACCGTATCTGATTTTAAAAAATTTCGCCTTGCAGGAATATTGTAAAATAGGTTTTTTACAGATATACTTGTTCCTTTGGGAGTAGGTGCCATTTCTTGATATGTTACCTTACTTCCCTGAATTTTGATATGTGTCCCTAAATCTTGATCTTCCCGATTGGTCTTCATCTCTACATGAGCAATGGCAGCAATGGATGCTAATGCTTCTCCTCGAAATCCTTTTGTATGCAGCTGAAATAAATCATCGGCAGATCGGATTTTGGAGGTAGCATGGCGCTCAAAAGACAGGCGAGCATCAGTAACACTCATGCCCTTGCCATCATCAATCACTTGGATAAGTGTTTTACCAGCGTCTTTTAAAATAAGTTTAATCGACTGTGCACCAGCGTCAATGGAGTTTTCAAGTAATTCCTTGACAACAGAAGCAGGACGTTGCACAACTTCTCCTGCCGCAATCTGATTTGCAACATGGTCTGGTAAAAGTTGTATGATATCTGACATTAGAGTAGCGTATGTAACTCGAAGATATAGACAAAAATTCCCACTAGTATAGTAATTATGATGGCCAATCTTCGTGTTGCTCTAGGGTCACCTGGAGCTTTTTTTGATTTTTTCCAAGCATCTTTTAAGTTATTTTTTGTAAAATTTATGGTAACATCATCTTCGTCTCGAATTTCAGTATTACTGTTGTACTTCTCTTTTAACTTTTCTAAACGTTCTTTTCTTTTATCATAATATCTTGGAGTATAATCAAATACATAATACCTTCTAGGTTTAAAAGGAGTTCCTAATCCAAACATAATTACTTTATTTTAGTAAAAGAGTTCCAAAAACAATACCATTATTTATAGAATATTATCAAAGTTACTTAATTCGGGATAGTTGGTCAAAAAAACTTGAAAAGTTCTACTGTTAAAGTTATTTTAAAGCCGCCATTTTAATTGCAGCAATGGCGCACTCTACTCCTTTATTTCCTAGTTTTCCACCAGATCGATCTATAGATTGCTTTAGGGTATGATCTGTAAGCACACAGAAGATAACAGGGGTATCGTACGCTATATTTAAGTCGATAATTCCCTGTGTTACTCCCTCACAGATAAAATCAAAATGCTTCGTTTCGCCCTGAATCACATTTCCGATGGCGATCACAGCATCCAATGATTGGGTCTCTATCATTTTCTTGCAGCCATATACTAGTTCAAAGCTGCCTGGAACGTTCCAAGAGACAATATGCTCCTCCTTTGCTCCGCATTCTAGAAGAGTTTCTATCGCAGCTCTTTTTAGATTGTGAGTAATCTCTGGATTCCATTCAGAAACAACGATCCCAAATCGAAATGAACACGCGTTTGGGATTGCTGCTTTATCATATGCAGATAAGTTTATACTAGCCATAACTATTGTTGAGCATAAACAGCACTACTGAGATATTTGTCTATATCCTTACCAATATCTGTTTTTGAGTAATCATTTTTAATCTCTTGAAAAAACTGTTCTGCTTTGGCAAACTGATCCAACTGCATTGCTGTTTTTCCAGCCTTAAACAAGAATAGAGGGGTGGTAAAGTCATTTTCTTTTTTGTAAGCTGCCTTTTCATAATATTCTAAAGCTTCCTGTTCTTGGTCAATGTCGGCAAAAGCATCACCAATGGCACCCAAAGCTGTGGGTCCCAAGATGTCATCATCAGAATCAAACTGACTCAAATAATCGATGGCATTTTTGTAGTCTTTTAATTTTAGATAAGAGACTCCAGCATAGTAGTTAGCAATATTACCTGCTTTTGTCCTACTGTACATTTCAGCAATATCTAGAAAACCATACTTTCCATCGGCACCGTCCAACCCCAACTGAAGAAGAGAATCTACTTCGCTAGATGGCGCGACAGAGGATTGATCAAAATACGCTCTTGGAAATGCTAATTCATTGGAGGCCTCAGTTTCCGTTGGCTCAATGACGTACTTGTAATATCCCATGTAACCCAATATGGCAACAATAACAACGACCAAACCATTAAATAAAAATGCCTTGTTTTTTTCTATCCATTGTTCAGATTTAGAGGCTGTTTGATCGAGTGTCTTAAAAACTTCTGCAGTAGCACTTTGTGACTCTAGCGACTGCTGATCTTTCCGATCTTTGGGTTTTAATCCTTTTTTCTTATATGTTGCCATATTCCTTAAAAATTTGTAGACGCGAAAGTAGTTTTTTTAATTGGAATTTGAAAGCTGCTATTTGGTAAATTTTCGATAATTTGCACTTCGTAGTACTCACTTTTATCTTTGCATGCATCTACAGAAATTATCTTTACTGAACTTTAAAAACGTTGAGTCTAAACACTTTGATTTTAACCAGAAAATTAACTGTTTTGTTGGCAAAAATGGCGTAGGGAAAACCAATGTTTTAGATGCCATTTACTATCTTTCTTTTGCTAAAAGTTATTTTAACCCTATGGCTGTTCAAAACATCAGGCACAATTGTCATTTCTTTGTTGTTGAAGGTCATTATACAATTAATGAAAGAGAGGAGAAGATTGTTTGTAGTTTAAGGCGAGGCCAGAAAAAAGTACTCAAGCGCAATGGGAAAGCCTATGAAAAATTTTCAGATCATATCGGACAAATTCCTCTGGTTATCATTTCACCTTCAGATAGCAATCTGGTTGTTGAAGGTAGCGAAACACGAAGAAAATTTATTGACGGTGTTATCTCACAACAAGACAAGGAATACCTTCAGGATCTTATTGCCTACAACAAAGTGTTATCGCAGCGCAATGCACTATTAAAGTACTTTGCTGCCAATAGAACTTTTAACGCTATGAATTTAGAGGTTTACAACGATCAGTTAACAGGGTATGGAAATCGAATCCATCTGAAAAGAAATGAATTCTTGGAGAAGTTCATTCCAATTTTTAATATTAAATATCAAATGATTTCTGATGATAACGAACAGGTAAGCCTTTCTTACAAGAGTCAATTACACGACACATCATTTGCGGAGCTTCTCAACAAAAATTTGGAAAAGGATAAGGTCTTACAATATACAACTGTAGGCGTCCATAGAGATGATTTACATTTTGATATTGAAGGATATCCTATCAAAAAATTTGGATCCCAAGGTCAGCAGAAATCGTACCTAGTGGCATTGAAATTGGCGCAATTTGAATTGATTAAAGAGCAGTCTAAGTTAGTCCCAATTCTTTTATTAGACGATATTTTTGATAAGCTGGATGCTTCTCGGGTATCTCATATTCTGGAGTTGGTAAATCGTGATGAGTTCGGACAAATTTTTATTACAGATACTCATACAGAAAGAACAGAGAGTGTCATACAACAAAGCAATAAACCCTACCAAATTTTTGAATTATCATGAGCCAACGAAAAAGAGAAGCAGATTCCATAGAAAACCTCATGAAGTCTTTTATTAAAGAAAACAATCTGACTAAGGGGATGCAAAAGCTACAAATAGAAGAAGTATGGACAAAGCTTATGGGTGCCGGTGTTGTGGCTTACACAACACAAGTTCAACTTCAGAACAAAACCCTCATCGTAAAATTAACTTCTTCTGTTCTGAGAGAAGAATTGAGCTATGGTAAAGAAAAGATCATACAAATGATTAATGAAGAATTGGGCGAAAAGCTAGTGTCAAAACTCATGCTGGTGTAAACATCCAGCCTCTACAGCCAAAAATTGAAAAAAAATATTAGCAATCTCTCAAACTTATATCGCAAACGGAACAGAAAAGAAAAAGATCATACTTCAGAAAAGTTAAAAATTAAATAGTTGGTAAAAATTCATACATATGAGAAAAATCATTTTAGGATTATCCATCACGGTTTTTGTGATAGGAATCAGTAGGGCGTAAGAAGCAAAGAGTAACTTAAGACTTATGAAGGTTACTGGGAGTGCCAAAACAAGCGTTGAGCCAGACGAGATAGGATAATGTGCACTTACCTCATAATTTCCTAAGTTGGCACATTGAGCAACAGAAAAAGTTAAGGAGGGTGAATACTCAGATCACAATTCAATGAACAAATAGATGAGATTTTAAATTAAACAGTGGTTTTGTTTATACTAGTTTTAGAAAGTTATGGTGCAGTCTTGACAAAGCTAAAATTTTGTGTTTTCTTTTCAAAAGATCAAAAAATAAAGTAACTTTGCATGCGTTCATGGTTATGTAGTTTCTGGGCAAACACATGCCAAGTTGTATTTTGACTATAACGCAAAACGGTGATTGTAGCTCAGCTGGTTAGAGCGCTGGATTGTGGTTCCAGAGGTCGCCGGTTCGAACCCGGTCTTTCACCCCAAAGCTCCTCTAGAAATAAAGGAGCTTTTTCTTTGTTCTTATCATCTTTATTTGGGGATGTATCATAACGATTTTAGCTGTTTATTTGTAAGAACTTCTTTCTCATTTTGGAGGATGCCAGTTGCTTGTAAAATATGATCCGAAGGAACAGTGATATTTACTGTAAAATCGCCAAACTCTAAAGCAAATTCACTTCGTCCCCAAAACTGATCGTTTTGCCAACCTTCAACATTATCATAGACACACAATCTAGGATAGAATCGTGCAATAACATAATTGTTGTTACCATCTTCGGGAAAATGCTCGTACCCAGAACGACCTCGATGAACTCTGTGATTATTGATACGATACCACCGCGATATTTTAAATTCAAATTTTTCTCTAGATGCCAATGGTCTGGGTAAGTTAATCCGCATCATGGTCTGGTTGATGGTATGTGATAATTCTCTATTATTGTGATAGGTGATAGTTTCGTTCCCTGTAATTTTTTGATTGTTGTCATCTAAGACTATATCCATTACATAGTCAACTTGTTGCTAAGTGTAATGAACCCCTGGTGCTCCTGAGGCTGTTCGTTGACTGTTAGGAGTAGCCAACAAATCCTTCATCTGTCGGAATTTATTTTGATTGGTATAATCCTGTTGAGTTTTAGTTTGCGTCGTTTGAGAATCAACAGCCATGGAAAAACACATGACCGTTAAAAGTAGGAAAGTTAATTTCTTCACGGTTTTAAAGTTAAGAATTGACTAAAAAAGTGGGACTGAATTCGTCAAATAGCCATATAAATATCGTTGAAGAATCAAACGATATCAACTGATGGATATTTATAATTCGTTCAAATCAGAATGGTAAATAAATTTACATTTTGGGTAGAAATGTCATACGGCAAAAGAATCTTTTTGTTCCTTCAAATGAAGTGAACTAAAACTAATCTTTTATTTTTTCTTTAAACGTATCAAATTTAGATTCTTCCTTTTTAGGCCAGCTATTGTTAGACATGTCAATATCAGCTGTTTCTAAATCGGGATCGACAGTAAAATTGATCACCTCTTTTGTAGTGGCAAATACTCTCTTCGCTTCCTCATCATTTTTCATCCAAATCTGAGCAGGAAAAGTTTGTCTTTCTTTCGTCCCATCAGCATAGGTCATTTCAACAATAAGTGGAAGTACTAACCCACCTGGTTTTTCAAAAGTAACCTGATACATGTAATTTGGAGCATCTTTCAGTAACATTTTTTCTTCTTCGCTAAGGTTTGCAATGTAATCGGTTAAACTCTCAGGATTTACAGCATCCTCTTTTTTATCGGTTGTAAAGACAAGTGGTTCTTGACTGTTAAAATATTCTGGATACTGTTCCATCAACTGTTGAGTTCTCTCATTTGGTTTGTCGGTTAAATACAGAGGTTTCACCTCTTTAATTCCTACATCGTTGTAATCTGTAGTGTAAAACCATCCTCTCCAAAACCAATCTAGATCCATGGCAGAAGCATCTTCCATCGTTCTAAAGAAATCTGCAGGGGTGGGATGTTTAAACATCCAACGCTGAGCGTATGTTCTAAATGCATAATCAAATAATTCTGGTCCCATGATCGTCTGTCTCAACATATACAGTCCAGCGGCTGGTTTTGTATACGCATTAGGGCCAAAGTTTTTTACATAATCTCCTTGTGACATGATAGGCGAGAGGTTCTCTTGATCGATACTCATATACCTCACGATGTCTCTAGGTAAGTTTCCTGTAAAGAAATTAGGATCATAATCCAGTTCTGCTAAGATTTCAACAAAGGAGTTAATTCCCTCGTCCATCCATGTCCATTGGCGTTCGTCTGAATTGACAATCATGGGGAAGAAGTTATGTCCAACCTCATGGGTAATTACTCCAATCATTCCCCTCTTCGTTCTCTCTGAATATGTTCCGTCGGGATTTGGTCTTCCGTAGTTAAAGCAGATCATAGGATATTCCATTCCCTGTCTATCAGCATGAACAGAAATTGCTTTGCTGTACGGGTAATCGAAAGTCATTTTGGAGTATTCTTCCAAGGTATTGGCGACAACCCTTGTAGAGTGCTCTTCCCACAAAGGATTTCCTTCTTTGGGATATAACGAAATGGCCATTACAGTCTTTCCATTAATGTTGACAGCCATAGCGTCCCAAATGTATTTCCTTGAGGATGCCCAGGCAAAATCCCTCACATTTTTTGCGTTAAAATGCCAAGTTTTTGTTTTGTTAGACCTATTCTTTTCTGTCGTTTCGGCTTCCTCCTGTGTCACAATAAAGACAGGATCTGTAAAAGATGTTCTCGCTTGTTCAAAACGTTTGCGCTGTTCTTTAGACAAAACGTTCTTTGGATTTTGTAATTCGCCTGTAGCCTCCAAAACATGATCAGCAGGAACGGTAATCCTCACATCATAATCACCAAACTCTAGAGCCCACTCACTACGTCCCCAGAATTGCATATTCTGCCAGCCTTCTACATTATTATAGACTGCTAGTCTAGGAAAGAACTGGGCTATGGTGTAGTTTTTGTTTCCGTCGGGGAATGACTCAAAGCCAGACCTACCACCATCTATTACCGAATTATTGATTAGGTAATTCCACTGAATGCTAAATTGATAACTCTTTGACGGAGCCAATGGTTCTGGCAAGTTAATTCTCATCATTGTGCTGTTAATCGTATGTGAGAGTGTACTTCCATCAGCTTTTTTTACGGCTTGGATTTTAAAACCGAAATCTTTTCCATCACTTAAATAGTCGTCTTTATACTTACTGGTAAAGATAAAAGGACGAGTGTCCTGCGATTGTGCCAAGGGCGTTTTAGAATCTGGCGCTCTCATATTTTGGTCTAGCTGTACCCACAGGTACTCTAGATAATCATTGGAGTTGTTGTGATAGGTAATGGTTTCATTCCCATAAATACGATCGGATTTCTCATCTAGGACAATGTCCATTACATAATCCACCTTCTGCTGTGTGTATTCATACCCAGGGGCACCAGAAGCATTTCTCTGACTATTGGGTGTTGGCAATACATCTTTAAGTTGTCTAAATTTATTTTGATCAGTATGACCTTTTTGTGGATTTTTAGAGGTACTCTGACCAACAGTTGTGGTAGCTGAAATAATGGTAAAGAGTACAAATGAAACTATTTTTCTCATGCGCTTTAATGAAATTAAAAAATATCCGTGAAATTAATGATTCAAGGTCTGAAACCCAGAAAAATGTTAAAACTTTAACAAAGCTTTATCATTTGTTTTGTCTAGAATTTTACTCATCTTTTTCTCACCCACTTTTAGCTTCACAATATTCTGCTGATCTTTGAAGTATTGGCACAGTATGGTATTTTCAATTTCTAAAGATTGAGGCATTTTCACATTGTTTATTTCCAGATAAAAATAAACAAGATCACCCTCATATTCCTTTCCTAAATATGTAAAGGGTAGCTCTTTATCCTCAATTCTGAACTTGAGTTTGTCCTTTAAATATGTTGTAAAATATACATCGGAGTCTTTCAACTCGTTTTTTGTTGTGAGTTGAAGATCGATATCGTAATCGCTGTTCAAAGCGAGTTCAATATCATCCATAAACACATTGGTGATCATCTGAAAACTGTTTTCCTTTTCATTATACACAATTTCAGTCATACTGAGGTAGTACTTGTGAGCAGAAAAAGCCAACAAAGGAATAATGAAGATCAGGAGGGCTCTTTTGTAAAATTGCATAGGCTATTTTTCCTCTTGAAGAATCATGACATACTTTTTACTTTCAACTCTTAAAATATTAATAAGCTCCATCTTGCGATTTTGTTGATAAAGGTCTTCTATGCCTAGAGGATTACAATATTCCAAGAAGTGATAATATTTCTCTGGCGGAATAAGAAGGTCCTCCTCAAAGAATTTCTCACCAAATTCACTAATCAATAATTTGGGAAAGGCAAGCTGAAAATCTACTTTTTTTCTCAAGGCCCACAATTTTTCAGAATTTTTAAAAGTAATATAGGCCATTCCACCAGCACCAACCCCAGCAAAAAAAGCAGTGGGGTCTACAATTACTTCAGGAGGTCTTACCTTAGAATCAATAAAATCCCCATCATAAATAACATCCATATCCTCTCCAGAAAAATCCATGACCCTCTTTAAAGCCGCTCCTTTTCTATCGACAGGTGTTTTTTTACGATCCAAGCTAATAAAGCCGTCTAAATCGTGGGTTTTTAGATCAAATTCTTCAAGTTCTACGGTCTTTACAGGAATAAACAGATCCAGAATTTCAGACCTGTACACAAACCTGTTGATCACCCTCTTTATCGTTTGATGGTTTACAGAGCTAAACTGCAAGGTGTCCCCAATAGAAACAAGGATTTTATAATCACCAAAATCATTGGTGTAGGTTCCTTTGTTAGATTTTAGGTCAATAACATGAACATCCTTCACCACACCAGCCGAATCAATTACTTTTCCCTGCACCCAAAATTGATTGTTAATCTGTGCATCAACAGTACTGTTTGCAAAAGCAAAGAAGGTTACTACAAAGCATAATTTTTGAATCACGCGAAATATTTTTACTGCACGAGTACAAGTTAAGAAATAAAAATAGATCATTTTTTTCAATACCCTATTATTTCAGTGTTTTGAGATACACGGTACTCTCCCTTTCTAGAATCACCGCTATTTGCAAGAAAAACCCTTTGTTGTACAATTCTTTGATATTAAATTTCTTACAATGACTAATAAAATTAAAAATATGATTTTCTGGAATGTCCAGTTCCAAAAAAAATGCTTTGCCATATCGCTTTAAAATAACCGAGTTGGTAAACGTATCAGAAGTAATTTTTTTAATTTTTTCCTTTTGCCTATTCCCAGAACCCAGTCCAATAGCACCACCAACACCATCAAATTTTTTCGTAGGATCTGCATTTCTGGTCACTACAGCACTAGTCTCTTTTGTAGCAGAATCCGAATTTCTAGGTGCTCCCTGAGATTCTTTCTCTGCCAATTCCTCAATAGCATTACTAATACTTCTACCCATTGCCGCAATAGAATCTTTGGGAACCTTCTTTCGGTCAGTGCCCAGAATACCCGTAAGATCATGTTCTTTGAGCACGATTTCGTCCAGTTCAACGACCTTTCTAGCCAGTAGAAAGATGAGTTTCTTAGAAAAAGCAATTTGTTCAGTAATCACTTTAGTACTACTTTCATACTGTACAGAACTCACCCGAATAGTGTCACCAATAGAAACAACAAGGCGGTACATCCCGTAATCACCAGAAAATGTCCCTTTTTCGGTGCTTAGGTTCACAATATGTGCGTTGGCAATCAGCTCAGTAGAATCACGTACAATCCCCTTTAGCCAGAAATTACTGCGTTGCGCAGCGAGCTGCATTGCATCAAATACGAGGAAAAAAAGAAGTAATTTTTTAAACAAAAAATGCATAAATAGATCCATCAACTACAAAGAAAACATTCCCAGTCGTTAAAGGTATATAACAATACAATAAAGTTATGTTAATACCACTCGTAATTTGAATCGCAGGGCGATAGCCAAGGCTTTTATTCCCATAGGCCTGCCTTGAAATGATTAAAATAGTTTTCTTTGAATACTTCGTGGACTTACCCCGTAGTTGATTTTCCCACCCAACCTCGTATTTCGATCCTACTATTTTTAAGGGCGTTCCCTAACGGTCGGGCTCTCCGCTGTATCTTTTTTGCCTTTTGTAGGCAAAAAAGGATGCCGCTGCCATCCCTAACACAGCATCTAGACTCTCATGTTTAAACAAGGAAATTTTAGTTGTAATTCAAAAAATACTAACTTTGAAAA
>CAXRAW010000061.1:0-9799 GCA_964228785.1 Flavobacteriaceae bacterium
CTTGGCGCTACTTTTGGCTTGTATCTTTATGTACAGTTGCCTCTTTGCAACTGGGTATTGGATTTATGGCAATACTTCTCTTTCCATCGTTCTGACTTTGGCTGCGATGGCTAGCGGATATCTTTTAAAGAATATGTGGGGCAGCATACGTTCTAAAATTTTATAGCGATTTAAGTGTTTGAAACTTTTTTGAAAATGCTTAAAAAATTGTAGGGTTTCTGTTGGAATGTCCTTCTACAACGGGTTGTATTGCTTCTCTTCTTTTGCTGATTTGTATGCTGCGTTAGCGATAAAAGCGGCATCCTTTTTTGGCCTGATAAGGCAAAAAAGATATAGCGGATAGCGCGGCCCGTAGGGAACGCCCTTATGCCTAATATCGATCTGTAAATTTGCCTTGGCCTAGAATGGGCATATCATGATTGTAAATATATTTACGTGTTATTGCTCTGTACATTTATATTTATTTTAATATATTTAATATCAATATTTTAAAATACCTTATATAATGTATTTATTTAATAAATAAGGGTGGGAATAAGACGAACTTACATGCGAAACCAGTCGGCAACAAGTTCTTTTTCTACGGGTGTGATGGTCTTGTGAACGTAATCGTTTTTTGAGACATCGTAGGTGTAATCTTTGCTCCATTCATCGATATGATGACATAATTCTTTTAACGCATTACAGATAAAATCGAGTTCTTTGTTTGTGGTTGTGGGGTGTAAAGACAAGCGAACCCAACCAGGCTTTTCAGTAGAGCATCCCTCCAAAATTTGATTTCTAATGGCGTGGGAAGTTTGTTGATCTATGTTTAACAGAAAGTGTCCGTAGGTACCCGCGCAGGAACATCCTCCACGGGTTTGTATTCCATACCGATCGTTTAGCAATTTCACCACCAAATTAAAGTGAACACCTTCTACGCAAAAAGAAAAAATACTGAGTCTTTTCTTGTGATTTGGTGCTAAGATTTTTACATTGGGAATGGCTTCTAAGGTTTGGAAGACTTTGATATTCATTTCGTCTTCTCGAGCCTTTATATAGTCTGTTCCCATTTGCTCTTTTAACTGAATGGCTAGCGCAATACGAATGGTTTGTAAAAGAGCGGGAGTTCCACCGTCTTCGCGTGTCTCTATATCGTCAAAATAGTCGTGATCTCCCCAAGGATTTGTATAACTTACCGTTCCTCCACCAGCATTATCGGGAACTGCATTTTTATACAGTCGCTTGTTAAAAATCAGGACACCTGAGCTTCCTGGTCCGCCTAGAAATTTATGAGGTGAAAAGTAGATGGCATCCAAATAGGCATCTTCTTCCTCGAGATGCATATCAATAGAGACATAAGGAGCACAGCAGGCGAAATCTACAAAACACAATCCGTTGTATCGGTGAATTAACTTAGCAATATCGTAATACTTGGTTTTGATTCCTGTGACGTTGGAACAGGAGGTAATGGATGCAATTTTTAGGGTTCTGTGCTGGTGTTTTTTGATGATCTCTTCAAATTTTTCGAGACAAACCAAGCCTTCTTCGTTAGAGGGAACTACTTCTACATCGGCAATGGTTTCTAACCAAGAGGTCTGGTTGGAGTGATGTTCCATGTGTGAGATAAAGACCATGGGTCTTATCTCTTCTGGAATTGTCGTGTGATCTTTGAGATTTTCAGAAACCTTGAGCCCCAAGATTCGCTGAAATTTATTAATCACCCCCGTCATTCCTGAACCTTCTGTTATCAGCACGTCATTTTCATTGGCATTTACATGACGCTTAATGATCTTCTTAGCTTCGTGATATGCCAAGGTCATTGCTGCCCCTGAGGTGGATGTTTCCGTATGTATATTGGCAACAAAAGGGCCAAACTGGTGCATCAGCTTTTCTTCAATGGGCTTGTAGAGTCGGCCACTGGCAATCCAATCAGTATAAATAAGTTTTTGCTCTCCATAGGGCGACATAAAGGTTTGATCGATCCCAATAATATTTTCTCGAAACGGTTGAAAGTAATGTTCTAACGAATTGGACATGATTTTATGCAATGATTTCCTTAATTTCTGCTATAATTCGATCTGCTAATGCGTATGCACGATCTCGGGAATCACTTTCCGTATAAATTCGGATGATGGGTTCTGTATTTGACTTACGTAAATGTACCCATTCTTTTTCAAAATCTATTTTTACTCCATCAATTGTATTGATATCTTCATTGGCATATCGATTGGCCATATCCACTAAAATTTGATCTACATCTATTTGAGGTGTGAGTTGGATTTTCTTTTTACTCATAAAGTAGTTTGGATAGCGATCTCTGAGTGTTTTACAGGATACTTTTTGTTGTGCTAGGTGCGACAAAAATAATGCGATACCTACTAGGCTGTCTCGTCCGTAATGTGAGGCTGGATAAATGATTCCACCATTACCTTCTCCGCCAATTACAGTATTGGTAGCTTTCATTTTAATAACCACATTCGCCTCTCCAACTGCGCTAGCGGCGTAAGTTCCACCATGTTTTTGTGTGATGTCTCTTAAAGCTCTTGATGATGATAGGTTGGAAACGGTATTTCCCCCACCTAGTCTTCCTAACACATAGTCTGCGCAGGCAACGAGCGTGTATTCTTCTCCAAACATAGAGCCATCTTCACAGATGAGCGCCAGACGATCTACGTCTGGATCGACTACAATTCCAAAGTCGGCCTGCTCTTTTACAACCAAAGCAGCAATATCAGTCAGATGTTCTTTTAGGGGTTCAGGATTGTGCGGAAACTCTCCGTTAGGCTCGCAATACAGCTCAACACACTCAACGTGTAACTCTTTGAGCAGAGCGGGAATGGCAATTCCTCCTGTAGAGTTCACACCGTCTACCACTACTTTGAATCCTACTTTTCTTATGGCTTCTACAGCGACCAGTTCCAATGCTAAAACCTCTTGAATGTGCCTGTCGATATAGCCTGGCAGTTTGGTATAGCTCCCTAGCTGATCTACTTCTGCATAGGTATAGGCACCATTTTCTGCTATGGCTAGAATTTGAGATCCATCTTCTCCATTTAAAAACTCTCCTTTTTCGTTGAGGAGTTTGAGTGCATTCCACTGCTTAGGATTGTGACTTGCAGTTAGGATGATACCCCCAGCTGCTTTTTCTAGTGGAACAGCAACTTCTACCGTAGGCGTTGTAGACAGTCCTAAATCGATCACATCAATTCCCAAACCTACTAAAGTATTGGCGACTAGAGAGCTGATCATTTTTCCAGAGATACGAGCATCACGACCCAAAACTACTGTAATACGATCTTTGCCGGTGTATCTTTTTTTGATGAATGTTCCGTAAGCAGAAGCAAATTTCACAGCGTCTAAGGGTGTAAGGTTATCACCAGTAGTTCCACCGATGGTACCGCGAATTCCTGAAATGGATTTAATTAAGGTCATCTATGGTTGTTAAGGCATGACAAAGATACTTTTTTAAGAGGAATTTTTGATGCTGTAAGGGTAGGGGGTGAAAAGTTTCAAAAGTGATTGGCGCACTCATTGTTGAGCATTAAAAAATACAAACATCAAAAAACCCATTGCTAGCGCAATGGGTCTATCCTATTAGAACACAGAAAGAATTTACTTTTTACGTTTCTTGCTGTCTGCTTCCATTTTTTTCTTTAAGTCAGCCAAACCTCCAATATCTCCTAGCGTTGTCTTTTCCGCATCGGATGCTGATGCTTTATTTGCTGCTGCTTTCATATTACGTCTCTCTTGAGCTTTATAGATAGCTGTGTGAGATACGACAATTCTTCTATAATCTTTGTTGAATTCAATTACTTTAAACTTTGCTGTCTCACCTTTAGAAAATTTAGAGCCATCTTCTTTTTCCAAGTAACGGCCAGGAGCAAATCCATCTACACCACCAGCAAAAGAAACTATAATACCCTTGTCAATCTTTTCTTTAACGGTTCCTTCATGAATTGAGCCAACAGCAAAAGTTTCTTCATGCTTGTCCCAAGGATTTTCTTGTGTTTGCTTGTGGCCTAAGTTCAGCTTACGCCCATCTACATCCAACTCTAGCACTTCGACTTCTAGTGGGTTTCCTACCGTAACAAAGTCTGACGGATGCTTAATTTTTTTCGTCCATGACAAGTCTGAAATATAAACCAACCCGTCAATTCCCTCCTCTAACTCTACAAACACACCAAAATTAGTATAATTTCTCACTGTTCCTGTGTGTTTAGATCCTACGGGGTATTTAACGGTAATATCTGTCCAAGGATCTGGTTTTATCTGCTTCATTCCTAGAGACATCTTGCGATCTTCTCTATCTAAAGTCAACACTTGAGCCTCTACTTTGTCTCCAACCTTTACAAAATCTTGTGCTGAACGCAGATGTGTAGACCAGGACATTTCAGAAACGTGAATCAACCCTTCTACACCCTCAGATATTTCAACAAAAGCACCATAATCGGCAATCACAACAACTTCACCAGTAACTTTATCTCCAACTTTTAGCTCGTTATCCAACGCCTCCCAAGGATGAACAGATAACTGCTTTAAGCCTAATTGAATTCTCGATTTACTATCGTCAAAATCTAAAATAACAACATTGAGTTTTTGATCTAATTCAACAACTTCATTTGGGTGACTAATCCTAGACCACGATAAGTCTGTAATGTGAATCAATCCATCTACACCACCTAAATCTACAAATACCCCATAAGAAGTTACATTCTTTACAACACCTTCTAATATCTGTCCTTTTTCTAATTGACCGATAATCGCTTTCTTCTGTATTTCAATATCAGCCTCAATGAGTGCTTTATGAGAAACAACTACGTTTTTAAACTCGTGATTAATTTTCACAACTTTAAACTCCATAGTTTTTTCAACATACTGATCGTAATCACGGATAGGCTTTACATCAATTTGAGAGCCTGGCAAGAACGCCTCTATTCCAAAAACATCCACTATCATACCACCTCTGGTTCTGCATTTCACAAACCCATTAACAACTTCACCTGTATCATACGCATTATTTACACGTTCCCATGCTTTGATGACTCTGGCTTTCTTGTGAGACAATATCAACTGACCTGTACTGTCTTCTCTCTTATCAACCAGTACCTCTACCTTATCACCAACAGATAATCCTGAGTTGTAACGAAATTCATTTAATGAAATCACACCTTCAGACTTCGAGTTAATATCAATAATTACATCTCTATCAGTAAGTCTAATTACCGTTCCTTCAATCACATCACGCTCATTAACGAACCCAACAGTTCCTTCTAATGCCTTTTCAAATTCTTTTAATTGCGATTCATCAACAGCCTCAATACCTTCTTCGTATTTATGCCAATCAAAATTATTTAGAAAATCTTCTGACGATTGTGTAACTTCCGTAGTTACTTCTGCTGCTGTAATCCCTTCCGAGACAGGTGTAGTTTCCGTAACTACTTTCTGAGATTCTGGAGTCTCCACTTGAGCCTCCGTGTTTTTTGTTTCTTCAGACATGCTGAATATACTTTGTATCTTTTTGTTATCCAGATTTTTAACGATAATAACGCCAAGAGGAATTAAACGTAATCCTAAAATTTTTGCTCCTTTACTAAATCCGTTCTCGTAAAAAGGAGTGCAAACTTACAAAATTTCAAAGATTTTCAATTACTTACGCTAATTTTTTTAACGCACGTAGATTCAACGAGCAAATGTACAGAGATCTTTTACGATTGGTTATCTGTGGGCGTTTCCCTACGGGTCGGGCTATCCGCTATATCTTTTTTGCCTTATCAGGACAAAAAAGGATGCCGCTGTTATCCCTAACGCAATCTGTGAATGAGACTTCTTAGATCCAAAATAAAGAATTTCTTAATTTAGTTCGTAGATGATCAAACCATGAAGACCAGTCAATTTGATCACTACAAAATCATTTCATATCTGGTCGATTACCTACTAGGACGATCAGACCCATGGCTACATTCATATAAGCGACTTCCAATCATCGTGAAGTTTACCGTACTTTTTCATGGAAGATACATATGTAAGAACTACATTTGCAGCGAATCTAGTCGCAGTGACTCCGAGTTGATACTGAATAATATGACTACTTAAGAAGTGACCGAGGACATAAAAGAACAGGTTAAAAAGGGGGTAATGCTTCCTCTAATGGAAGAATTTTACACCATTCAGGGTGAAGGATACCATACGGGAAAAGCTGCTTATTTTATTCGTATAGGCGGTTGTGATGTTGGCTGTCATTGGTGTGATGTAAAGGAAAGCTGGAATGCGAAAATCCATCCTCCTACTCACGTAGATATGATTGTTAAAAATGCAAAAAAAATGTCTAGTACCGTTGTCATCACTGGTGGAGAACCCCTCATGTGGTCTATGAATTATCTGACCGGAAAACTGAAAGAACAAGGAATCAAAACACATATAGAAACCTCAGGAGCCTATGCTTTCTCTGGTACATGGGATTGGTTTTGTCTATCTCCCAAAAAAACAAAACTTCCACTAGAAGAAATGTACCGTAAAGCAGATGAGTTAAAAATAATTATTCACAACAAAAGTGATTTTAAATTTGCCGAAGAACACGCAGCCAAAGTAGATCGCAATTGCGCGTTATTTCTTCAACCCGAATGGAGCAAACGCGATAAAATGATCCCTAAAATTGTGGATTACGTGATGGAGCATCCAAAATGGAATATTTCCTTACAAACTCACAAATATCTAAACATTCCCTAACCGCCTTCTAATCAGTTGAAGTACCTTTTTAAACTGTTCCTCTTTGGTTAGATGAGAATTATCTATTTCAATCGCATCCTCAGCTTTTATCAGAGGAGAGTCTGCTCTTGAAGTATCAATACAATCCCTTTCTACCACATTGTTAAATACTTCTTCAAAACTTACTTTTTGTCCACCAGCAATTAACTCGTCATAGCGACGCTGAGCACGTATCTCTACGGACGACGTCATAAACAACTTAAGTTCAGCATCGGGAAAAACTACGGTTCCAATATCACGCCCATCCATTACCACTCCCTTATCCTTTCCTATTTTTTTTTGAATAGTCACCATTTTTTTCCTTACTTGAGAGATTGCAGCTATTTTACTTACCAAATTAGAAACCTGTATTGTACGAATTTGATTTTCAACGTGAACACCATTTAGAAAAATTTCAGCATATCCAATAGTGGGGTTCAACTCAAAACTCAAAGAAACACTATCTAGAGATGTTAAGAGTTTCTCCTTATCCAGATGACCTTCGCTGATCCAATTTTTATTCATAGCAAACAAGGTCATCGCTCTATACATAGCACCACTGTCAACATAAACATAGCCCATTGCATTGGCAAGCTGCTTAGCTATAGTACTTTTTCCTGTTGATGAGTATCCGTCTATTGCTATAGTAATTTTCTTACCCATTACCTTCTTTTGTCAAGATCGATTTGTAAGCTAAATGTACTCGTATTTGTCGCTGTGTAATATTTAGAAAATGCATAATTAAACCGCAATTTATTCATTTTGATTCCAAAACCTAGAGAGATTCCACTAAAAGTTCTTACATTTTGTAGTTTTAGTTCACTAGCCCTTCTAAAGTTATATCCAAACCTTAAATTAATGGCACTTTCAGGAAAGAACTCAGCTCCCACAACAAAATGTCTCATTGCATTTGTAAAAAAGGTAATCTTTTCCTTAGTAATGTTACCGTCCAAATCAGAAGTCTGGTTAGATGGGTTAGGTACTGCTAAATTCCATTGTTGAAGATTATCTAACGTCACATACCATTTTAAAGGCACGTACTTCAATCTGTATGAAGCACCCATAGCCACCTTAAAAGGGAGTGACTCTGGAGTTCCATCAAAGGATTGGATTTGAGTTCCTGCATTTCTAACCACAATAGTAAAAGAATATGGTTGATAAGGACTGTAGTATAAAATTCCAAGATCAGCTGCAATTCCAATTGAAGTAAAATTGCTAATTCTAGAATTAATCATTTTCATGTTAAAACCCATAAAGACATGAGTCCACGGTAAATTGAAAGCATACCCAAGAGAGACAGCAATATCACTCGCCCTAAATGTCCCTGTTTCGTTTCCATCTTCATCAGCTTCAATAAAAGTGCCATAATTCAAATATTGAACACTTCCGTGAATCGTTCCAAATCGCCTGCTCAAAACATGTGCATACGAGGCAGAGCCTACATTAATATTTGCTAAAAAGCTGGTGTAATTTACAGACAATTGTTTATCCAACTCAGGATGAATGACTGCAGGATTCCAGATAGGCTGATTCACATCATCCATTAAAGTCAACACTTCACCACCCAGTGCGACCTGTCTTGAGGATGATGTTAAATTCAGAAATTGAAAAATACTTTCACCACCCACTTGCGCAGTGATTCCTTGAGTTGACAGTAATAAAAAAAAGCTGATTCGAAATGCTTTCATAAAATCCGAACAAAGAACGGGAAATATATAGTATAACGAATATTTTTCAGAATATTTTATGACAACAAACTACTATCTATCATTTTTTCTAGCCCGTTTCCCAAAGGGAGAAATTATATTGACTATTCCATTTTGGAGCGATTTCCATAAGTGATTTCCAAGACCTTTGTGCGGTTTTCGTTCGCTAGAAATAGTCACAACTTTCACCTTGCCCCTTTTGTTGGGATTGGAGCTTCGTGCAAGACCGTTTGCAATAAAGCTTAGAAATCCATCTTTTTTTGTGTACAGTAATCAAAAACAACCAATATATGCGCAAAAGATAAAACTATGACGATAATGAACTACTCTAGAATGTGGTCAATATGAATAAACCGCACAGAAAAGAGCTGCAAGCCAGATCCAGGAGCAATCGTTCCTATGATTTTTCGTTTCTCTTTTTTAATCAAGGAATCTTGAATTTCGTCTAAAGAACTTTGTCCTTTTCCCACTTCAACTAAAGCCCCCATCATTAATCGAACTTGGTATCTCAAAAACCCGTTTCCTTGAACTTTGAGTACGTAATGCTGTTTTGGAAAGAAATTTCCTTGATACCTATCACTTTCTTCAATTTGACACAAATCAATCGTTCGAATTAGCTGAGTGGCTTCAGAAGGTTTGGAACAGTAGGCCCCAAAATAGTGAGTCCCTTCAAAAAGTTTTGCTCCTACTTTCATCAATTCAATATTCATGTTTTGGTATCCTGTCATCAATGGAGCACAAAACGGATGATTCTTTCCTTGATTTGAAAAATAGTAATGGTACTCTTTGATTTTTTTATGTTGTATGATGTTGAATGAAGTATCTAAAATCTCTTTAACATCAAGTAATTGAAGATCAGCAGGTGAATTTTCATTGAATAGTTCTAAAAAGCTAGATTTATCCAATTGTTCATCCACAAGCAATTGCAACGGATAGCTGGACGCAGAAACTTTTGCATCTGTTCTTCCTACCCCTACTGTTTTGAATCGAGTCTGACCTAGTACAAACTTCAGAGTTTTATCTACTGTAAAATGGACTGTTTTAAGATTGGGTTGTTTTTGCCATCCATGCAATCTAAAACCTAAAAATTGTATGATAAGTAAATAGCTTTTTTGATAATTCATAGGACAAAATTATATTAATTTCTAGTGTTAAACCCTTATATGGACTTGAGAATCAATAAAAAACTCACCATCAATTTTTTAAATCCAGACAGTCGTACTAGTCAACTAAGAAAAGGGTACCTACTTCACATTATTCCATAAAAAAACTCCATACAAAATTACATGTACGGAGTCTTAACATTAAAAGAAAGGCAGCGACCTACTCTCCCACCTACTGGTAGTACCATCGGCGCTATTGGGCTT
>CAXRAW010000062.1:0-7102 GCA_964228785.1 Flavobacteriaceae bacterium
AGTTGAGCGATCCTGCTGAGCAAAAGAGGTGTGACCTAGAAATAAAAATGGAATAAAAAATAGTTTTTTCATAGTCTGAGTAAAAAGATTGATCAAACCTAAAAAAACTTATGGAAATATCAAAAACGAATAACTTTAAGAACTGAATGATTTTTCAAGTAATTTTTGACGATATTTTTTGCTAGTAGTTTATTTTCAATGGGTGTAAGAACACTTTTTAAGACATCTAATTTCGATTTTTGAAAAGATAGATTTGTAAATCCATATCCTATAACTTCATTATTTTCTATGAGAATAATCGCTTTTTCCTCAATATTTCGACCGTAGTGTTCGAGAACGAAGTTATGATGTGCAAAATCTTCAGGCTGCATTACACTCCTTTTAATAAAATTAAATCTAGGCTGTAATATTTCCAATTCTATGCAATGTATAAGCCTATTAAATAATTCATTTCCAGATAACTCATAAGAAATACGTTGAACTCTTTCATGAATTTTTCTTGCTCTCTTACTGTCTTTGAGGAATATCTTACTTACTTTTAATTTAATGTTTTGAGCCCTGCCAATGTAAATTACTTTACCACAATCTTCATGCATGTAAAAGACTCCCATCTTTTCAGGAATACTATCTAATATTTTATTGAGTTTACTCTTGACATTCTTTCTGTTAGAAAATTTAATGGTTTGTCGAATAATTGACTTGTTGTGATCTTTAGACAGAAGTAGTTTAAATAGTTGTACAGTAGCAAGCGCATCACCAGAAGCTCTATGACGATTAGTCATGGGAATTCCCAGAGACCGACACAGTTTTCCGAGGCTATACGATTTTTCATTGGGGATAAGTTCTCTACTTAATTCTACAGTACATAAGGTATTTATATGAAAATCATAGCCCAAGTGTTTGAATTCTGTCGCTAAAATGCGAGAATCAAACGCTGCATTATGAGCAACGAGAATACAATCACGAGTAATCTCTATAATACGCTTGGCAACTTCATGAAATTTTGGAGCATTTCGAAGCATCTTACTATTGATACCTGTTAGCTTCTCTACAAACTCTTGAATGGGTTTTTCTGGATTGATAAGGCTCATAAATTGATCTACGACATCATGTCCATCGTAACGATAGATCGCAACCTCGGTAATGCCCTCTTCATTGAATTTACCTCCAGTAGTTTCTATGTCTAAAATTGCATACACTTATGACTCTATTCTATCAACTCATATAATTTCTTTCTCCAAATATGGAACTTCCTACACGAATCATTGTACTTCCATGCTTTACTGCTAACCTATAATCGCCACTCATCCCCATAGATAAAGTAGTCATTTGAGGATGTTCAGATTTCAGTTCCTGAAATAGAACTTGCAGCGAAGTAAATTCCTCTTGGATAATTGCTTCATTGTCGGTAAAAGTTGCCATGCCCATCAGCCCAACCACGGAAATATTTTTCAGTTCTCGAAACTCAGAGGCATTTAAAATGGTCTTTATTTCATCAAAAGGCAATCCAAATTTTGTCTCCTCCTTTGCAATTCTCGCTTGTAAAAGACACTTAATTTCTCGATTGTGTTTTATAGCTTGCTTATTAATTTCCTTGAGTGTTTTAAAACTATCTACCCCATGGATTAACGCTACAAAATGTGCCATGTATTTTACTTTATTGCTCTGTAAATGACCAATCATGTGCCATTGTATGTCTTTTGGAAGTGCTTCATATTTAGCAACCATTTCTTGAATTCTATTTTCACCAAAAACTCGTTGACCAGCATCATAGGCTTCTTGTAGGTCGCTAATAGGCTTTGTCTTGGATACGGCCACTAGGGTTACTTCCTTTGGAACACTAGCTTTGATTTCTTCTAATTTTTTTTTGATAAAATTCATCTTAAAATTCATACATAATTAGTCCACTTCTTAACTTAGGTTCTATATAGCTAGTTTTAGGAGGCATTTTTAACTCTGCATCAGCAATCCCTTTCATTTCCTCAACAGTAATGGGAACCAAACCAAAACCCACCTTATAGTTACCAGCATCTACATTGGTTTTAATAGAAAGCATATCCATCGTGTTGTTTGTGTAACCAATTCTATTATTGCGAGTTAAATCTTTAATCCCCAAGATAGGCTTTAATATCGTGCGATACAAAATTTCTGTATCTAATTTACTCAGTAAATCATCAAACTGATATGAGTTTTTACGCAAGTATAAGGAATAAAATTCTCCATCAAGATACATACTAAAGTGATGCTTTTTAGAAGGTTTGTATAAATTCTGACCTCTGTTTTCTATTCGAAAGAAAGGATCTAACCGAATTAAAAAGTCCTCTGTTGATAGCCCGTTAAGATCTTTTACCAGTCGGTTAAATTCAGCTATTTTTAGCTGAGACTCAGGAATTAAATAACTCATAAAAAAATTATAATCCTCCGTACCTTGATGATCGGGATTTTCTGAGGATAGGTCATCGGCAAGCAAAACTGATGAAGCACTCCTGTGATGCCCATCTGCAATATATAAGGCATCGATATGCTTAAAAAAGGAGGTAATTTTTGCTACCTTCTCTTCATCTTGAACGATCCAAAGGCGATGTAATTTTTTATCGGTTGTAGAAAATTCATACTCGGGGCGCTCCTTTTTAATACGATCGATAAATGCCTGAAAAACCAGATCATCTTCATGCATGAGAAGTACTGGCTCTGCATTGAATCCCGTTGCTTTTAGGTAGGTTTCAAACAGCACTTCACGTTGGTGTAATGTTCCCTCATGTTTTTTAATCAAACCTTTCCTGTAATCTTCAACAGAAATTGCTGCGATGATTCCACAGAAGGTATGGTGTACATCTGAACTTTCGTAAATATAAAACGAGGGGTTTGAATCGTGAACAAAGATGTGATTTTCCTTAAATTCCTCATAACGATTATGTACCATTTGATATCGTTGTACACCAGAAACCTCTTGATGGTATTTGTAACCTGGGTTAATCACATGCAAAAATGTGTATGGATTGAAGTCTAGCTTAGCCTCTAGCTCAGCAGCAGTATATGCCTCATAGGATTTGGAGGAAACTAACGCTACCTTGTCTCTGCTAGGTCTTACACCTTTAAATGGTTGGACAATTGCCATATATTTAATCTAATAATTCAACAGGAGATGATCTTACAACGCCAATACAAAACTGCCTACTGGTGTAACAGTCGAATGATTTGCTCTGCCAACTCTGTTCCAATCCTGTCCTGCGCTTCCACAGTTGCTGCGCCTATATGTGGTGTTAAAGACAGTTCTGGGTTCATCAACAATTGAATTTCAGGATGTGGTTCGTTTTCAAAAACATCCAAACCAGCAAATGTTACTTTCTTATTTTTGATGGCATTGATCAGAGCTACTTCATCTATCACTCCACCTCGTGCTGCATTGACAATCCCTACACCTGTCTTCATTTTTTTGAGCTCTGCCTCTCCAATCACATATCTGTCTTGCACAGGAACATGCAGTGTAATAAAATCACTCTTGTTTAACAACTCATTGAAGTCATAGGTTTCAATATAGATGGTGACTTGCTGACCATCAAAAAACTCGATTGAAATAGGAGCTCCTTCAGAGAAAGCATCATTGGCAATGACTTTCATTCCCAATCCTAAAGCAATTTTAGCGACTTCCTGTCCGATACGACCAAAACCAATAATTCCAATGGTTTTTCCACGAAGTTCTGTTCCTGAGCTGTACGCTTTTTTTAGGTCTTTAAATCGTGAGTCGCCCTCCAAGGGCATTTCTCTATTCGACTGATGTAAGAATCTGACCATACCAAACAAATGTGCAAATACCAATTCTGCTACCGAACTCGAAGAAGCAGCTGGGGTGTTAATCACATACAACCCTTGGTCAATTGCATACTCTACATCAATATTGTCCATTCCAACTCCACCGCGCCCAATTAATTTGAGACTTGGGCATGCGTCAATCAATTCTTGACGTATTTGTGTTGCACTTCGCACAAGTACAGCATCGATGTGGTATTTATTGATATAGTGTTCTAATTGATTTTGTGCTACTTTGGTGGTAATGACTTCAAATCCTCCTTTTTCTAAAGCATCGATTCCGCTTTGAGCAATTCCGTCGTTCGCAAGTACTTTCATCTGTTTGATATTTATATACATCCTCGCGTTTAGGGATCAACCTTTAGTTGGTTGCTTTCCCTTGATGAGGTTTTATGTTGGGTTTGTTTGTTTTAAAAGTTTGGTTTTAGGCTTTTCTCTCCAATTCTTGCATCACATCAACCAGTGTTTGCACACTGTGTAAAGGCAGTGCGTTATACATACTGGCTCTGTATCCACCAACACTTCGGTGTCCATGAATGCCACTAATGCGAGCCTCTTTCCACATATCGTCGAATTTTTGTTTTAATGCATGATTGTTTAATGTAAAAGTAGCATTCATCGTACTTCTATCTTCAAAATTAACCACACCTTCAAACAATGGGTTGCGATCTATTTCAGCATAGATGGTATCTGCTTTTTTCTGATTTACTTGTTCTATAAAAGGAATACCGCCTAGGTCTTTAAGCCACTCTAATGTTAGCATAGAAACATATACCGAAAATACAGGAGGCGTATTAAACATGCTATCCTTACCCAGATGAATGCTATAATCTAACATAGAGGGAATCGTTCTGTTTACCTTGCCCAGTATATCCTCTTTAAGCACTACAACAGTTGCTCCTGCGGGTCCCATATTTTTTTGGGCACCTGCGTAGATAAGATCAAATTGTGAAAAGTCAAGCTGGCGGGACAAAATATCTGAACTCATATCGCAGATAAGCGGAAGATCTGTCTTGGGAAAATGCTTCATCTGAGTTCCAAAAATGGTATTATTGCTGGTACAGTGGAAGTAATTTGCATCCGCCGGAATCTTATATTCTTTGGGGATATAGGTAAAATTCTTGTCCTTTGAAGAGGCTACCTCAACAGCATCACCAAACAATCTTGCTTCTTTAATTGCCTTTGTACTCCAAGTTCCAGTATTCAAATATGCTGCTTTTGTATCAAGTAGGTTATAGGCTACCATCAGAAATTGCATGCTTGCTCCACCTTGCAAAAACAGCACCGAATATCCTTTACCTTCTAAATTGAGTAGGTCAAGAACCAGTGTCCGAGCATGTTCCATAACATCCACAAATGGTATACTTCTATGAGAGATTTCGATGAGAGAAAGATCGTCGTTGTTGAAGTTGATGATGGACTCTGAAGCTTTTTTTAGAACCTCTTCAGGCAATATACAGGGCCCCGCACTAAAATTATGTTTTTTCACAAGAATAGGTTTAAATTGAACATTTGGTTTTCCTACAGATGATATATTGACTACTCACCAATCATACTCGCACATCACGATTGTTGTACATCTAAGTTGATCTTTATGGGTGATGAGAAATTATACACTAATACTGGATGTTTTATTTAGTTTGTCAGGTTGCAAATTTCTGAAATTTGAATGGATTAAGCCTCAAATTTTGTTAAATAGTCGCTAAAAAATCTAGGGTGTTTACCCCATCTGCATAATCCCAAAGTTTGGGCTGTTGCGTTTGCCCAAAATTGATGTTACCTTCGATAAAATTGTTAGCTACAATGCACTGAATCTTATCTGAATCTTCATCAAGCTTGACTTTTAAATCAATAGGGTCGTCATAATATTCATAGAAAATGCTGGCAATAGGTGAGGCATAGCTCTTGTCTTCTTTGATGATTAAAAAACCATTCTCTAAAATACCAAACTCACTCATTAAATAGACAGCTTTGTTATAATCGTAGTTATTAGCGTATTTGTGATGTTGGATCACCTCATGTTGATGGTACATTCCTTGAAAAAATAGATCAAAATCAAAATTTCTGGGGACAAATATTTTGGAAACATTCCGACACCCCAAGCCAAAATATTGGAAAATATCTTCACTTAGCTTTTCAAAATCTTCAGGAGTTTCATTCCCTTGAATCACAGCTACAGAGTTCCTATTTCTACGAATGATGCTTGGTTTGTTTTTAAAATAATATTCAAAATAACGAGCAGTGTTATTGCTTCCTGTCGCAATCACTGCATCATAGTCTTTGAGTTGTTCTTCTGTAAAAACAATGTTTTTTTTAAAAATACTATCCACGCTAGACAAATATTTTGCTAGAAAGGGGAGGAGATCCTTGTCATTAGACGACTGCTTTATCAATGCTGTGTGTCCAGTGATTAGTACGCTTAAAAAGTCGTGAAAACCTACTAACGGAATGTTTCCTGCCATGATGATAGCAACCTTCTTAGCAGAGTGATGATGGAGGTTTTCATTTGAAATCCAAGTTACTAGATGGTCTTTTTTTAGGGCTTCTGACCAACATTCTATAGCGTGTAAAATATGATTTTTGGTAAACCAACTGTTATTCCTTTGTGCAAGTTGTATTTGATGTTGAAAATCATCAAAAAAAAGATCATTGTGAACAACAAAATCGTTTTTGATGATTTCTCTTCTTGAAAACTGACGTAAAAAATCACCTAATTTTGCGAATGCATCAATTCTATTCTGAATAGGAGTCATTTCTTTTGGTTACTACTCTTCTAGAGCTTATTTTTGCACTGCAAAGTTACACAAACAAAAGAGAATTACGATGGCGATAATCATAACTGATGAGTGTATTAATTGTGGGGCTTGTGAACCCGAGTGTCCGAACACAGCTATTTATGAAGGGGCTGATGACTGGAAATATGCTGATGGGACAGATCTGAGTGGAACCATTGTATTGCCCAATGGTATAAGTGCTGATGCAGATGAGGAGCAGGAACCAATATCAGACGAAATATATTACATTGTGGTAGATAAATGTACAGAATGTAAGGGGTTTCATGAAGAACCCCAATGTGCCGCTGTTTGTCCTGTGGATTGTTGTGTGCCTGATGAGGATCATGTGGAAACAGAAGAAGAATTGTTGGCGAAACAGCGCTTTATGCATGATGACTAAAAACCAGCAAGGACTTAGATTCCCACATGACCACTATTATCCTAGGAATTACTTCGATATTCTCTTAGTTCTTTTTTTTTGGATTGTTCTCGCATTATTTTGACAACTTCCTTACTAA
>CAXRAW010000063.1:0-22335 GCA_964228785.1 Flavobacteriaceae bacterium
GCATTTCCTACTTGAATGCATTGGTCTTGTCTTGTACCTTCAAAAACTACATCATCAGGGAATGTTTGAATTCTCGCAGCTTCTCTAACTGTTAGACTTCTGTTTTCTGTTGGATGAAGAGGAAAGGCATTATGTCCTGGAACCATTGTTGTTGCTGGTTTATCTCTGTGTAATCTTTTGTAAACGTGACTAAAATTTTTAAGTTTATTGTTCTTATAATCACTTCTTGAACCCTTTAATAGATGTTCAGGAATATCAGTATCAATTCCACCACCTTCTTTTATATACGAGATACGTTCTTTTACAATTGGATTGTGATTTGTTGGAATATGGTTAGCCACTTTATTTTCTTTACCAACCAAATCCATAATATGCGTTCTTAATGTTTCAGGATTTTCTTTTGAGTTAGTATGTTCTGGAAATTCAATTTTAGAACCATCTAATGAACCCATAAATAGAACCCTATATCTTTTTTGAGGAACACCATAATCTGTAGCACAAATGATTTTGCATTGCACATTTTCGTATCCAATGTCCTTGAATTTTTCAAGTAGAATATCTTTAAAATAGCCGTTTTTCGAAGAAACTAAACCTCTTACGTTTTCCATAATGAAGTAATCAGGTTTCACAGTATCAACAACTCTTAAAAACTCCAAAATCAAATTGTTTCTTGCGTCTTCTGGATTTCGATTACCAATTGTCGAAAAACCTTGACAAGGTGGTCCGCCAACTACAACATTAATTTTTTGGCCTTTTGTATACTCAATTAACTTTTCGTTAGATATTTCTCGAATATCTTGTGAAATAATAGGTACTTCTGGATAGTTCAGTTTATGTGTGTCAATTGCAGGTTTCCAATTTTCGACAGAAAATACAGGTTCGAATCCTTGATTTATAAAGCCTCGTAAAAATCCACCTGCTCCAGAGAACAAGTCAATAAAAGTTAAATTATTCTCCATATTTATCTAAAATATTAATAACGTGATTTGCCCATTTTTCAGCAAACAGTGGTGGAACTGCATTACCAACTTGAATACATTGTGATTGTCTATTTCCAGTAAAGATTAAATCATCAGAAAAAGTCTGAATTCTTGCAGCTTCTCTAACTGTCAAACTTCTGTCTAGAATTGGATGAATAGGGAACGCATTATGACCAGGCACCATCGTCAAAGATGGCTTTTCTCTATGCAACCTTTTAAACGTACTTCCAAAATTTTTCCTGTAAAGTTCAGGTGGTAATTTATCTTCAGGCATTCTTCCTCCTTCAGGAATTAATTGGTATCTCGCAATGTTTTTTGGTCTGTGATTTAAAGGACTATGATTGTCAATTTTATTTTCTTTACCAATTAAGTCGTTAATTGCATTTCCGACTGTTTTCCATTTTGAACCGTTGATACCATTTTCAAAATGGTCAGGTTCAGGATATGTGTTCTCTTCAAAACCAATTCGATTACCAAAAACAAAAGTTCGTTGTCTTATTTGAGGAACACCGTAATCAGCAGCATTCAATATTTTATAGTCGATTTTATATCCTGGAATTGAATTGAATTCTTCTAAAACATCTTCAAAGAAGTTTCCTTTTTTATAAGTGGTAAGACCTCTTACATTTTCCATTATAAAATATTTCGGTCTCAATACTCTAACGTGATTTATATAATGTCCGATTAAGTTATTGCGGATATCATACTTTTCTCTTTTTTGAGCATTGGAAGAAGCTCTACTGCCAATTGTTGAAAAACCTTGACAAGGTGGGCCACCAATTAATACATCAACTTCTGAAATATCTTTTTCTTTCCAATATTTTTCTTCATCAATTTTTGATAAATCAACTTTTTCAAATGGTAATTCAGGATGATTTTTTCTATGAAAAGATTCACAGTCTTGATTGTAATCAGCAGCAAGTAGCATTTCAAAACGCTCGGTATTTAAAAATCCGTTATGGAACCCACCAATTCCAGAAAACACATCTATAAGTGTATATTTTTTCATTCTAATTCTAATTTCCCCTGTTTAACATTTTTGTTTCTGATATATGAAGCAGTTTCTTCTGCGACTGAAAAAATTGTTTCAGAACATTTATATTTTGTTGCTTCTCTTGCAAATTTGTCTGCAAAATAAAGGTCAGTAACACTTTGCTTTTCCTTTTCAAAAAGAGTTGCTAGTAAGTCAAGTTTATTTTTACTAAATGTTTGTGAACCATTTTCGATACGACTAACTGCACTTGAATTCACCCCGATTTTTGCACCAAAATCAGTTTGAGTCCAGTCTCTTTTTTCTCTTTCAGTTTTTATGAAATCTCCGAAACTTGCCATTATTACATATTTACGTTAAAAGGTTTGACTCTTAATTCGCAAATGTATAAATGTTTTGCTAATTTACTATCAAGTTATCAATGTTTTTTCGGGTGGTGGTGGGAAAGGGCAAGCTCTTTTGGTTTTTCAGCGTTGGAAATAAGCGTTGGCAAAAACCAAATGTGCTTGAACGTGTGGTGGTTTTTTCAGCTTGCAGGTAACTTATATTTAAACACTACAAATATAGTACCTTTGGTTTTACTTAATGTAAATTATAACTACATTTATCGTGTTTATGAATCATTTTGAAATACAAGTAAAAATTGTCAAATACAGAAAGCATTTAGCCTACATGTGCCTGTCTCAATATAATGACATAGTAGTTTTAAAATTTAAAAAACTTGGAGCAAAGTATTCATCTACTTATAGAGCATGGTATTTACCCTACAATAAAGATAATGAGCTTAAACTAAAGCAAAATTTTAAATCCATTCACTTTGTTCCTACAGATAAACTCATTCAAAATAAATTATGATACACTGCAGCCATTATTTTTTTTACAAAAAAAAATCAATTTAGAACGTAGTTTTTTCAGCTTGTACATCACTAGTGATATTCTAACAAAAGGGGATGTTGTTCAGTCGCTGTTAAAGGGTATTTTTTAGCATTTTAGAAACATTTTTTTATAATGTCTTTAAAAACGCTAAAATGATATACTTCATTTTTACAAGAGATGTATCATTCACAGCAGTAATGTTGCTATTGATTGCTGCACTCTAATGCACTTAAAATTAACGAATAAAAGACAACGCACAGCAACTATTTTGCCTTCTTTGAATAAGCGGAGTCTCAATGCCGCGTTAGGGATGGCAGCGGCATCCTTTTTTGCCCTGCATAGGCAAAAAAGATATAGCGGACAGCCCGACCCGCAGGGAAACGCCCAAAAAAACAACATCGCTAGATTTTTATCTTGTATAACGGCGGTTTACAACGCTTGTATTCAAAGAAATAAGATTGTAAAAGTCTTGCTCTTATTCTGCTAAAATCGACTGTATTTTTTGAACAACCGTATCTGGGGCAATCGTTTTCATCACGTTTTCGTACCCTTTAAAAACCACATTGCCATAGATAGAGCTAGGAACTCTTGGAAATTGCTTTAGATCGGGTAAAATACAATAATTCGCAGGTTGATTAAATGGGGCAAAACCCGCATAGGGATGGGTAACTCCCCAGAGCGTTACAGTTTTTACGTGTTGCATTGCGGCGAGGTGTGCATTGCCAGAGTCCATAGAAAGCATGACATCTAGATGGGCAATGATCCTTAGCTCCTCTTCTAAGGAAACTCTTCCTGCAACATTGACAACATGATCGGAAGTCGCTTCGATCGTTTTTAGAATGGCTATTTCTTTTTCGCCTCCGCCAAACAGCAAAATTTTAAAATCTTTGGAAAGGGTCGTCATAACCTCCTTCATAAGGTCTAAGGGATACATCTTCCCGTGGTAAGCAGCAAAAGGCGCAATCCCAATCCAAGGAGTATCTTTGATCCCCAACCAGTCGTTTAAATGCTTAGGTAGCGGTGTTTTCTCTAGAGGTTGGGGGTGACTAATCGCTGTTGGAAATCCTAGAGCACCCAGCACATCGACATATCGCTGGTGTGTTGTTTTGAGTTGTTTGCGTACAGCATTCTTTTTTCTCGTTAATGCCCTCTTTTCTTTACGCCCTTTATTGATCACAGCTACGGAAATAGCACTTTTAGAAAGCAACGTCCTCAGAATTTTTGACCGCAATACCTGATGAAAATCTGCAATATGTGTAATTCCCAACGATTTTAATTCGTTGGAGAGGCGATACAAACCGCGCAAGCCTCTGTGTTTTCCTTTTACATCTGCTGCATAAAAAGTAACGTTTGGAAGATCCTTAAAAAGTGGGTAAAAAAAAGCCTTTGAAAGTACAGTGACCCTGCACGTTGGATGCTGATTGATAAAAGCGCTGATCACAGGAACCGTCATAGCAACATCACCCATAGCAGAGAGGCGTATAATGAGAATATGTTGATTTTTTGACATAAAGGATCAAATGGATCGTAAAAATAACCTTTTCAACAGAAATAAAGAGCTCACTAAAAATGTATCTTTGTTGGGTATTAAAATTTTATCCATGATTCAATCCATGACGGGCTACGGGAAGTCTGTATTGCAGTTACCCACAAAAAAAGTCACTGTAGAGGTCAAATCTCTCAATAGTAAAAACCTAGATCTTCACGTACGAGTGCCCTCATGTTACCGAGAAAAAGAACTATCCGTTAGAAAGCTATTGGCACATCACCTTGTGAGAGGAAAGGTAGATTTTCTAATCTTTGTGGAGATGACTGCCGATGAAGCCTCAACAACAGTAAACAAAGGAGTGGTAACAGGGTATATTCAACAATTAAAAAACCTTGTTCGTACAGCATCATCAGACGATATTGAGTTCTTGAAAATAGCGGTTAAAATGCCCGATGCACTAAAAATAGAACGCGAGGAATTAGACGAAGACGAATGGGACGAAATTCACAAACACATACAACTAGCAATTAAAGAAATACTTCAACACCGAACTGACGAAGCAGCCTCCCTAGAAGAAGACTTTAAAAAGAGAATCACGAACATTCGCTTGTCCCTAGAAGAGGTAAAATCGTTAGATCCAGATCGAATACTGCACGTAAAAGAACGATTGCTAAAAGCCATCAACGAACTAAAAGTAGCAACAGATGAAAATCGGTTTGAGCAAGAATTGATCTATTACCTAGAAAAGTTAGACATCAACGAAGAAAAAGTAAGACTGGCCAACCATCTAGATTACTTTCTATCTCAACTAAACACACCAGAATCCAATGGCAAGAAGCTAGGATTTATCGTTCAAGAAATAGGAAGAGAGATAAATACCATTGGTTCCAAAGCCAATTTTGCACCCATGCAAAAAGCGGTGATTCAAATGAAAAATGAGCTGGAAAAGATCAAAGAACAACTATTAAACGTACTGTAGTACAAAGACGTATTCCATGTCAGAATTCAAAGGAAAACTATTCACATTCTCGGCACCATCCGGCGCTGGTAAAACTACGATTGTTCGCCATCTCCTCCGTCAAGAAAAACTACATCTAGGCTTTTCTATTTCTGCCACATCCAGAGCCCCAAGAGGAGAAGAAGTAGATGGAGTAGATTACTACTTCATGACAAAAGAAGACTTTATAAACAAGGTAAAAAAAGACGCCTTTGTAGAGTGGGAAGAAGTATATCACAACAATTTCTACGGAACTCTAAAAACCGAGGTAGAACGTATCTGGAGTCAAAAAAAACACGTGATCTTTGACATCGATGTCGTTGGTGGATTGCGTATAAAGAAAAAGTTTCCCCAAAGGACACTCACCGTGTTTATAAAACCACCCGATATTAACGAACTAATTCGCAGGTTAAAAAAGAGAGCAACAGAAAGCGAAGAGAAAGTAAAGATGCGAGTCGCCAAAGCATCAGTAGAAATGGCTTTAGCACCCCAATTCGATACCATCATACTCAATGATGATCTTCAAAAGGCACTCAAAGAAACAGAACACGTAGTTGAAAATTTTATAAAGAAATAGTATCAAATGAAGATAGGACTGTACTTTGGAACTTTCAATCCAGTACATGTTGGGCATCTAATAATTGCCAACCACATGGTAGAATTCTCAGATATAGACGAAGTATGGTTTGTAGTAACCCCGCAAAGTCCACACAAAAAAAAGCAATCATTATTAGACAATCACCATCGGTATCAACTGGTCTATTTAGCAGTAGAGGACTACCCAAAACTACGACCCTCCGATATCGAATTTAAATTACCACAGCCCAATTACACAGTTCATACCCTGGCATATATCACCGAAAAATACCCCCAAAAAGAATTTTGCTTAATCATGGGCGAGGATAACCTAAAGACCTTTCACAAGTGGAAAAACTACGAAACCATCCTAGAGCATCATCACCTGTACGTATATCCGAGGATGGGAGGAGAAAAAGTAAACAACCAGTTCAGAGACCACGACAAAATACACCGAGTGGCTGCTCCCGTTATCCAAATATCTGCAACACATATCCGAAATAGCATCAAGCAACATAAAAATGCTCAAGCCCTGCTGCCCAAAAAAGTCTGGAAATACATCGATGAGATGAATTTTTACAAGTCACCATAAACTATTTTTTAGGGCGTTCCCCCTTGGGTCGCGCTGTCCGCTATATCTTTTTTGCCCATACCACTCTATGAAGATGGATATGATATCAAAAAATGATGTAGAACACCATTCCTAGAAATACATTAAAATAGCAAAAAAGGATGCCGCTGCCATCGCTAACGCAACATCAGAAATAAGATGATCAATCCTGCAAAAAAACACCCTCCAACACAAAGATTTGATCATTCCATTACAATAGACCATTCGTTGTATATTTGCAAAACAATAGCGCGGTACATTGGCAGAAAGCAAACAAAAGAAAAGCAAATTAAAACACAAGCTCACCGATAAATACCGGTTGGTTCTGTTGAACGAAAAAACCTTTGAAGAGCGGTTTTCATTCAAATTATCCCGATTAAATGTATTCCTTTTAGGAGGAATATTCTCAGGAATTCTCATTGCAGGCACCATTATTTTGATTGCCTTTACCCCCATAAAAGAGTATATCCCCGGGTATTCCTCTTCCAAACTAAAAAGAGAAGTCAATCAGTTAACCTACGAGTCAGACTCACTACAAGACAGGCTAGAAGTTTTAGAAAATTATGCCAACGCAATACGCCCCGTTTTAACAGGAGAAATTTCTGATAGTCTTACCGTAGATTCCATTCAAGCCTTAGGAACAAGAACAAAAATTGACGAACGTACGCTAGATGCCTCCCAACAAGACTCCCTATTCAGACAAAAAGTAGAAAGCAAAGATCGTTTCCCATTGTTAGACGAAGCACTTCAAAACAAGGCAAAAGTGGTATTTTTTGCGCCCATCACTGGAACCGTATCACAGACATTCAATTCAGAAAACAACCACTTTGCCATAGACATAGTAGCCAAGGTAGGAACACCCGTAAAAGCCGTGGCAGATGGAACGGTTATCTTCTCAGAATGGACCGCAGAAACAGGATATGTCATTGTCATCAAGCACGCCAATAACTTTATATCCGTTTATAAGCACAACGGAACCCTTCTAAGAAGTCAGGGCGATTTAGTTCAATCAGGAGAAGCCATTGCCAGTGTTGGTTCCACAGGAGAACTCACCACAGGACCACATCTCCACTTTGAACTGTGGAGCGACGGATACGCAGTAAACCCTAAAAACTATATAGACTTTAAGTAAATGAGTATAAAATCGATCCTAGCGATCCCGTTTGCCAAACAGGTCAAAAAAAGGGTTTATAAATGGGCATATCAACCCCACAAAACCCAAGAAAACGTATTTCAACAATTAATAGCAAAAGCAAAAAACACTGCCTTTGGACTAGACCATGACTTTAATCGAGTAAAGACCTATAAAGATTTTAAAGACTGCGTTCCCGTGAGCGATTATGAAGGTTTACGAGCATACATAGATCGCATCCTCGCTGGAGAAAAAGATGTCCTATGGAAAGGAAAACCCCTCTATTTTGCAAAAACCTCAGGCACCACATCTGGCGCTAAATACATTCCCATTACCAGTGCTTCCATGCCAACACACATCAAGGCAGCAAGAAATGCCCTGCTATTTTACATCGCAGAAACAAGAGACACCCGTTTTGTAGATGGCAAGATGATCTTTTTACAAGGAAGTCCAGTTCTAAAAGAGAAAAACGGAATCAAGCTAGGGCGTTTAAGCGGTATAGTGGCTCATTATGTGCCTTCATACTTACTAAAAAATCGATTGCCAAGTTGGGAGACAAACTGCATTAAAGACTGGGAGACAAAAGTGGATGCCATCGTCGCAGAAACCCTCGTAGAAGACGTCACAGTCATCAGCGGAATTCCCTCTTGGGTTCAGATGTACTTCGAAAAACTCATCAAGAAGACAGGAAAAACGATTGCCGAAATTTTTCCAAATTTCAACTTTTTTATTTATGGAGGAGTCAATTTTGAACCCTACAAAAATAAGTTTGAAACGCTGATAGGAAAAAAAATGGACTACATAGAACTCTATCCAGCCTCAGAGGGATTCATTGCCTTTCAAGATACACAAACCGAGAAAGGGATGCTATTGCAACTCAACAGTGGTATTTTTTACGAATTCATTCTAGCAGAAGAATTTTTTAATGAGCACCCAACCCGAATTTCCTTAAAAGAGGTCCAACTAGGCGTCAATTACGTGCTTATTTTAAACACCAATGCTGGCCTTTGGGGATACAATATCGGCGATACGATAGAATTTACCTGTCTGCTCCCTTATCGAGTTAAAGTCACAGGACGTATCAAGCATTATATCTCTGCCTTTGGAGAGCACGTTATTGGAAAGGAAGTAGAAAAAGCCTTAAACGATGCTATACAAGATACAGAAACTACGGTAAGCGAATTTACAGTAGCTCCACAGGTAAATCCAGAAAATGGCCTTCCATATCACGAATGGTTTATCGAATTTGAAAACGAACCTGAGAACACAGGGGAACTAGCATTAAAAATTGACGCCTCTATGCAAGAGCAAAATATCTATTACTCGGATCTTATTGAAGGAAAAATCCTACGTCCGCTCATCATCCGAAAAGTAAGAAAAGGAGGGTTTTACGAGTATATGAAATTGATCGGGAAATTTGGAGGGCAAAATAAAATTCCTCAGTTGTCAGACAATCGTAAGATCGCAGATGTTTTAAGTTCTTATATAAAAGAGTCATAGCACACCTCAAAAATCAAGAGTAAACGTAATTTGAGAAAAGGAGTAAAAGAACAAACACAACGTTGTGTTTTTCATAACCCATTAAAATCAAGCAGAAAACATTAATATTTTCATCGTATAACAATTATCATTTTATCAATCATTCTATGAAGAACGGTGCTCATGGCTATCTTTTAAAAAATGATGGAGATGCTTTGGTAGATGCCTTAAAACAAATTTACAACGGAGGAAAATACTTTTCTGAAAAGGTAACCCAAAAGATTTTAGATAAAAATTCCGAGACAAAAGATCGTGCATTAAAGCTAGAATCAAAAATTTTATTGCAAGATGTCATTCGCTCAAGCTACTCAGAATTAACACGCCAAGAAAAGGAAATACTAAAACTTATGGCTGAGGATTGTAGTAAGTCAGAAATTAAAAAAAACTTAAATATTAGCTGCTCTACATTTAGAGTTCATACCCATAAAATGAGAGCAAAGTTAAAGGTAAAAACAACAAAAGATTTAATTAGATATTCAAAAGCAATCAATTAATATACATACAAAAAGTCACAGGGGGTGAAACAGGGGTATTCCTACATGCCATACAGATAGGAACAACCGAATATTTTGTGTAATTTCAAGGCTTTTAACCTTAAAATTATAGATCATGAAAAAATTATTCATTGTAGCAATTTCAGTGCTACTCACATCATCGGTTTTTACTTCTTGTACAGAAAATACTACGATAAATGATGACCAACTTATTTTTGAAAGCCAAGGAATCGAATAAGAAGATAGCGTCGGGCCAGAGTGGAGACCACTCGGGGAAGACGACTCCAACGAAGAGGATTCTAACTAAGAATATTAGTAAAATCCCACCATATTTGGTAGCAGTATTATGCGCCACATCTTTTTACCTATTTGAATTCTTTCCCGATTCAAGTAGCGAGTATGCTATTGACAAAAAAGAACATATAGAAGCTAAAAAGAAAAGAGCTATTGCATTAAAAAAGGTAAAAAAGTTTGCCGAAGGGAGCGAAGTTTATTCAGAATATTTAAGGGAAAAACTAAATGCGAACAAGACTTGGGAAGCCTTAAAAAATGCCAAGAGACGTGATAGAGTTTTTGGCTTTACAAACTTTAAACAATTTATCGGGGAATTTGGTCCCATGCTAGGATTGTTTATTTATGCGCTTGTTAACTTATTTAGATCATTTTATTTTGAACATAGAAACATAGGTATGAAGTTCTTTCACGGACTCATCATTTCGGTGACCATGTTTTATTTCCTCTGGATCTTTCAACAATTTCAAGATTTCAGTAAAATCACCTATTATGCAATGACGCTTTTATCTGCGGCAGTGGTAGTGTTGGCGATATATCTTATCACAAAATACCAAGATCATTACATTAATAGGCTAAAGGAAAAGGTGAGTAGGTTGGCCGCCTTTTCCTTTTTACATATCAAGCAAGAGAAAAAATCAGAAATGCTCAACCTGTTTAGAGAACTTTCCAAAGATCCTTAGACCACATGGCTTTGTTACTTAAAATCTATAACGAAAACCCCCATCCAAGGCAGATAGAGAAAGTGGTCAACATCCTACGCAATGGCGGATTAGTCATTTATCCCACCGATACTGTTTACGGATTGGGTTGTGATATTACCCATACCAAAGCCATGGAAAAACTTGCCAACATAAAGGGAGTTAAACTAGAGAAGTCCAATTTTTCCTTTATCTGCAACGACCTTAGTCACCTTTCAGACTACACCAAGCAGATCAGCACCCCCACCTATAAGATTTTAAAAAGAGCCCTGCCAGGGCCTTACACCTTTATTCTTACCGGAAGCAACGCATTGCCCAAAGTTTTTAAAAAGAAAAAAACGGTAGGCATACGTGTGCCCGATAACAATATTGCAAGGCAGATGGTCGCCGCATTAGGCAACCCTGTTGCATCCACCTCCATTCGCGATGACGATGATGTCCTAGAATACACCACAGATCCAGAGCTCATTTTTGAGAAGTGGCAACATCTTGTAGATGTGGTCATTGATGGCGGTTACGGAGACAACCATGCCTCAACCATCATCAATCTCACCCAAGAAATCCCCGAAGTCCTCAGAGAAGGAAAAGGAAGCCTAGACATCCTGTAAGCCCAATAATAAAACCAGCAATGACCACAAAAATCCCGATACAACAAGGAACATCATTTCTTCACTCTTGTGGGGTTTCCCTACGGGTCGCGCTATCCGCTATATCTTTTTTGCCTGCTATTGCTGTATTTAGTCAGGCATGGTTCTCCAATTGCCTGTAAAATTAGTCGTAGCGATCAAAAAAACAGCAAAAAAGGATGCCGCTCTTATCGCTAACGCGACGTTTAGTACCCATTTATCGGCTAATTCTTATTTTGATGTGTTAAGCCAAAATGGATTTTTACTCTAAAGAGGGAGTATTGCGTATTTCTAGTTCCATAATTGACATTTATAAATTGTTGTAAGTTTCCGTTTAAAGCTTCTGCTTTGGCATTTGTTTCTTTTCTGATAAAGTAATTTAGTATTTGCCCGATATAATTTTTAAAAGTGTAAGCTATGTTTTGAACTTCTTCTATTCCACTTTGTATAAAATCATTGAGTAATGGCTGTAGTTCTTTTGCTTTTCTTTCTCTGGTCTTTTAATAGGTAATCTTTCCTTTTGGTGGGCTAAACCATCTACGAAGTTTAATCACTTTATGATATGCTATTTTGATCTCAGAATAGTTTTCAAACTGAAGTAATAAAACAAGATAAAATATTGACGTATTCGGTATCAAAATATTTTGGTAAAACCGAGGCCTTAATAGGAACAAAAGTTATTAATTCTTCATTTTCACTATCAACTGCAATTGTTAGAATTCTTAATCTATTGTCATCAATAATAATTTCATTTTCTGAAACTTTACTTAAATCCTTGGTTATTAAATCATCTATTGAAATATTAAAAAAATCAGAAGCTTTAATAATTGTTTCTCACCTTGGTTCGGATCTATTCTCTTCATATTAGCCAATGCTGGCACGCTTAACTCCAAGCTCTTCTGCCAATTCCATCTGAGTTATATCCTTTCGTTTTCTTAATAACCTAAAGTTATTACTTAAATGATTCATTATTAATAGTTTGTTGATAAATATTCTTGTTTAAATAGCTAAATACTATTTTAAATAGCTGATTATTAGCTATAATTAGTAAAGTTAAAAAAATAATATATGGCACGTAAAAAATATCACATAACTAGGACTGATAAGGGCTGGCAAGGCAAGCTTGAAAACGGACAACGAGCATCAGTCGTCAGAAGTACAAAAGCTGTAGTTAAACAAAAAACTATTGATTTGGCCAAGAGCAACAATAATTCTCAAGTATTTATTCATAAAGCAAATGGTAAATTTCAAGAGGAGCGTACTTATCCAAGGTCTATCGACTCAAGAAAAACTAAAGGATAAATTTAAATGTAATAATTGCAAAACCGTTATTCAGTTGAAGGATAGCAATAATTCTTCTAAAAAAAGTGTAACGGATGTAAATAAATCATTTAAAGATTTAGAAAAAACATTGAAAAACTTTGGTAAATAGTTCATCCCAAACAAATTCCCCCTACCCTCCTATCGTCGTTTCGTATATAAAATGTTCCATTTTAGTGGTAAGCATTTGGTTTAACTCTTATAAAATTTCTTTTATCTTAGAGTCGTGAACCTTAAAACTCGATTTGTATATTTACCTTATGAATGTAAGACTCACCAAAGAACAAAAAATACAGGTACTTAACTCCTCAGATATTTACAAAGTAATGCAACAGGTATTGCTTCGTGAACATAAAATAAGACGTAACCAAGAACACTTTTGGGTAGTTGGCTTAAACAACAACAATAAGATTTTATTTATAGAGCTTGTAGGTTTAGGAGCTGTTAATCGGGTAAATGCCAATCCGCCCGACATTTTTAGAATGGGAATTTACAAATTGGCAGTCCAAATGATTCTTGTTCATAACCACCCAAGTAGTCATACAAAACCCTCAGATGCCGACAAACAGTTTACAGATAGGATTTTAAAAGTTGGGAAACTTATCAATATTGAGGTGATCGACCACCTTATTATCTCAGAAGAAAAATATACCAGTTTTGCCGATAAAGGCATTATCAAAGAATTACAACATTCGGGAGATTTTGAAATTGTTGACAAAGAAAAGAGAGTAATTGAAGAATGGCGTATTAAAACCGAAAAAGAACGCGTTGTTAAGATTGAGATTGCGACAAATTTAAAAAATCAAGGAATTGATGTTGATGTTATAGAAAAAGCTACTGGTTTGACAAGATCAGAGATCAAGGGTTTGTAAAGCTCCTTACTACACAACAAAGAAGTTCTTAGAGCAATACATCCTAAAGGCTGCTTTGTTTCTAGGGTTCACCTCTTAAAAAATGGGTCATTCTCCCGAATACCTAACAAAATTACGTGGTGTTTCGTAGAGGGTAATTTCTAAGTCTAGGTTTTCTGGAAGGTGTTTGCGCAATTTTTGGTAAGAAACCACACAGATATTCTCGGCTGTTGGATTGAGGTTTTTAAATTCTTTGACCTCTATATTCAAATTTTTATGATCGAAAGCTTCTTCAATCTCTGAGCGAATGATGTTTTTAAGAACACCCAAGTCGATGACATAACCCGTCTCAGGATCGATCTCACCAGTAACAGCCACAATAATTTCATAGTTGTGTCCGTGAAAATACGGATTATTACATTTACCAAATACCTCTGCGTTCTTCTCATCGGACCAATCTGGCCTGTACAATCGGTGAGCAGCGTTAAAATGTGCTTTTCTGTAGGCGGTTATTCGAGGCATATTATTTGAGTTTTGTGATTAAAAAATGGGATTCGCTATACAGCGACTGCTGGTTTATTTGTTTTGTCGGGCTCATTTAGGAGCGTAATCTGTGATAATATTCTTTAAAAATAATCTTAAACCAAACGGTATATTGCTGTGGGTTGCCTTCCATATCGTTCTTTACATCTTTTAAAGACATCCACTTGTGAGAAGCGACTTCTTCTAGGTTGATATTGGGTTCTCCGTTGTAGGTTCCTATCATTACATGGTCTAGCTCATGTTCTGTGATGCCATTGTCAAAAGGGGCTTTATAAACAAACTGAAATACTTCTGTTAAATCGCAAACAAAGCCCATTTCTTCTTGTAGCCGTCGTTTTCCTGCTGCGAGGGATGTTTCTCCGTCTCGCTGATGAGAGCAACATGTATTGGTCCATAGCAATGGTGAATGGTACTTGGTTGCTGCTCTTTGCTGCAGCATTAATTCACCCTGATTGTTAAAAATAAAAACTGAAAAAGCTCTGTGTAAAATAGCCTTTTCGTGTGCTTCCATTTTTGGCATAAGTCCCACTTGATTGTCATGCTCATCAACTAAAACTACAAGTTCTTCCATATTGAATCTTTATTCACACAAAAATACGAAAATGAAAGTACTCCTATTTTAAAAGGGTCTAATATATTTTTATTGGTAAAAATCCATAATGCGTTTTTTACATTTGTACGGATCAAACGATTAGCCATGTTGCGTCCTATTTTTATTGTAAGCCTGCTCAACCTACGGTGATAGTTTCCAAGCTCGAAATTTTTCAACTATAAAGATTAAAGTTACCTTTGCACTTCAATTTTTTTAAATGAGCTTTTTAGAGGAAATAGAGCGCAGGAGAACATTTGGAATTATTTCACATCCAGATGCTGGCAAAACAACTTTAACTGAGAAGTTATTGCTGTTTGGTGGTGCAATTCAGGAGGCTGGTGCTGTAAAAAACAATAAGATTAAAAAGGGAGCGACCTCGGATTTTATGGAAATTGAGCGGCAGCGTGGTATTTCTGTTGCGACCTCGGTTCTTGCTTTTATCTACAAAGACAAAAAAATTAACATTCTAGACACTCCAGGACACAAGGATTTTGCTGAGGATACTTTTAGAACATTGACTGCTGTGGATAGTGTAATTGTGGTGATTGATGTTGCGAAAGGGGTTGAAGAACAGACTGAAAAACTGGTAGAGGTTTGTAGGATGAGAAGTATTCCGATGATTGTTTTTATCAACAAGTTAGATAGAGAGGGAAAGGATGCTTTTGATCTATTGGATGAGGTGGAACAAAAATTGAAACTAACGGTAACTCCTATGAGTTTTCCCATTGGCATGGGATATGATTTTAAAGGGATTTACAACATATACCAGAGAAAGCTGAACGTCTTTTCTGCGGAACATAAACAAGTAGTTTCTGAGGGTATTGAGTTTGACAATATTCACGAGCCAGCATTGGATGAGGTGATAGGAGAACACGCGGCAAATACGCTGCGTGAGGAACTGGAATTGATTGACGAGGTGTACCCTAAATTCAACCAAAGGTCTTACGATGAGGGAGAGTTACAACCTGTTTTCTTTGGCTCTGCCCTAAATAATTTTGGGGTAAAAGAACTTCTGGACTGCTTTATAGACATTGCTCCCAACCCACAGCCAAAAAAGGCAGAGGAACGCCTTGTTGATTCTAAAGAGCAAAAAATGTCGGGGTTTGTCTTTAAGATTCATGCCAATATGGATCCTAAGCACAGAGATCGACTGGCTTTTGTGAAGATTGTTTCAGGAACATTTAAGCGAAACACTCCTTACCTTCACGTACGTCAAAAAAAGACATTTAAGTTTTCTAGTCCCAATGCTTTTTTTGCCGAGAAAAAGGAGGTTGTAGAAGCTTCTTTCCCTGGGGATATTGTTGGGCTACACGACACAGGAAATTTCAAAATTGGCGATACGCTTACAGAGGGAGAAATACTGAATTTTAAAGGAGTTCCCAGTTTTTCTCCTGAACATTTTAGATATGTAAACAATGCGGATCCTATGAAGTCTAAGCAACTACAAAAGGGCTTAAATCAACTGATGGACGAAGGGGTTGCTCAATTATTTACCCTAGAACTTAATGGCAGAAAAATTATTGGGACTGTAGGAGCACTCCAGTATGAGGTAATTCAATATCGGTTAGAACACGAGTATGGGGCAAAATGTACCTATGAAAATATCCACGTTCACAAAGCTTGCTGGATACAAACTGAAAATGAAAAAGACGAGGAGTTTAAAGAATTTAAACGAGTAAAGCATCGCTTTCTAGCCAAGGATAAGCAAGGACAACTTGTCTTTCTCGCAGATTCTCCTTTTACCATTCAAATGACACAACAGAAATATCCTAAAGTAACGCTACATTTTACGAGTGAGTTTATGGATAATTAATTAGATAATGAAGAATTGTTTTTTATTGATTTTTTTGTTGATCTTTCCCTCTGGATTATGTCAAGGTCAGCATGTGAGTGACATCAACACTCTAGAGATGAAAAACAGCATACGCCTGAATCATATCTTTATCAATCAGCCAGATATTATCTATACGTATAGTGATGGGAGTGAATACAAACTAAAACCAAAAACAGGAATCTTAGGGCTTCATTATAATTTTTCACTTACCAACTGGCTCTACACGGGTGCTGGGTTTCATGCAGCGAGTATTGGAGATCAGGGAGGCTTGTTTACTTTGGGCGTTCACTTGGGAGTTCGCTTTCCCATCTACAAACAACTTTTTTTTGATTCTAACCTGCACTTTGGCGGAGGAGGTGGTTTTCGTAGCTTGGTGAATGGTGGTGCTATTTTATATACCAACACGGGGCTTCAATACAAATTTAAAGACTTTTCACTAGGGGTTCAGTATGGGCATCTGAATTTTGTTACTGGAATTCAGGGAGGTGATAATGTGTCTTTTTTTATCGAAATTCCAACGACCGTCAGAGCTGGATCTTACAGAAATGCTCAAAAAGAATTTTCGGTTCGCAATCATACAAACAGTAGTTTTTGGAAGACACCTGCAACAAAAAGTGTTCAGCAAGTCACCTTTGACTTCTTCTATCCGATGGGAAAAACGAGAGATGACGGACAAGGAAACTTCAATCGGACACAACCCATCAACCAAACACTTTACATTATCGGGATCGAGTATCAAAAATACATCAGTCACAATGCCTTTTTATACGCTCATCTAGACACTATGTACAAAGGGTTAAGAGCAGGTTTTATGGATCTATTCTTTGGAGTTGGCAAAAACTTCTGGGAGACGGAATACATTAATTTCTTTGTAAAATTTGGTATTGGTGCTGCTGGAGGAAGAATATTTCCAGAAAATGGATTGACAATGTATCCTAGTACTGGCTTTGACCTAAGGTTTACGGAACATTTTGGACTGAGTTTTCATGGGGGCTACCACAGATCTATCGGAGCAACGTTTGAGGCTCTTACAGCTGGCTTGAGTTTAAAATACTACGGACTAAGTGGAGGGATTATTGATCCTAAAACTTCTGAGAAAGGTCGAACAATCAAAACTCAAGGGATACAGATAGGACTGCAAAACCAGACATATTTGGATGTTGCTATTCTTGATAGACCCAACAGGGATCTCCGGCAAATTGCCCTGAAAATTAACTATGATATCTCTAGCAACATCTATGTTTCTGGAGAAGCCTCTTTTGCCTATGAAGGAGGTGCAGGCGGCTATGCACACGGGATTTTTGGTCTAGGAGTTAAAACCAATACATTTTTTCAACAAAAAATCTCTTTATTTACAGAGACCTCTGCTGGCGTTGCTGGTGGTGGAGGTGTAGATTCTGGAGAAGGTGTTTTAATACGTCCATCATTGGGAATTAACTATCATTTGTATGATGATTTTCATTTAAATACATCGATCGGATATATGTGGTCACCGTTTGGCAACGTGCAATCTACCAATATCAATATCGGACTTACGTATAGCTTGTCAGTCTTAAATTTAAAAAAGTAAACTATTCCAATCTTAAATATTAAATACAGAACAAATGAATAACGGAATTTATGCCAAATTAATCACTTCAAAAGGAGCGATTGTTGTGCACTTAGAACATGAAAAAACTCCAGGAACTGTAGGAAACTTTGTTGCACTTGCAGAAGGAAATCTAGAAAATACTGCCAAACCTCAAGGCACTCCGTATTACGACGGACTGAAGTTCCACAGGGTCATTCCCGATTTTATGATTCAGGGAGGTTGTCCACAAGGAACAGGTACAGGAAATCCAGGTTATCAGTTTGATGACGAATTTCATCCCGACTTAAAACACCATGGTCCGGGCGTATTATCTATGGCAAACGCAGGACCGGGCACCAATGGATCACAATTTTTTATTACCCATATAGCTACGCCTTGGCTCGATAGAAAACACACCGTTTTTGGAAACGTAATCGAAGGACAAGACATTGTAGATGCCATCGAACAAGGAGATACCATGACCGTTGAAATCCTACGTCATGGAGAAGCAGCAACATCCTGGAATGCTGTTGAAGCATTTAGAACTTTTGAAGGAGAACGTACCAAAAGAATAGAAGAAGAAAAGAGAAAACAGAACGAATTACTAGACAAGGTTTCCGCAGGGTATGATCAAACAGAAAGCGGTCTGCGTTACAAAATTACTCAAAATGGCGATGGAAAACAAGCCACAAGAGGAGCCATGGTTTCTGTACACTACGAAGGTCAGCTACTAGACGGTACCGTATTTGATTCTTCATACAAACGAAAACAACCCATAGATTTTGTTCTAGGAGCTGGTCAGGTAATCGCTGGATGGGACGAGGGAATTCAACTATTAAAAGTAGGCGATAAAGCTCGATTTGTTATTCCTAGTAACCTAGCCTATGGAGAAAGAGGAGCTAGTGGCGTTATCCCTCCCGATGCAACACTCATTTTTGATGTGGAGCTCATGAGCGTAAAATAGTGTCTCGCAAATAGCAAGAGGAATTCAGAGAAAATTCAAAGATGAATACTGTTTTTTTGAATTTTCTCTGAGCCCAGTCGTGTCAACACAGATTTGAATTTTTAATTTCAATTATCGTTTAATCTTTCTTGAGGTTTTCCACTTGGTAAAATTGTCTTATCACAATGCTAAATGACCGTTTTTTGGGTTATCACTGAGACAAAAATAAATTGCTGCTATGCGCTGATTAGATCGTTTTGGTCTTTTAGGGGTAAACGTGAACTGCCCATTAGATAAGCATCGATGTGATGGGCCGCTTGTCTTCCTTCTGAAATTGCCCATACAATCAAGGATTGACCTCTTCGCATATCACCTGCGGCAAAGATTCCTGGGACATTGGTTGCGTAATTGAACGTTGATGCGTTTATGTTGCTTCTTGCATCTAATTTTAACCCTAACTGTTCTGGTAATGTTTTTTCAGGACCTGTAAATCCTAGAGCTAGTAATGCCAAATCGCAAGGCCATATTTTTTCTGATCCTTCTTTTTCTACGAATTGTGGACGTTGTCCTGGAACAGTTTTCCATGCGACTTCTACAGTTTTTAGGGCCGTTAATTGACCATGCTTATCGGTGACAAATTCTTTGGTATTCACAAGCCAACTGCGATCGCATCCTTCTTCGTGTGAGGAACTGGTTTTTAGCTGCATAGGCCAAAATGGCCAGGGTGTTCTTTCACTGCGTACCACGGGTGGCTTGGGCATGATCTCAAAATTAGTGACCGATTTTGCTCCGTGTCTGTTGGAGGTCCCGATACAGTCTGAGCCTGTGTCGCCTCCACCGATCACAATGACGTGTTTTCCTTTGGCATTGATGATATTTTTTTCTTCTTTCTTATTGAATAATGCTTTTGTTTGTCGTGTTAGAAAAGCCATTGCTTGAACGACTCCTTGTGCATGACTGCCAGGAATTGGAATATTTCTCGCCACAGTAGCTCCACCTGCTAACAATACAGCGTCAAATTGTTTGAGTTTTGCTACATCGTAGTTTACTCCAACATTTACCTTGGTTTTAAAGGTAATTCCTTCTGCTTCTAGAATTACTAAACGTCGGTCGATAATCTTTTTTTCTAGCTTAAAATTTGGAATTCCGTAGCGTAACAATCCTCCTATTTTATCATCACGTTCGAAGACAGTCACGGAATGTCCTACTCGATTTAGCTGCTGTGCGGCAGCCAGTCCTGCTGGGCCAGAACCAACAATAGCGATTGCCTTACCTGTTCTTTTCTCTGGTTTTTTGACTTTGATCCAACCTTCTTGAAATCCTTTTTCTATGATGTATTTTTCTATGTTTTCTATAGCTACAGGCTGATCTATAATTCCGAGAACACAGGCCTTTTCACAGGGTGCTGGACATAATCTACCTGTAAACTCTGGGAAGTTGTTGGTGGCATGCAGGATCTCTAATGCTTTCTGCCATTGGCCTTTGTGTACCATATCATTGAAATCTGGAATTAGATTTCCCAATGGACATCCACTATGACAAAATGGGATTCCACAATCCATGCATCTAGATCCTTGTTTTTGTTGTTCATTTACTGGCAGTGGTCTGGTAAATTCTCCATAATGCTGAAGTCTGTCTTTAACAGGGATATTTCCTTCCTGCTTTCTTTCGTATTTCTTAAAACCTCCTAGTTCTCCCATGGGTTATGCTGTTAATTTTTGCTTCGTTTTTTCTTCTTGTTCTAATCGTTCTAATGCCAATCTGTAATCAGTTGGATATACTTTAATGAAGTCCATTTTATTGACTTCCCAATCTTTTAAGATTTCTTTTCCTTTAACACTCTCTGTGTAGGTTGTGTGTTTCTCTACTAAGTCTTTTAATTCGCATTGGTCTTTGATTTCTAAGTGTACTAATTCTACCATTTCTAAATTACAGAGCTCATTGCGAAATTGATGTGAGGGATCATACACGTAGGCAATTCCACCACTCATTCCTGCAGCAAAGTTTCTTCCTGTATTTCCGAGTACTACCACTTTTCCTCCAGTCATATACTCACAGCCGTGATCTCCGATTCCTTCTACGACTGCTGTAATCCCTGAGTTTCTTACACAGAAGCGTTCGCCAGCTATTCCATTGATAAAGGCTTCTCCTTTTACAGCTCCGTAGAAACATACGTTCCCCACGATAATATTTTCCTCTGCTTTAAAATTGGCTTTTTTGGGTTTTTTTATAATGATCTTGGCTCCTGATAGTCCCTTTCCGAGGTAGTCATTGGTCTCACCATCTACAATCATTGTTAACCCACAGGTTGCAAAAGCTCCAAAGCTCTGTCCTGCGGAGCCTTTGAAGTTTAAGTTAAGCGTGTCTTCTGGCAGTCCGTCCTCACCGTGTAACTTGGAAATTTCATTGCTGGTGATAGCACCCACGGATCTGTTTGTATTTTGAATACGATAGTGTAGAATTAATGGATGTTTATTTTTGATGGATGCTTTTGCATCATCGATAATCTTTAGATCCAAGACTTTATCTAGGTTGTGATTTTGGATGTCTGTATTGTGTAAAATGGAATTTCCATCAATTTTTGGTTGATACAGGATGGCTGATAAATCCACTCCTTTAGCTTTGTAGTGATCCACAGCAGAGTTTGCACTGATTTTTTGAACCTGACCTACCATTTCGTTGATCGATCTAAATCCTAGTGATGCCATAATCTGACGGACTTCTTCCGCCACGAAATACATGAAATTGATTATATGCTCTGGCATTCCTTTGAAGTTTTTTCTCAGTTCAGGATCTTGTGTGGCAATGCCAACAGGACAGGTATTTAAGTGACATTGACGCATCATAATACATCCCGATGCCACCAGTGGTGCTGTGGCAAATCCAAATTCTTCAGCTCCTAGCAAGCAGGCTATGGCAACATCGCGACCTGTTTTTAATTGACCGTCACATTCTAGCACTACTCGATTTCTCAAGTTATTTAACACCAGAGTTTGTTGTGCTTCTGCTATGCCTAATTCCCAGGGCAACCCGGCATGCCTTAGTGATGTTAATGGCGATGCTCCTGTTCCTCCATCAAATCCTGAAATTAGAATGACATCGGCTTTTGCCTTTGCAACACCTGCTGCAATTGTACCCACTCCAACTTTTGAAACTAATTTCACATTGATTCTCGCTTCTCTATTAGCGTTTTTGAGGTCGAAAATAAGCTGTGCAAGGTCTTCGATTGAATAAATATCGTGGTGTGGCGGTGGAGAAATCAACCCCACATAGGGTGTTGAGTTTCTCACTTCTGCAATCCAAGGGAGTACTTTTTTTCCTGGTAATTGACCTCCTTCTCCAGGTTTTGCTCCCTGTGCCATTTTAATTTGAATCTCTTT
>CAXRAW010000064.1:0-24445 GCA_964228785.1 Flavobacteriaceae bacterium
GAAGCCCCCTCGTTTTTATCAGAGAGTAAGTTAGTTCAACGCATAAAAGGTAAAACGTTGTATAAAATGATGCGTGAGTTCAAGACCTTACAACAACAGTTTTGGGGTCGTCATTTGTGGGCGAGAGGTTATTTTGTAGCGAGTAGTGGTAATGTTACAGATGAGGTAATCTTAGAATATATCAAGAATCAAGATAAAGAACGACAGATGATAACTTTCAAATAGGGAGGGAGTGACATCTGTCTGTACGGCTTGGCTTTAGCCCTTTAAACAAGCTATCGCCTTTTAGGCGATTAGTAAATTGACTTGATGAAGTCTCAAAGGGCAAAGTAAAGGTAACAGTGACTGCCAACAGAGAAATAAAGAGTATTCAGGTAGATCACTCTATGTTACAAGATGCTGAAGAGCTAGAGGATTACTTGGTCTTAACGCTCAATAAAGCATTAAAGAGGGCAAATGAAATCAACGAACGAGAAATGGCTGCTGCTGCTAAAAATGGACTCCCCGATATCCTAGGGCTAGATGTATTTAAATAATGCAAAATCAAGATTGCATGTAGAAATCAAACACAGTGTCTTTCGGATAAAATACCAGTAACCGGTAGCGGCTAGGCAGATACCTCAGCATTGTTGACAAAACATCCGTAATTCTCCTTGAGGTTTCTCTTAAAAAGTTTTTAGCATAGTTGTTTAACCTGAGTTCTTGTGGATTCGGATTTCCTATATTTTCGATAGACATGACTTTTTTTTAGTTGTTTTCCTTAAAATAATTCATCGTTTTTATGATCATGGCAACGCCATTTCTAAGTTGTTCTTCATTCATTACCAAGGGTGGTGCAAACCGAATGATATTCCCGTGTGTGGGTTTGGCTAGTAAACCGTTTTCTTTGAGCTTCATACATATATTCCATGCTGTAGAGCTATCTTCAGTATCATTAATCACAATGGCATTCAACAATCCTTTGCCTCTAACTAGTTTGATTAAATCATTGGTCTTTGCATATTCAGACAATTCAGATCTAAATATTTTACCCAAACGATCGGCATTCTCTGCAAGATTTTCTTCAATTGCTACTTCTAAAGCTACCATGGCTACTTTACAGGCCAAGGGGTTCCCTCCAAATGTGGAACCATGTTCACCTGGTTTAATGGTCATCATGATTTCATTGTCAGCTAAAACTGCTGATACTGGAAATACACCTCCAGATAATGCTTTTCCCAAGATTAATATATCGGGCCTAAATCCTTCATACTGACAGCAAAATAGCCTTCCAGTTCTAGAAATTCCAGTTTGTACCTCGTCTGCTATAAACAGTACATTTTTTGATTGACACAACTCAAATGCTTTTTTTAAATAACCTTCATCAGGAACCATAACGCCTGCTTCTCCTTGTATTGGTTCTACCATAAACCCTGCAACGCTGGGATCTTCCAATGCAGCTTCAAGAGCTGTTAAATCATTGTATTTTACAATCTCAAATCCAGGCAAATAGGGGCCGTAATCACTATAAGCACTGGAATCTGTGGAGGAAGAAACAGCAGCGAGTGTTCTTCCCCAGAAATTATTTTCTGCAAATAAAATTTTAGCTTTATTTTCTGGAATTCCCTTTACTTTATACGCCCATTTACGACATAATTTTAGTGCGGTTTCTCCTCCTTCCACTCCGGTATTCATAGGTAGTACCTTGTCGTAACCAAATAACTCTGTGATGAACTTCTCATAGGTTCCCAAGATGTCATTGTAGAATGCTCTTGAGGTTAGCGTTAAGGTTTGTGCTTGTTCTGTAAGTGCTTGCACGATTTTAGGATGACAATGTCCTTGATTAACAGCTGAGTATGCTGACAGGAAATCATAATACTTCTTTCCCTCAACATCCCATACATACACTCCTTCTCCCCTATTGAGCACAACGGGTAATGGATGATAGTTGTGTGCTCCGTACTTGTTTTCTAAATCGATCGCTTGTTGGGAAGTGATCTGCTCTAAAACAGCCATTTTAAATGTTTTTTAAATGTAAAAAATAACCATTCCTACTCTACCTTTATTCTCTCGGAGATCCGAAAAAGCAGCGTGGGAGAGAAATCATCCCTAGCGGACTATAAAATTAGTAAAATATTTTAAAGTCTTGATGGGATGTGGAAAAGTCTTTTTTTGACTGGTAAGACTTGCAGAAGAATTGGTAATGTAAGAGCTAACGTCTCTAAGGATCGAAATGCTATTGTCGGTTTGATTGACTACTCTAAAACAACTAAAAAAGAAACTTTTTAGCATGGTAGCGGCGATGGTTTATCATAGATCGTTATACAGTTAAAAAGGTATCTTTTACCTTGCGTTAGTGATGGCAGCGGCATCCTTTTTTGCCCAGAAATAGCAAAAAAGATATAGCGGACAGCACGACCCGCAGGGAAACGCCCATAAAAAACTGAGCATTCTTCACAGTGTAATACTTCTTGACTGTAGCTTTTTATATTAGCTCAAATTCCATAAGTTTACAGTCCAAAAAAAGGACATTTAATGCCAAAGAGGCCACGAAATAGATTTGTACAAAGGGGGCAGATTTTAGAACTAAGAATTGAAGATTATGCTTTTGGTGGAAAGGGAATTGGGAGGATTCGTTCTAATGAGGGAGAATTTGTGATTTTTGTGCCTAACACCATCCCTGGACAACTGGTGAAAGCCCGGGTTAAAAAGTCATCTAAAAAATATGCCGAGTGCAAACTGATGGATGTTTTAAAATCTTCTGATGATGAAGTTGAGGTTTCCTATCAGGACATTCCTGGCGCTCCGTATATTCAATTACCCATTGAAATTCAGCATGCTTATAAAAAAAAGAGTACTCTTGAGCTGTTGAAACGCATTGGCGGTATTGAATATATTGATGGTGTTTTTGATGAATTTATTTCTTCTCCTCTCCTTTTTCACTACAGAAATAAAATGGAATATGGCTTCTCTGCTATTGGCTATGATCGAAAAAATAACACAGATATTGATGAATTTACCTTAGGATTTAAACGAAGAGGAATCTGGTGGATGGGCGATAACTTGGAGAAAGATTCTGGGTTGTTTGACAAGCAAGTGGAAAATGCATTGAAGGACATTAGAACATATTGTAAAGGTACAGGACTTCCACCGTGGCACGCCCCTAGGCAAGAGGGATTTTTTCGATATTTTATTGTACGTAAATCCTACAAGACCAATTGTTTATTATTTAATTTAGTCACTACTTCTGATGGGCTGGCAAATTTTGATGTTCAGGATTTTACCAAAATCCTAAAAGATATTTTTGGAGATCGTTTTGCAGGATTGTTACATACGACGAATGATGAGACTGGTGATCGTACTATTGCAACTTCAGGAAGTATTGAATTGATAGCGGGTAGGGATAAAATTGTGGAAGAGCTATTAGGATTAAATTTTGAAATTAGCATGAAAAGTTTTTTTCAGACGAATCCGAAATCTGCAGAGAAACTCTACTCAAAAGTTATTGAATATGCTCTTGAAAAAAGAGAAGCTGTTGATCATTCTGTTGTATTGGATTTATTTTGTGGGACAGGAACTATTGGACAGCTCCTGGCCTCTAAAGGGAATGGAGTAAGGGTGATTGGAGTAGATATTGTTCCTTCGGCTATTGAAGATGCACGAGAAAATGCTCAACGAAATGGAATTGAAGGGCTTGAATTTTATGCTGCTGATGTAGGGAAATTTCTTGGTCAATATCCTCAATACACAAATGCAGCTAAAACAATCGTCTTGGATCCTGCTCGCGCAGGGATTGCGCCTAAAACTCTGCGTAAAATTATTGGTCTTAATGCAAAACGTATTGTTTATGTCTCTTGTAACCCAGCTACACAAGCTAGAGATCTTTTAGAACTGGCAAAAAACGGATATCATGTATCCAAATTAAGCTTGGTGGATCAATTTCCTCATACAGCTCATATTGAAACAATCGTTTTATTAGAAAAAGAATAACATATATGCGACCAAAATTATTGTACTTTTGAAATTCCATCATCGCTTGAAAAAAATGAAAAGATACACCATTGCGTTATCGCTCATCATTCTTCTTACAAATGGATGTGAGAAAGACGACTTCTGCATAGAGGAAGTGACTCCAAATCTAATTTTACGCTTTTACGATGTTACCAATCCCAGCAACACACTTGCTGCAGATGGTTTAACAATATGGCCAGAGGGCAGAGATAGTATTGTTGTCAACCAGACTTTAGATTCTATAGCAATTCCGTTAGATGTAAATAATGAACAGACCATCTATAACTTTAGTTCGGGGACAGCGATAGATCAAATTACGATTCACTATACTGTAAATGAAATATTTGTCTCTAGATCTTGCGGTTACAAGGCAGAATTTTCTAACCTTTTAGCAATTCCAACCAACAGTTGGATAGAATATATTGAACAACTTACAACGACCGTTGAAGATGAATCGGCAGCACATATTCAAATTTTTCATTAGTCTCGCATTGGTGGTGTGTTTTGTTGATGGACATGCTCAGCAAAACAATCTCATTGTAAAACAAGACACCATTGATGTGGATAAAGATACTGTTCCTTACAAGACTAACTATGGTTTTCGATTGGGGGTGGACATTAGCAAACCTATTAGAGGTCTCATTCAAGATTTTTACAGTGGTTTTGAATTTGTTGGTGATTACCGTATTTCCAGTAAATGGTATGCTGCAGCTGAAATTGGCACAGAAAAACAAAATACCATCGAAGACTTTACAAACTCTACTGCCAAAGGACAGTATATTCGTTTAGGGATGAATTACAATTCATACAACAACTGGTTGGGTATGAACAATGAAGTTTATCTGGGATTTCGTTACGGTTTTGCATTGTTCGAACAAACTTTAAATAGTTATACGATTAATTCTGGAAATACATTTTTTGATTCAACCCTTAATGATATTCCACAGACAGTGGATGGACTCACTGCACATTGGACTGAAATTATGGTGGGAATAAAGGCAGAGATCTACAATAATATTTTTGTGGGAATAAGTGGCTCATATAAAATAATGATGAGTGTAGATGATCCTATAAACTTCAAAACACATTTTGCACCAGGATTTAATCGTGTGTATATTAGTCAAACAGGATTTGGATTTAATTATACTGTTTCTTATTTAATTCCTTTTCGGAAAAAGTAACTTTTAATGTTACATTCAACCCTCAATAATCTTTTTTTGCTGTGATGTATCATTATTGTGGATTTAACGAATTTTTATGTCTATAATTTTCAAACTCACATTTTGAGTGTATCATATTTTACATTTCCTTAAAACTACAGTAAAGCAGTTATTTATTCGTTTTTTTTATTAATTTTAGCCGCATATTTACATAGAAAGCAATGAATCATATTCCTTCTGTTGACTTAAATGACTTCTTATCAGGTGATGAAAAACGTAAACAATTTTTTACTTCAGCAATTGGAAATGCCTATGAAAATATTGGTTTTGTTGCGCTAAAAGGGCACTTTCTAAACGACAAGCTGGTTGAACAATTATACAGCCAAATCAAACGCTTTTTTGACCTCCCCTTAGAGGTTAAGCAGCAATATGAAATTCCAGGAATTGGAGGGCAAAGAGGATATGTTTCTTTTGGAAAAGAGAGTGCAAAAGGAAAGAAAGAGGGTGATTTAAAAGAGTTTTGGCATTTTGGACAGTATATAGAAAATAACCCAAAACTTAAAAATGAATACCCAGACAACGTTTATGTTAGTGAGCTACCTGAATTTAACGAAATTGGAAAAAAAGCATATAAAATGTTGGAAAAGACTGCGAAATATGTACTCCGTTCGCTAGCGCTTTATTTAGGTTTAGAGGAAATATATTTTGATCGCTACATTAATCAAGGAAATAGTATTTTAAGACCTATTCACTACCCTCCTATTAAAAAAGAACCAAAGAATGCTGTTCGTGCAGCAGCTCATGGAGACATCAATCTTATTACGTTACTCATGGGAGCCCATGGGAAAGGCTTACAGGTTCAAAATCGTCAAGGAGAATGGATTGACGCCATAGCGCAGCCTGATGAATTGATGATTAATGTAGGTGATATGTTATCGCGCCACAGTAACAATAAGTTAAAATCTACCATACACAGAGTCGTTAATCCACCAAGAGAACTCTGGGGTACTTCGCGTTACTCAATTCCATTTTTTATGCATCCGATTAGTGATATGAAACTGGATGTACTAGAGGGATGTGTAGATGATGACCATCCAAAGCAATTTGAAAATATTACTGCGGGTGATTTTCTTGATGAACGTTTAAGAGAATTAGGGCTAACCAAGTAACGAGTGTATGGATTTACAAGATCAGTTAAAAAGTCTATTTCCAGATCATCAGTTTCAAGAAAAGATTGAAGAACAGCCTTCACCCATTTGGTTACAAGAAGAACCACTACTTTGTAAATATGAAAAAAGAAAGGGAAAACCCGTTACAATCATCGATGGTTATAATGGTGCTACCAAAGATTTTAAAGCTTTAGCCAAAGAGATAAAAATTTCTATGGGTGTTGGTGGAAGTTTTAAAAATGACACGATCATCATTCAAGGTGATTACAGGAGTAGGATCATGCAACTCCTTCAAGAAAAAGGATTTTTTGTAAAACGTGTTGGTGGCTGAATAATTAAACTAACTATTTTGTAATATAATCTCAAACTAACTCTCTCGATATTATGAATTCCTCAGTATTACATATAACAAACGGCGACATTACTACAAACTACTTGAAATCATTAAAATTTCAAGGGAAATTCATCACCTGGCGAGAAATGCTCTGCGAAGGTAAAACATCTATTGATGTGGGAAGTGAATCATTCTGGAAAACCCGTTTTGACTTTTTAAAATCGTCTTATAAAGTGACCAAGAAAACTTTTATCGATTTTACATTAAAAGAATATAGAACCCTCTGTCAAGAAAAAAATCAGAAAGAGATTGTTCTTTGGTTTGACAGTGATTTGTTTTGTCAAATTAATATGATTGCAATTATCAGTTGGATCAAAAGATTTAGAAAAGGAGAAAAAGTGACGATGGTTTACAGTCATATGATAGATGATGGATTAACACAAAATTCGGCATATTTTAATGATTTAACCCAAGATCAAATCCGCACACATTATAAGAACCGTATGACGCTATCGCAAGACGATATTGAGTACGCAGACTATGTATGGCAGTTATACTGTTCTAACAATCCTCTTCGACTGGAAACAGTTCACAAATTCAATCCTGCGAGTCCATTTATCAATTTAACCGATGCTTTAAGTTTGCACCTAAAACGATTTCCGTCTACGGAAAATGGACTCAATGTTGTAGAGAATTTTATCATATATACAGCAGAAGAAACCAAGCCTATTTCTAAACACAAATTGACAGAAAGACTACTAGAAAATCAGCGAGATTTTGGTCTGGGATATGGTGATGCTCAATACACGCAAAAAATTGATCTGCTTAAGAGTTTTTTCACATCTCTTCATCCAGTTAAACTCAGTAGAAAAGGTAAAAAAGTTTTGGACAACCAACTTAATTTTTATCGAGAATTGAGGAATGAGTACAGCTATCTTGGAGGTGTGAAAAAATACAGTTACTTGTACAATAACTCCAATGATAAATTGATGAAGATCACATCATAATCTAATGAGCTTACAAGATTCTGAGCTAATCTTAAATCCAGATGGGAGCGTCTACCACCTTAATTTAAGACCAGAACATATTGCTGACGATTTCATTTTTGTAGGAGACCAGGACCGGGTAAATAAGGTGACTAACCATTTTGATACCATTGAGTTATCTATTCAAAAAAGAGAGTTTAAGACAGTTACAGGTTATTACAAAGGAAAGCGACTTTCTGTTATTTCTACTGGCATAGGTTCTGACAATATTGATATTGTTCTTAATGAATTGGATGCATTAGTAAATATCAATCTAAAAAATAGAACCGTTAAAGAGAAACACACGAGCCTTAATATTGTAAGAATTGGCACCTCTGGCTCACTGCAACATGATATTCCTGTAGATCATTTTTTACTGAGCACATATGCAATAGATCTCAATGGAATGCTTCATTCGTATGATTTGAAAGGCATACGCCACAACGAAATTGAAAATGCTTTTGTGAAACATACGCATTGGAGTACTGAAAAGCCCAATCCTGTAGTGATTTCCAACAGTACAAAACTTCAAAAAAAATTAGCTTCTGATATTATGTTCGAGGGAATGACAATCACCGCAGGAGGTTTTTACGGTCCACAAGGTAGGACGTTGAGACTTGCTCTTCAAGATCCTGAGTTCATCCACAAAATGAACTCATTTAATTATGAAAGTCTCCGAGTAACTAACCTCGAAATGGAAACCTCAGCCATCTATGGGTTATCAAAATTACTAGGACATCACGCCTGTTCTATGAATGCAATTATTGCAAATAGATCAACGAGACAGTTTAGCAAAGACCCTGAAACCGTCATAGAAAAATTAATTTTATACACACTTAACAAGCTTGCTGAATGATTGACCTGAAAATAGGTGGTGTTCCCGAGCATTTTAATTATCCTTGGTATCTAACACTAAAACACAAGCTGTTTCAACCTTTAAACATTCATCTGCGATGGATGAATTTCCCTGGTGGCACCGGTGATATGTGTCAGGCACTCCGTCTGAAAGAGATCGATATTGCAATTGTTTTAACTGAAGGGATTGTGAGAGATATTAACAATGGTAATCCCTCTAAAATCCTTCAGACCTATGTTGAAACACCTCTAATCTGGGGAGTTCACGTTGCTGCTGATTCCAATTTAAATACGATGACCGATCTCGAAAATAAAAGAATTGCTATCAGCAGATTTGGGTCGGGTTCACATTTAATGGCTATTGTAAATGCTCATTATCAAGGCTGGGCACTGGATCATTTGGATTTTGTGGTTGTTGAAAATTTGAAGGGTGGTATTCATGCGGTTCAAAATAACACCGCAGATTACTTTCTTTGGGAGCATTTTACGACCAAACCATACGTAGATCAAGAGATTTTCAAACGAATTGACAACTGCCCTTCTCCATGGCCCTGTTTTGTCATTGCGGTCAGGGATGAGATCTTAGAAAAATACCCTAATGAAATCAGAGGTGTTTTAAAGGTCATTAACCAACAAAACAGCAATTTTAAGCAAATAAACAACATAGACACCATATTGTCTCAACATTATGAGCAACGACTAGAGGACATACAAAAGTGGTTATCCACAACAGTATGGAATACTGGAAAACCTGTTGATAGTAAATTTATTTGCGAAATACAAAATAAACTCTTAGTGTATGGCGTTATTAGTGAAAAGAAAAGTCCAGAGGTTTATATAAAAAATATGTATATTTAAATTGTCTAAAGATTGGATCAATGAAAAAAAATATATGTGTTGCAATTTGTATCCTAAGTTTACTAGGTTTATCCTCATGTAGGAGTACATCTGCCCCATGTGGTTTAGCAAATCACTCTTCTAACCAGACCAAAGAATTTAAGTTGTCGATGAAAGCTGATTCATTTTATTTATCAGAATCTCTATAGATCACTTTTCCTTATTTCAAAACTCAACAAATCCACTTTTCTAAAAGGTGTTTTTTCATTAGACACTATCCTTATATTTTTTGAGGTTCTTGATATCAAAGCTGGCATTACCAATCGATTGTTGATAATTTCATTTGATGGAGTAATTCATTGGTTTTAGAAAAATGTTTATTACCAAACCAATAGCCTCTGTTTGCACTTAAAGGCGAGGGATGACCAGAAGTTAACACATGATGCTTCAACGGGTCTATCTTAGCTCCTTTCCGTTTGGCAAATCCGCCCCAAAGTAAAAATACAACTCCTTCACGCTGTTGAGAGATTTTTTTGATTACTGCGTCTGTAAATTGTTCCCATCCCTTTCCTTGGTGACTTCCTGCCTGGTGCGCTCTAACCGTTAAAGTAGCATTTAACAGGAGTACTCCTTGATTTGCCCACGAGGAGAGGTCTCCAGAATTTGGATATGGTTTTCCTAAATCTACTTCGATTTCCTTGAAAATATTCACCAGTGAAGGCGGGTGCGGAATACCATCATGGACAGAGAAACACAAACCGTTTGCCTGTCCTACTCCATGATAAGGATCTTGACCTATAATCACCACTTTGACTCGATCAAATGGACAATAGTCAAAAGCTGAGAAAATTTGAGTACCTCTAGGATAACATCTATTTGATTGATATTCAGACTTTACAAACTGAATTAAATGATCAAAATACGGTTTTTTAAATTCTTCACTGAGTATATTTTTCCAGCTTTCCTCAATTTTTACATTCATTTCTTATGTATTTTTGTCAACTACTCAAAGATACTGTTTTGAAAGTACAAATTTCTGAGAAAGTTTTAAAAGATCTTGAATTCACAACCATTCTTGACCAGGTGGCAGAATGCTCTATCTCTGAATTAGGAAGGCAAAAAATACTGCAGATAAAACCTATTGAAAATCGAGCTGATTTACTTGAAGAACTAAAAGCAACCAATGAATACCTCAGTTCTTTTGAGAGTGATAATAGAATCCCCAATCACCGATTTGACAATTTATATGAACAGATTAAACGCTTGTCCGTTGACAATAGTTACATTGAATCTAACTGCTTTTTAAAGATTTCTTCCACAGTAGAAACGATAAAGGAGCTTCAGCTGTTTTTTAGCAAATTTAGAGATCAGTTCCCTACACTTTTTTTGTACAGTAATAAGATTGATTTTCACAAGGAAATTATCATGGAAATTAAAAAAGTAGTCTCCAGTCATGGGGAGATTAGCGATAATGCATCGGTTGCCATACGAAAAATTAGAAGGAATAAAAATAGCATCCAAGGGAAAATCGGACAAAGTTTTTCTGTCGTCTTAAAAGAGGCTAAATCTTTAGGTTATCTAGACGATATTCAAGAATCGGTAATAGACCACCATCGAGTATTAGCAGTCTATGCGATGTATCGAAAAAAGATCAAGGGAAGCCTGCTTGGTGCTTCAAAATCTGGAAACATTGTTTATGTTGCTCCTCAGGCCACACTAGAATTTCAAACAGAATTACAAAACCTTATCTTTGAAGAAAAGCAAGAAATCATTAGAATTCTGAGATCTCTGAGTGAACGAATACGCCCATATGTTCTGCCGCTTGAATCGTATCTTGAATATCTGACGTATCTAGACGTCATTGGATCTAAAGCCAGTCATGCCAATTCAATTAACGCGTTGCTCCCAAAGATTAGTCTACAAAAAAAGATTTTTCTCAAAAATGCATACCATCCTGTTCTGTGGTTAAAAAACAAAGAACAGCAGCTAACAACTATTCCCCAAACTATTGAACTTAACGATCAGCAACAAATCATTGTGATCTCTGGACCCAATGCGGGTGGAAAAAGCATCACACTAAAAACTGTTGGATTGTTACAAGTAATGCTGCAAAGTGGGCTATTAATTCCTGTTGATGAGCGCAGCGAAACTTATATTTTTCAGAATATTCTCACAGATATTGGAGATCATCAATCCATAGAAAATCAGCTAAGTACATACAGCTACCGATTGAGGAATATGCGCTATTTCTTGAGCAAATGCAATGCGAATACCTTGTTTTTAATTGACGAATTTGGAACGGGAAGTGATCCTGAATTGGGTGGTGCACTGGCTGAAATTTTCTTAGAAGAATTCTATCACAAAAAAGCTCTTGGAATTATCACCACGCACTACGCAAATTTAAAGGTGTTGGCAAACGAACTAGACAACGTAACCAATGCCAATATGCAATTTAACGAAAGAACTCTAGAACCTCTCTTTAAATTATATGTTGGCCAAGCTGGTAGTTCCTTCACCTTCGAAGTTGCTCAGAAAAATGGAATCCCATTTAGTCTAATCAACAAGGCAAAAAAACGAGTAGAAACAGAGAAAATTCGGCTAGATAAGACCATTGCTAAGCTACAAAAAGAGCGGAACAGGTTGCAAAAAATATCAGAGGGCTTGGAGCAACAACAACGAAAGGAACAGGAATATTGGGGAAGTTTACAAGCCAAAGAACAAAAAATAAAAGAAAAGTTAGAGGGTTTTCAAGAGTTGTATGATAACAATCGACGAATGTTGACGCTAGGAAGAAAAATTAATGAATTTTTGAACAAATACTTTCAGACCAACAATAAAAAAGAACTTACAGCCAACTTCTTAAAGTGGGCTACTGGAGAAAAAACGAAATACCTTAAAAGGAATCCATCTAAGATAAAACCAAAGAGAACAGAGGTGAAGAAAAATGAAAAAAAGGGGATTGAACAAGTAGAGAAAGAGGTCTTAAAAAAAGTAGCTGAGGTACGGAAAGAAAGGAAAGCTGAGGCTAAAAAGATTGCTCAAACCAAGGTAAATTATGTTTTCAAAGTGAATGACAAAGTGCGTTTAGAGGACGGGAATGCTGTGGGGGTTATAGAACGAATCGAAAAGAAAAAAGCACTCATCAACTACGGTATGTTTACCACTCAAGCAGATGTCAGTAAGCTAGAGTTGGTAGAGAGGGAAGGGTGATCTGCTGTATACTGTAAACCTATTATTCCAAAGCTTTCATCTCTAAATCTATATTGATTTACAATGTTTTAATATGTACTACATTGGATCAAAATCTGAACCAATATAACAATCTAGTCATTACACACCCTTTTAGCATTGTAAAGATTCCAATAACTCAAAAGAGTATTGAATTTGCATAGTCATGTATTGGATAATAGAGTAAATGACTTTGTCAATCACCAACGTGGTATGCTTCTCGGATCACCCAACCTAAGATTTTGATATTTGTTGCTTGATGTAGTATTCTATCATCTATTTACGTTATACAAAAGATGACAAATTTTACAAAAATCTTAGATCAACTGCAAAGACACTTACACATAAAAAACGCTTGAGGACTCCCTGTTTTTGGGATGATAAACCACCAAAGATATCACCAAATATAGGTATAACCCCTTGTTTTTCAGGTAAAAAATAAGAAAAATCTTGCATAATATACTTCAACAGTGTATTTTTAAAAAGACTAACCTTATTGTTAAGGTTAAAAGTTGCGATATGCAATTGAAACATAAATACGAGTAACGTATTTACAAATATTCTAGCGACGTTCATAATAAAATCAAAATTATTAAAAGATGGGGAAAAATATTGTAGTGTTTTCTGATGGAACAAATCAAAAGGGAGGAATAGGCCATAGCACAAATGTGTACAAGTTGTTTTGTATGGTAGAGAATAGAACAACTAAACAAATTGCCTTTTACGATCCAGGGCTTGGTACAAACTGGAGAAGGGTAACTGGATCTATATTCGGAAGAGGGTTTTCAAAAAATATTTTGGATTGTTATCGTTTTATCTTCGAAAATTATCAAGCTGGTGATCAGGTTTATTTATTTGGGTTTAGCAGAGGAGCTGCAACTGTCAGAAGTTTGTCTGCCTTTATTCATCTCTTCGGAATATTACCCAAATCTCGATTTGATTTGATTGAGGATGCATTTGATATTTATCGGATAAAAAACCATAAAGTTAGAAATGAAAAAGCTACTAGGTTTATTGAAAAACATCATAATATGTGGTGTAAAGTTAAATTTCTCGGCGTTTGGGATACTGTAGCTGCATTAGGAGTACCAAATAAATTTTTAAGTTTAATATTGGATAAATTCATTCCACACAAGTTTCATTCTTTTGATTTAAGCCAAAGTGTGGAATTTGCTAGACATGCTTTATCTATTGATGATGAGAGAAAAATATTTCATCCAGTCCTTTGGAACCCTATCAAAGATAATAGCACGTTAGATAAGATGAAGCAAGTATGGTTTTGTGGTGTGCATACTGATGTTGGTGGTGGATATGAGGAGGAAGATCTATCAAATATTTCTTTGAAGTGGATGATTGACGAGGCAAGTGGTAAAGGTTTAAGGATTTTTAAAAAATCCACCGCATATCAAAAAATGTTACTTTCGACCTTTGATATTAATGGAAAAATGCATAATGAGCAAATAGGTTTTCCAGGAATTCTATTTACTAGAAAGCAAAGAACTTGGAACAATGAAAAGTATGGCACTCCACGTATTCACGAAAGTGTCTTGAGAAGGAAGCTAAATAATTTGAATTCAAATAGTTCAGTCTATTCCCCTTGGATCTTAGACTTTATAGATAAAGATGATGATTGTATAGAAGGAGAATGAAGTTTTAAGCAAAAAAATATAGACGAATTTCTTGGGTGATAAGAAAACTAAACTCCGCACCTTACATTCTCTCTAAAATTTTGATTCAAGACTATTAACAAACAAACATCTAGTCATTAACAAACTGGATTAGTTGATTTGCTTTTTTACTTTTCTAGATCCCTCATATAGTTCATATTTTACAAATCGGCAATCCAAATCGGCATTTTTGAGTGCTATTCTTTTTGATGTTCTGAGTCCAACGTATTTTAAGGCTTGGATATCTGAGGTAATCATCCAAGCTGTGGAACCTGAATAGTGGTGTTTTAAGGTGTTGCCAATAGAGTGATAAAACGTTTGAATATCGATATTCAATCGCTCTCCGTAGGGCGGATTAAAGACTATTGTTGTGTTTCCAAATACTTCTTTGGTCGAATTAAAAAAGTTGACATGATGTACTCCTATAAATTCGTCTAAATTGGCATTGATGATATTTTGCTTGGCCTTTTGGACTGCTGAGGGTGCCTTGTCAAATCCTATGATCTTAAAGTGTGAGCTTCGAATCTTTTTTAAGAGCGCATCTTGAATCACAAAATAAAGCTCTTCGTCGTAATTTTTCCAATTTTCAAAAGCGAAATGTTTTCGGTTGATATTGGCGGGAATATTGTTGGCTATCATTGCGGCTTCTATTAAAATTGTTCCAGAGCCACACATGGGATCGATAAAGTTTTCATCACCTGTATATCCAGATAGCATCACCAGTCCTGCTGCTAGCACTTCGTTGATGGGTGCTATGTTTGTGGCACTTCTGTAACCGCGTTTGTGAAGCGAATCGCCAGAGGAGTCTAATGAAATGGTACACCAGTCTTTTTGAATGTGCACATGCACTTTTACATCGGGATATGTTAAATCTACATTGGGACGCTTACTGTACTTATGTCGGAAGTAATCGGCAATGGCATCTTTAGATTTGAGTGCAATATAATGGGAGTTGGTGGTAAAATGTTTGGAATTCACTACTGCTCCTACGGCAAAAGTTCCGTTTACATCTAGGTGTTTTTCCCATTTAATTTTCTGGATGAACGTATACAAGTCCTCATCATCATATATTTTTCCTGTTTTGATTGGTTGTAAAATCCGGATTGCTGTCCGCAAGGCGATGTTTGCTTTGTATAGAAACCCTAGGTCTCCTCGAAAAGAAACACTGCGAATGGATTCTTTGATTTCTTTGGCTCCTAGGGATCGCAGTTCTCCTGCCAAAACACTCTCGAGTCCTTTGAGGGTGGTGGCAGTCATTTTAAAATCTTGTTGTTGCTGTTTTTGGTTCATGCTGTAAAAGTAGTTGTTTTAGCTTAGATTTTAATCGCAAGGCGATAGCCAAGGGTTGAATTCCTTGAGGTAGTTGATTCTCTGGTGTCTTTGTGCGTAAGATCCAACTGTATGTATAAAAATTCATTGAACCGTGGAGTTCTTTTGAATGTCGCGTTAGGGATAGCAGCGGCATCCTTTTTTGTCCTGTACAGGCAAAAAAGATATAGCGGATAGCCCGACCCGCAGGGAAACGCCCGAATACCATTGCTCATATTTTAAAAAGTGAGCATGCTGATTTGTGGGGCAAAAAGTGTAATTTTACGCACTCATTTTATGTGAATGCAAACGACAGACTGGTTTTCTTCTTGGTTTAATACTCCGTATTATCATATTCTTTACAAGGACAGAAACGAGGAGGATGCGCGCGTGTTTATACAACATATTACGCAGTTTTTAAAGCTCTCTAAAGACAGGCATATTTTAGATTTGCCTTGTGGCAAGGGCAGGCATTCGATTTATTTGAATTCGCTGGGATATCGTGTAACTGGTGGTGATTTGTCTGAACAGAGCATTGCGTATGCAAAACAGTTTGAAAATGACCGACTACAGTTTTGTATAAAGGATATGCGTGTGCCTTTTCTTTTGAAGTATGATGCTGTGTTTAATCTGTTTACTAGTTTTGGGTATTTTGAATCGGATAGTGATGATATACAAGTGCTAAAGAATATGAAGGAGTGCTTGAATGACTGGGGTGTTTTGGTCTTGGATTTTTTAAATGTGGTGCATGTAAGGCATCGGTTGGTTGAAGAGGAGCTTAAAATTGTGGAGGGCATCGAATTCCATATCAGGAGGGAAATTAAGGATCACTTTATTTTAAAACATATTTCGTTCTTTGATAAGGGTAAGGCTCATACTTATACAGAACGGGTGAAATATTTAGATCTAGAGACCTTTCAACGCTACACCGCTGCTGCTGGATTGTCGATTACTCATGTTTTTGGAGATTATAAATTATCTGATTTTGATACGCATCATTCTGAGCGTCTTATCCTTATTGCTCAGTGATCTATTGGATGTATTTGAAATTCTGTAAGCTGTCTGCGCTTATGCTTTGTGGGTACATATTTTAGCATGTTGAACTATGGGAAGCTTCTAAATAGTTGCTCAAGAGGTTCTTCTTATAGATTGACTTTTGGATGGTGTTTCTTGGGGTTTTCCTGTATATCTCTACGGCGATCTTGTTTGGAAGTGCGTAAGATTATAAATTTAACTTAAAGCAGTTGTTGACAGTTTTAGCAGCTATGTTGCTCACCTCCCTTCTCTTATCGTTTTTTTATCCCTATATTTAGGATGTAAAAAATACTTACTTATAGGGATTGTTGTCCTTTGTGGAAAAATTGATTTTTGACTCATGTTTAACAATTAACTCACACAATTATGAAGCCACAGAAAAAATATTTTATGTCCATAAATTCAAGTAGTCCCGGAGAATATCAGTTCATATATATAGATATTAAGGATAAGTATGGCATAGCATGTAAAGTTATATATCATAGTAATAGTGAAACATTTGATATTACTCATTTAAAGAAGATTGAAATGCAATGTCCATTTGAAGAGAAAAAAGTTGAAATTCTGGGAATTTGTCACGTAAATAGGCAACAATGCTCAAATGATGATTTTAAATATGTGTTGCCTATTCGCCTAACCAATAATGTGGGAACAAATGATGATGATTTTTCAATTAAAAAGTATTCTAAACATCATAAAATTGAGGTAAAACAAAAAGGATGTGAAAAACCAAGTAAAAATAATATTGTTGATCTTAAAATTGAAGGTGACGAACATAAAATAGGCTTTTCAGATATTACAAATTTGAAAGATTTAGATTGTACCAAAAAAATAGTATTAAAGTAAGATATGGAAATCAATTTTACCGATTTTACATGAATGAATAAATTAAAAAAAGCCTATTATTAATACTGGGATTGCTTTTAACAGCTAACTATAGCTTTTCTCAGAGCTTTGATAAGATTATTAAAACACTAAAGGTTTATCAGATAAATAATCCTGATAGCTTACTAAGCTTTCCAGATCTAAAAGAAGAAGAAAAACTATATATAAAGGCTCAGATTAACTTGATAGCATTTTCTGAAATTGATTCTTTAATTTTTAATAAATCCGTCAATTTACCCAGTATTACAGAGAGAGGTAAGACTTTAAAATCTTTGATATCTGGCGACTATTATTTATATAAAAGTTTTCCAGAAGATTCTATAGCTTCGGCATTTGAAACGAATTCAGGTAGTAAAAATTGATCTTCTTTGGGAATTAATCGTACACTCACCGTTTTTAGGGAGGATAAAATTTCATTAATTTCCAGTATTGTCTGAATTAAAACAACCTTCTAGATTTGGCTTTTCGATTTATAGTCTTTTTTTTACTACATTTTATATGCTAAGTTCAAGTCTAACAATTATCAGTATAGATAAGGGCGAAGCCGTTTCAAAAACATAGAAAATGCTATTTTAATCATTAAAAGTGAAAAGTCAAAATGAGTTTATAGTAAATTAATTGACTCAATATACCAAGCATACTTCTAAGATCATTCTCTCCAAGTAAAAATCAACACCTGAAATCCCTACAACGGGATTAGAGAAGCAAGAGGTAATGTTTTAACATGCTATATATCAAACACTTAAAATCAATTTAAATACTTAAAAAAGCAGAAGCAATAATAAAAATATCACTGCCTTTACTTGACCTTAATCAATTACAATCACTAAATAAATCACTGTTAATGAAAACAATCTACACAAATCACACTTACTCATATCTATCATTAAGGAAATCTGTAGGAGTAATCGCTATCCTTTTACCTTTTGTTGTTTCAGTAATAACCCTTTTCAATGGTGGAGAATTACAAAGTTATTATGCCACTGCTAGGGATATTGTTGTTGGAGCACTGTGTGCCATTTCTCTTCTTATGTTCTTTTATACTGGTTATAGTAGCATTGATAACTGGGCAGGAAATGCAGTTGGACTGTTTGCTCTAGGAATGGCCTGGCTCCCCCACCTTCGGTAGGAACTGAATCAGGCTGGGTAAGTACAATTCACTTCATATCAGGTTTTTTATTTTTTCTTACGCTGAGCTTTTTCTGTCTTTTTCTCTTTACTAAAAGTAATGCAGAGAAAGATTTAATGACAATTAAGAAAAAAAGACGCAATAAAATTTACATTATTTGTGGTATTGCCATACTCCTTTGTCTTGCCTTAATGTCATATGTTTCCTTAAATGAGACGATTAGTGACGATTATAGTACACTTCTAATCTACGTTGCACAAAGTATTGCAAATATTGCTTTTGGGATCTCATGGCTTGTTAAGGGAAAGATTCTATCTAAAAAAGTACCATTAGACTAAAACTTTATAATAGGCTTCTTGTTCTATTCAACCATACTTAAAAAAGATTTAAAGTCATTCTTAGCTGCAGTTTAGTATCAATATCAAATACCTACATGAGGGGATGGCTTAGAAAAAAGAGTTTACTAACTTTACGTGTCTAAAGAAAGACTCTTATGATCACAGTTATCATTGCGGAAGATCATCAAATACTGATAGACGGCGTAACATCTTTCTTTGAATATAATGAAGATGTCAAGATTATTAGAACAGTAAACAACGGGAAAGACCTTGTAAAACTAGTTTCTCTAAAGCAGCCAAAACTGGTCATAACAGACATACGAATGCCGGTGATGGACGGCATACAAACCACGCGAAAAATTAAGAAACAATTTCCTCACATCCGCGTTTTAGCGATGACTATGTTCGATCAACCAGAGGCCATAAAACAGATGTTAGATGCAGGTGCAACAGGATATATCTTAAAAAATTCAGGGATTAAAATACTGGAAGAGGCCATTCAAACAGTTGCGTCAGGAGAGATGTTTTTCGATAAAAATGTCGCCCTTGACTTTATAAGCGATTACATTCAAGACAACGTCAAATTAGGAAGCTCCGATAACGTGGTGCTGTCTAACCGAGAAAAAGAAATTTTATACTTAATAGCTAGTGGAAAGACCTCAAAAGAAATATCTGAAGAACTCTTTATCGCAAAGACAACAGTAGATATCCATCGAAAAAATATGATCCGAAAGCTTAATTTAAACTAATTAAGTTTGCTGTCGAAAAGAAATACGAATTTTAAATTCATCCTAAATGAACTTCTTTCATTGGGGCGTTCCCCTTTGGGTCGCGCTATCCGCTATATCTTTTTTGCCTTATCAGGACAAAAAAGGATGCCGCTGCTATCGCTAACGCAACACCAAAGTAAACTATAAAATTTTGTAGTTACTTTTGAGGTAGGGATACCTAATAAGATATAAAGAACCATGCTACACAAACAACAGCAAAAATATTATCAAGCACATAGCATTTTACAAGGAGTTCAAAATTTCACCATATTAAGGTATTGCCATGCTCCCAACTACCCTTTAAATTTGATGTTAAATGGAATTAACACTTTATTATATCAATTAAAAGAAAAAATATAATAGTTACCAACAGCGGAGAATTTTTGCCAATCAAACAAAAATAGGGTAGTTAAACATAATTAACATTGCCATTCACTTTTGAAGAAATCATAGGTTAAATTATAAAAGTGGGCTAATTGTAAAATAAATAAAGCCCGTAGCGGACTCATCCATATTGTTACAGACTACAATAGCCTAATATCTTAGCTAGAAAATCAGGAGTTTTTCTAGAAAACACATAAAATTTAAACACTGGTATGATGAAAATAATTACATTCAAATCCGTCATGTTACTTTTAGTAACAATGCTACTCTGTTCTTGTTACAGCATCCGATTAGTAAGTACGGAAGGAGCACCTCAAAAAGATCCATTTAGCGAACGGGATGATAGATATAGAGATCTTCAAGTCATCCAAAAGGATACTGTTATCAGAGTAAATATAACTACTGGAGGTTTTGACTATTTAGTAAAGAAAGAAAAATTCTGTAAATCAGGAAAATTACATTCGATAGAAGTTAGAAATACCCTTGGTGGTATTTTGTGGAGCGCTGTTACACTGGGAACAAGACGCAAGATGAAGGTAAAGTATGTGTGTATGAAACCAATTAACTAGACATGGCAACAACAGAAGTAAAAGATTACACGGGAAAACAATGGGATACCATTCATAAAAACGGTCCCTTTAACCTCAAGCGCCTTTATGTAACAGAACTCTCAAGTGATAAGACCTTGAGTAAAATAGAACGATACAATGATGCAGCCACTGAAATACAGAAGTTAATCAAAGAAGTAGCTGATAAAAACGAAGGGTTTAGAGCGTATGGAGCAAGATGGTCTATGAATAGCATTGCTCATCAAAAAGATAACATGCACTTTAATCAGTTCATGAATATCAGTTACAAGATTAGCGATCAGGAAGTACACGAAAATAGCATTTACAAGACATCAGATTTATTCTTTTTTCAGTGCGGAAATACAATTAAAGAGATTTCTGAACATTTAGATAGGTATGGAAAGTCCATCAAAGCTTCGGGTGCTAGTAATGGACAGACTATTGCAGGATGCATTTCAACGGGAGTTCACGGTTCTGGCTTAGATGTTGGGTCTGTACAAGATTATGTAGTTGGGCTAAATATAATCACTGGATTAAAACCAGGAGATAATGTATATATAGAACGTGCTTCAAAGCCCGCTTTAGTAGATACTTTTGCTAACCAGCTCAATGCGAAAATTATTAGAGATGATGATGTATTTAACGCAGCTTTGGTAAGTTTGGGTTCTTTTGGATTCATTCATGGTGTAGTGATAGAAGCAGAAGACCATTTTCTACTAAGAAGATACGTTAGAAAAGTTCCTAAAGAACAAGCATTGGCATTGGCTAATACCATGAACTTTAAAGACGGTCCTGTAATCAAAGAAGAAATTGATGAGAACGGAAAACCTTTACGGCCCTACCATTACAAAATCTTCATTAATCAGTATAGCAAAGAAACGGAGTATGTTGTGGAGTTTATGTACAAAAAAAAGTTTTTCCCAGATTATGGAAATCCCTTCCCAGTAATCAAAGAATCTTTATATAGGGATTTGATCTGGGTCTTCATAAAAATTGCAGAAAAATTACCTAAGGCCATCCCAAAATTGGTTGAAGCCTTGGAAAAAACAGTACTTCCTGTTAAGGATATAGAGAAAGTTGTTGCGGGAAAACTTCACGAGATTTTTTGGGATGCCGAATATAAAGGACCAGCGTTAGATGAACTTTTTATCAATGTACTTTTTTTTAAACTTCAGAATAAAAAACTTGTAGGATACAAGCACAGTGGACTTCATCTTTTCAGTTTGCTACTTCTGAGATGAATTTAATGCGCATCAGACGAAGCTCTTCTTCATCATAATCGCCGTCAAATTCATCAAGAGCTTCTTGAATCTTATCAGTTTCGGCTTCCATAAAGTACTCGTGAATCTCTTCTTGCTGCTCCTCGTCTACTAGATCTTCAATAGCATAATTAATATTCAGTTTAGTCCCCGAATAAACAATCACTTCCATCTCCTTAATTAACTGAGACATCTCTAGTCCTTTAGATTTAGCGATGTCCTCCAAGGGTAGCTTTCTATCTGTATTCTGAATGATAAATAATTTTAACCCCGAGTTAACACCTGTGCTCTTTACAATCAGATCATCGGGACGTATGATGTCATTTTCATGCACATACTTTTCTATGAGTTTTAAAAAGTCTTTTCCATATTTTCTTGCCTTGCCCTCTCCTACTCCATGTACTTTTGAAAGTTCCTCCATAGTAATAGGGTATTTGAGTGCCATATCGTCCAAAGAGGGATCTTGAAAAACTGCAAAAGGGGGAACACCTTGCCTAACAGCCACCTTCTTGCGCAAATCCTTCAGCATAAGAACTAGCTTTTGATCTGTAGATCCACTAATACTTTTTGTATTTGTTATAATTGTAGAATCATCCTCACTATCATACACATGATCTTTGGTCATCATAAATGACTTTGGATTTGCTATAAACTCCTTTCCCTTGTTTGTGAGTTTAATTACACCATACTGCTCAATCTCTTTAAAAATAAAATTGACTACCAGTATCTGTCTTAGTAAAGCCATCCAGTAAGTGTCACTTTTTTCTTTTCCACATCCAAAAAATGGTTGGAGGTGCGTTTTGTGAGAGTTTAACATTGCATTCTCCTTCCCTATCATAGTATTCACCAAATTTTTGGGTTTATATTGTTCTTTTGTATTCAGAATTACATAAAGCAACTTAACCACATCGTCTTTGGCCTCGTGCTTTGCCTTAGGATTTCGGGTATTGTCGTCCATATCAGCTCCTATCCCGTTTACTTCATCAAACTCTTCCCCGAAATAATGTAATAAATATTTTCTTCTAGAAATGGATGTCTCTGCATAGCCCACAACTTCTTGCAATAATGCATGACCTATTTCCTGTTCTGCAATGGGTTTGCTAGACATGAACTTCTCTAATTTTTCAATGTCTTTATAGGCATAAAAAGCCAAGCAGTAACCTTCTCCGTCGTCGCGTCCCGCCCTTCCTGTTTCTTGGTAGTAACTCTCAAGACTTTTTGGGATATCGTGGTGTATCACATAGCGAACATCGGGTTTGTCAATACCCATTCCAAAAGCAATAGTTGCCACCACCACATCAGAATCTTCCATTAAAAACATGTCTTGATGTTTTGCTCTTGTTTTAGCATCCAATCCTGCGTGATAAGGAACTGCTTTAATGCCATTCACTTGAAGTACTTGGGCTATCTCTTCTACCTTCTTTCTACTTAAACAATAGATAATACCAGATTTTCTCATTCGTTGCTTTACAAATCGAATGATATCTTTTTCAACTTCTTTGGTTTTAGGGCGAACCTCATAAAATAAGTTCGGTCGGTTGAAAGAAGCTTTAAATGTCTTTGCGTCTGGAATTCTTAGCGTTTTTAGGATGTCTTCTTGTACCTTTTCGGTGGCAGTAGCCGTAAGGCCAATAACAGGAACATGATCTATTTGTTCAATAATATTCCTTAAATTTCTGTATTCTGGACGAAAATCATGTCCCCATTCCGAGATACAGTGCGCCTCATCAATGGCAACAAACGATATTTTTTGTTTTCTTAAAAAGTTGACATATTCCTCCTTAATAAGAGATTCTGGTGCGACATACAAAAGCTTAGTGACTCCAGTAGAGATATCTGACATCACTTGTTGTATCTCAGACTTGTTCAATGAAGAATTGAGCACGTGAGCAATTCCATCATTGTTCGAAATTCCCCGTATGGTATCAACTTGATTCTTCATCAAAGCAATAAGAGGAGAGATTACAATTGCTGTTCCTTCTTTCATCAGCGCAGGAAGTTGATAGCAAAGAGATTTACCACCTCCCGTTGGCATGATAGCAAATGTATGGTTCCCGTCCAAAATACTTTTGATGACTTCTTCTTGTAAGCCTTTAAAATGGCTAAAGCCGAAGAATTTTTTTAGAGAAGTGTAAATATTCATTTATAAGCTTTTCATATTAGATGCTTGGTTATTAACTTCAAATGACAATCACTTAGCATTTATTGGGGGTCTATGAATTTTGTGTTATGTTTGTCCTATACAATTATTAAATATATAACTTTTTTATCACGCATAAAAATAAATCAGCCTTTGAAAGATTCAGAACAAATCTTAACCATCGCTAAACAGACCATACTCACCGAGAGTGATGCCATCGCTAACCTTACTAACCTTATTGACTCCAATTTTGAGAATGCCATTAAATTTATTCTTCTCTAAAAAGTTAGATTTGTTGTTACTGGAATTGTAAAAAGCGCCAATATAGCAACCAAAATCGTTGCAACGTTAAATTCTACAGGT
>CAXRAW010000065.1:0-23651 GCA_964228785.1 Flavobacteriaceae bacterium
GCATTGATTGGATACACAGCTTTATCCGTACTTAATACCACCACATTCTTTACGTTGTTTTTAATGGCTGCATCCAATACATTTTCTGTTCCAGCTACATTCGTTTTCACAGCTTCCATGGGAAAGAATTCACAAGATGGAACCTGTTTCAATGCTGCCGCATGGTAAATGTAATCTACTCCTCTGACAGCCGTATTAACAGATTTATAATCTCTTACATCACCTAAATAAAATTTCACTTTGGGATCTGACAGCTTTCTTCTAAGATCCTCCTGTTTTTTCTCATCTCTTGAAAAAATTCTGATTTCAGAAAACATTTCAGAATGTAGGAACCGATTTAGCACTGCATTTCCGAAAGAACCTGTCCCCCCTGTTATTAAGAGTATATTATCTTTACTCATCATATTTTAATTTAAAAATATTTAAACTTTTTCGTCTGTTGACTGCTACATAAACCAATAAATAACTAATATACACAAATGCTGTGTATAATAGGAAATTAACAATACTGTTTTTTACTAGCTTCATTTCAGAGAGATATACCACCAACAAAAAAGCAGCAGACACCGACAAAATATTTTGCCTAATAAATTGAAGAATGTTATTGACGTCAAACTTTATTCTTGTTTTTGTATTGACTAAGTAAAATATTAGCAGAAGACTAATACTACTTGCTAGAATATTTGCTAGTGCAATCCCTTTGATTCCATACTGACTGTAAAACAAGTAACACAGCAATGTATTAATTGCTAGAGAAAGTAAACTTGTATAGAAAGGAATTTTTGTCATATTGTGGACATAGAAAAAGCGAATCAATATTTCTCTAATAGCCAAAATTAATATATTAAACGAGTAGATGGACAGCGCTGCAGCTGTCAAAGAAACTGCATTTTCTGTAAAGCTTCCCCTTCCGTAAACAAGACCAACTATATATTCTGCCTTTTGAAAAAATATAAATACTAATGGGGTTAGAATGAAGAACGTAAGGTTTAATGACTTGAGACTAATTAAAGACAATTGTTTATCTTTATTCTTTACATAGAGAACTGAAATTATTGGGTAAATTACAGTAATCAATGCCATAGAAATAGTACCGTTTAAAGTATTCTGTATTCTTTGTGCATAATTGAGCGAAGACAAGGTGCCCAGTTCTAAATATGATGAAAAAGTGGTATTGATTAGCACATTGAGTTGATCCACGGAATGTCCTATGAATATGGGAAGCATTAAGATCATGGTTTTTTTTACGTTTTCATCGTTTAGCTTAATGGAAAAGCGAAACTTAAATGCTTTTGGTAAGAGAATAATTTGTAAAAGCAATTGAAGAAAATAAACAGATACTCCTGCATAAGCCAAAATAAATACTCCATATGAGCTTGAGAAAAAATAAATACAAGTCATTACAAATATTGCCGAAACAAGAGGAACAATGTGTAATGCATAATTCCTATTGTGAGCATTAGAAATATTTGCCAAAACCATTACCAAAGAAGAGAGAGGGAAAGATAACACTAAGATTCTTCCTAACTCAATTGCCAGTTCTTTTTTATTTACCTCAAACCCTGGTGATAGAAATTCCACCAAAGTTTCAACAGATAAAAACGCTATCGATGTTAGTGACAAGGAAAAAATTATTGTGAGAATGATGAGCTTAGAACTATATAGGTCTGCCTTTTCGAGACTCTCATCAATTTGTATTTTCTTGTAGACAGGAACAATTAACGCTGTGAAACTAGAAATGATCGCAGTGTAAATCAGTGTGGGGATAGAATTAGCAACGAAATATGCATCCGTTTGATCGCTTACCCCAAATTCATAGGAGATCAAAATATCTCTTAAGAAAGAAAATACTTTCCCAAATACGATCAACGCTAATATAAATGTCGACTTTCCTAAAACGCCTTTTGCAAACATCAGTAGTTATAGTATTTGTGCCTCGTTCGCCATAGTAAAATAATAAAAGATGTGATCGTTAAATAATCAAAACCATGAATAATCTGATTATTAGCGGGTACGAACATGAATAATATTGTTAATAACGAAAACAGGAGAATAGAAATTGGGTTTCTGTAAAGTAGTATTTCCCTCCAACATTTCCCATAATAAAAAGCTACCAAGAAAAGGATTATAAGAGCGCCAATGAAACCAAAATCTGATGCGAGCCAGGGAAAAATCGTATGCCATCTTTGTTTTCCATCAATTCCATATTTCTGCTCCACTCTGTACAAATATGTCTTTGAATATGGATCAATATTGAATAGCTTGCTGAATATATTACTCAAACCTACCGAACTTCCCACGCCATAACTCCATTCAAAAGGTAATTCCAATGATTTTGATAAACCATGATATCCTCCCGCTAAATATCCAGTTGATAACTGAGCAATACCGAGTCCTAGCGTAGGTCCAAATACTTTAAAAACAGAGTGATCCAAATCATATTTATACAATCCAACATAATGATCATTGATATCCATCAGAGTAATGCCCCTAGATTTCAGCCTAGAGTATTGAGCGTAAGAAAATAATATGACTATCCCCGCAACAACAATCATCATTTTGACTATAATTCTTTTTCTGCGTTTTCTTGTATAAGAAATGGATTTAATCAGAAAAATTACTAGACCGAAAATCACAATATCTCCTAATGATTTTTGATTTCCTATGGCAATGGTCTGTGTGAGAAAAACCAATACTAAAAATATGATGAAATAAATTTTATGAATTCTTTTACTATGATTGTAATAATAGAATCCCATTACGGTTGTCACAAACTTTGGGATAGCACTCAGAGTGATAAATATATTTTCAAAGGTTAACAACGACGACGAGGTTTTATCATTATAATAAGAATAATAATCGTTATAATTTAATCCCATCAATGCAATATTGAATGTAAGTCTATTCGCTAGTATTAAATAAATCAAGTTGATGCTGAAAAGTACCAAGGAAATCCTTAAAAACTTGATGAAAATTTTGAATGGCTTGTCTTTACTTCTTACGAACTTACTCCTTTTTAGTCCTAATTTGAATCCCAGCCTAAACCCTATATACACTAGAGTAAGATAGCAAATCATGTAAACGAATGTGATATCTTTATTATAACCGATAAAAATCCTCGGCCCATATAAACTTATTGATAGTGATATCAATATGTATATTACGTGGATTTTAATAGGTAAATATTTAAAGACCTTACTAATCATTCATCTCTTAAAATAATTCCTAAACCATTCCACAAAATTCCTTACTCCCACCAAAATAGAGGTTGAAGGTCTATCCCCGTAATCCTTGGCAAGTGCAGAACTATCCGCATACGTCTGGTACACATCTCCAGCCTGCATGGGCTGCATATTTTTGATTGCTACTCTTCCAATAACTTTTTCTATAGCATTAACAAAATCCAATAACTGAACAGGAGTGTTATTCCCTATGTTGTATAATTGATAATTTGCATTGGATATTGAATCTTCTAATAAAGTAGCCAGAACACCTCCTATAATGTCATCTATATAAGTAAAGTCTCTAGATAAGTTTCCTTGATTAAAAACCTCAATAGGTTGATCATTCAAAATGGCGTCCGTAAATAGGAACATCGCCATATCTGGTCTTCCCCAGGGTCCATAAACAGTAAAGAATCGCAGTCCGATGGTTTGAAAACCGTACAAATGACTGTAGGTGTGCGCCATTAACTCATTCGACTTCTTCGTTGCTGCATACAAACTAATGGGATGATCTACATTCTGGTCTTCTTTAAAAGGGACTTTATCACTATTTCCATAGACACTTGAACTGCTGGCATAGACCAGTCTTTTTATTTGGTGATGCCTACAACACTCTAGGATGTTTAAAAATCCTTGAATATTGGAATCGATATAAGCTTGTGGATTTTCCAAAGAATACCGAACACCTGCTTGAGCTGCTAGGTTACAAACCAAATCAAAATTCTTTTGCTGAAATAATTTAGGAAGTTCTATCGTATCCTCTAAATTCATTCTTATAAACTCAAACAATCCGTCTGAACTTGAAGAGCTGACTAAGAATTGCTCAGCATTTTTTCTGTGGATTCCCAGTTGGTCTAACCTAGCATACTTGAGAGTTACATCGTAGTAATCATTGATATTATCAATTCCCACAACTTCATATCCTTGTTCAACCAAGGATTTTGATAGATGAAAACCTATAAATCCAGCAGCTCCTGTAACTAATATGCGCTTACTTTTTTCCAATCTGGTAATATTCAAATCCTTTCTCTTCCAATTTAAAAACGCTATACTGATTTCTTCCATCAAAGATCACAGGTGTTTTCAGCTTTCTCTTAATTTCAATAAAGTCTGGCGATCGGAACTCTTTCCACTCGGTCAGTAATATCAGAGCGTCTGCGTCTTCCAAAACTTGATATTTGGAATCTACATAGATCACATTTGAGATATCTTTTAGATAACAATGTTTGGCCTCTTCCACTGCTTTTGGATCATAAGCTATGATTTTTGCTCCTCTTTTGGTGAGTTCTTGAACGATGTAAATGGCTGGTGCCTCTCGCATATCATTGGTTCCTGGTTTAAATGCCAATCCCCACAATCCAAAGATTTTCCCAGATAAATCCTCACCAAATCGATTGATCACCTTTTTGGCAATCACGAGCTTTTGATCGTCATTCACCTCTTCTACTGCATTGATAAGACGGGCTGAATAACCATAATCTTCTGCTGTTTTCTTTAGTGCTTTCACGTCTTTCGGAAAACAAGACCCTCCATACCCAGCACCTGGATAAATAAAACTGTAACCGATGCGCTTGTCAGACCCAATTCCAATTCGAACGTTATTCACATCGGCTCCCACCTTTTCGCAAATATTAGCAATTTCATTCATAAACGAAATTTTTGTTGCTAGCATGGCATTGGCAGCATACTTAGTCATTTCAGCAGATCGGATATCCATTTCTATGATGCGATCGTACGTCATAGTAAAAGGGTGGTACAATCTTCTCATGATCTCAAAAGCCGATTCATGATCGGCTCCAACGACTACCCTATCGGGTTTCATAAAGTCATTAACCGCATCACCCTCTTTTAAAAATTCAGGGTTAGAAACCACGTGGAATTCAAAGCTAGAGGCTCTCTTGTCCAATTCAGTTTGAATCGCCTTCCTTACCTTATCGGCAGTTCCCACAGGTACCGTAGATTTGTCAACAACGACCAATTCAGAATTCATACTCTGACCAATTTCTCTGGCGACTGCTGTTACATATTGCAGATCTGCAGACCCATCCTCACCCATTGGAGTTCCTACGGCAATAAAAACAATCGATACATCCTGAATGCTTTCCTTTAGTGAGGTGGAAAACAGTAGATTTTCTCTTCGCACATTTTTTAAAACCATGGGAGTCAAACTGGGTTCATAAATAGGGATAACTCCTTCGCGTAGTTGATTGATTTTATTTTGATCAGTATCTACACAAGTAACGCGATTTCCCATCTCAGCAAAACATGTTCCTGAAACCAATCCTACATAACCAGAGCCAATAACTGCTATCTTCATTTTGTTGTTTTTGAGTTTAATGCTTCCTTGTGGTGCACTTCTTTTCGCAGACCACTACTTGAGAAGCGGTGATCTCTTTTGTTAAAGTACAGTGTAATTCCTTTTTTTTCACAATAATCTCTACCTATAAAATTCTTTTTGGCATACTCATCTCCGATAATTCGAACATCAATTTTAAAAGATGTTAAAACATCTTCTAAATCTTGTTCTGTGGCATAGGGTACGATCTCATCGACAAATTTACATCCTTTAAGCTGAATGTAACGCTCAACAACAGATTGTACAGGCCGATTTTTTTCTGGGCGATCCAAGGTTGGATCTGTTTGAAGTCCACAAATTAAATAATCACATTGCCCTTTGGATTCTTCTAAAATTTTGATATGCCCTGCATGTAGCAGATCAAAAGAACTAAATGTGATTCCTACTTTCTTCATACCTCATTCCTGATATAGGGATGAAATTCACCCTGATTCTTAATTTTCGTATTTCTTAAATGATGCACAATATCTATGGAGCTACGTGCACTTTCCAAACCAAAACCATTTCCTTTCAAGATCTCTTCATAACTCTTGGTATGGAGTTCTGTAAAGCCACCACTAAATTCGATCTCTTCTTTATCAATGAGAATAGATCTGTAGGTTCTCTGCCCTTTCTCAATCATTTCTTCGGGAAGATCATTCTCATCTGTAGATAAAAACCATCGAACTCTAGCATTTTCAAATTCTAGATATCCTGATGCTTTGGATGCCTCACGGACATAAATATCGTTTTGTTGGACATCTCCAAAAATCCAGTTCAGCATATCAAAAAAATGGATTCCAACATTGGTGGTAATCCCGCCCGACTTACTTGGATCTCCTTTCCAAGAAACGTGATACCACCCACCTCTTGAGGTGATGTATGTTAAATCAACATCAAATTTTTGATCTTTTTGTGAATTTTCTACTTTTTCCTTGAGTGCTTTGATGCTAGGGTGTAATCTTAACTGAAGAATCGTATAAATCCGATACCCAGATTCCTCTTGTATATCAGCTAGAGCATCTATGTTCCAAGGGTTTAAAACAATAGGTTTTTCGCAAATAGCATCGGCACCTCTTCTAAGCGCCATACGGATGTGTGAGTCATGAAGGTAATTGGGGGTACAGATACTTACATAGTCTAAATGTGTCCCGTTGCGTTTCAGTTTTTCTATATGACGATCAAATCTTTCAAACTCAGTGAAAAAGTCAGCATGTGGAAAGTAGCTGTCCATAATTCCCACAGAATCAAATTTATCTAAGGCAGCAATCAAAACATTTTTGGTGTCTTTAATCGCCTTAAAATGTCGCGGTGCTATGTAACCCGCTGCTCCTATTAACGCAAAATTCTTCATTTACAGCCCTCCGTCTTTTGAGTTGCTTTCTAGGACATTCTTCACATCATAAATTACGTGATTTTTGTGTAGTATAGTGCTAAAATCAGTTGCTGCAAATTCTTGGTGTGCCACTGCTAGTACAAGAGCATCAAACATAGTATCTGGCAAATGCTGGGTAGATTTCAACCCATATTCTTCCAAAACCTCTGATTCATTTGCCCATGGATCATAAATTGTTACATTCACTCCAAAATCTTTGAATGCCGATATAACATCTACAACCTTGGTATTTCTTACGTCGGGACAATTCTCTTTAAAAGTAATTCCCAACACAAGTACCTTGGCATTCTTTACCTTGACATCTTTTTTAATCATAAGTTTCACCACCTCAGAAGCTACATATTCTCCCATACTATCATTTAATCTTCTCCCCGCTAGAATAATCTCTGGATGATAGCCAAATTCCTGTGCTTTTTGAGCCAAATAATACGGATCTACACCTATACAGTGACCTCCTACCAACCCAGGTCTGAATGGTAAAAAATTCCACTTGGTCCCAGCAGCTTCTAAAACATCATAGGTATTTATCTCCATCAAGTTAAAAATCTTGGCCAATTCATTCACAAAAGCAATATTAATATCTCTTTGTGAGTTTTCGATCACCTTCGCTGCCTCTGCCACTTTAATGGTGGGTGCTAAATGGGTACCTGCGGTAATTACTGATCGGTACAAATCATCTACTTTCTTTCCAATCTCAGGGGTTGAACCTGAGGTAACTTTTAAAATTTTTTCTACGGTATGTAATTTATCCCCTGGATTGATTCGCTCTGGAGAGTATCCAGCATAGAAATCTTTGTTAAATTTCAACCCAGATGTTCGTTCTAGTACGGGGATACAGTCTTCTTCTGTAGCTCCTGGATACACAGTAGATTCATAGACTACAATGTCTCCTTTTTTCAAGATTGATCCTACAGTTTCGCTTGCTTTAATTAACGGCGTTAGAATTGGTCTGTTGTTTTTATCAACCGGAGTCGGTACTGTAATGATGTAATAATTGCAATCCTTTAACGATGAGATATCATAAGAGCAGAGCAACCCGATAGCGTCAGATTCCTCAGAAATAAGTACCGACTGTAAAGCCTCGTTATCCACTTCTAAAGTAGTGTCTATACCGGACATTAATTCGTTGATCCTTTCTTTGTTGATATCGAAACCAACAACAGGATATTTAGTTGCAAAGAGTCTGGCCAGCGGCAATCCTACATATCCTAGTCCAATAATTCCTATTTTATTTTGATTCATTTTATATATTTTCCCAGTACCATTTTATGGTCTTTTTCAGACCTTTTTCTAGAGAATACTCAGGGTGATATTTCAGGAGTTTTTTTGCCTTTTCTATAGATGCTAGTGAATGAGGAATGTCACCCAACCTATTTGGTCCGTGAACAGTGTTGATATCACTAATTGTTGAGTCGAAGTCAGATAAATACTTTTTTAGATGTTTCACAAGATCATTCAGTGTATTTTGTTCTCCGTACGCAACATTATAAACGGTGTTGATAGCTTCTTTATTTTCTGTTATTAACGAGCAAATATTTGCTTGAATGACATTGTCTATAAATGTGAAATCTCTGGAATAATACCCATTGCCGTTAATGACTGGGGATTCACCTTTCATCAGTTGTCCTACAAACTTCGGAATCACAGCTGCATAAGCCCCATTCGGATCTTGTCTTTTTCCAAATACATTAAAATAACGTAATCCTATGGATTCTAATCCGTATGTTTTGGAGAAGACATCGGCATACAGCTCATTCACGTATTTTGTAATGGCATAGGGCGACAATGGCTTGCCTATCTTATCTTCAACTTTGGGGAGTGATTTCGAATCTCCATAGGTCGATGAGCTGGCGGCATAGACAAATCGCTTCACTCCTGCATCACGAGAAGCAATCAACATATTTAAAAATCCAGTTACGTTAACCTCATTGGAGGTTAAGGGATCTTTGATAGATCTTGGCACCGAACCGAGAGCAGCTTGGTGCAAAACATACTCCACTTCTGCAACCGCTTCTTTACAATCGTCTAAATTGCGAATATCTCCTTGAATAAAATGGAAGTTTGGATGTCCAAACAGATGACTGATGTTTTCTTTTTTTCCTGTGGCATAGTTGTCTAAAGCAACAACCTTGTTACCCATAAGAATCAGAGAATCACATAGGTTAGATCCAATAAACCCTGCTGCTCCGGTAACTAATATTTTCTTTCCAGATAACTCGATTCTCATGTAGTTTAATCACACTATCAGCGGCTCGCAAATTACAAAAAAAGCGTTGGTTTAAAGCAAAGAAATTGACTTTAAATCCTTGTCTTTGAATTGAATTTAAAGATTGAACATTCATAAAATTTGAACCAACTGATTAGTCAATTATCAAAAACACAATACTCAACCAACCGTTAAAAAGAGAGATTTATTGTGTGATTTCGAAAATAAACAACATCAAGCACTCTCAAAAATCATTTTTCCCACCAATAAAAGTCAACAGGTATTATTTGAGCTTAACGACGGAATTTTTGAGACAAAAATAATCACACCACCCTACGCCTACTCAGAAAATAGGTTGTCAGTACCCGATGGAAACCCTGATGAATATCTACAGGGACATAATCAATTTTGTATTGTAAACATTTGGTGCGCAATGCCTCAAAGTAGCTATCTACCAAGGTTTTGTAATGCGCTTGTATGTTCTCACTATACAAGTTGACCTCTTCCTTAGTCTCAACATCTACAAATTTTTTGGGTGCATTGTTAAAATCAAAATTTAATTCCGTTTTTGCATCAAAGGTATGGAACAGGACCACCTCATGTTTGTTGTATTTTAAATGGCGGAGTGCCTCAAACAATACCACTTCATGTGTGCTGGATTGCCACATATCCGTAAATAAAAAAATCAGTGATCGCCTGTGAATCTTCTCGGCAATTTCATGCAAATACTGGTAGGTTTCCGTAGTGGCCTTAGACGTTGAACCGAGTAAATCCTCTAGCCGATACAAGACCATCTTTCGGTGCCGGTCACTGCCCTTTTCAGGAGCATAATACTCGTAGCTGTCTGAATAAATACTCAGTCCCACAGCGTCTCGCTGACGTTTGAGTACTTCCATCAAGCAAGCAGCTGCCACAGCAGAAAATCCAACTTTATTAAGCGTATCCAATTGCTGCGTTTTCACCACAGGATAATGCATAGACGCAGAATTATCAATGATTATATGGCAACGTAAGTTAGTTTCTTCCTCATATTTTTTAGTGTAGAGCTTTTCTGTTTTGGCAAAGAGCTTCCAGTCAATATGTCGGGTGCTTTCTCCTTTGTTATAGAGCTTGTGTTCAGAAAATTCAACAGAAAACCCATGAAACGGACTTTTGTGCATTCCTGTTATAAACCCCTCTACCACTTGCCTTGCAAGAAGTTGTAAGTTATTCATTTCAGAGAACTGTGCGTTTGAAAGATCGATCATAAACACCGAAAATAAAAAAAGGCTTGACTGTAGCCAAACCTTTTGGTTTTAATTTTGTAATTATGATTGAATCGTATGTTTTACAAATTCTCGTTGATTAAGTTTTCGTAGGTAGATTTTGGAGCAACGCCTACCTGTCTCTTAACGATCTCTCCATCTTTAAAGATCAATACCGTAGGAATATTGCGAATACCATATTTAGCTGCATATATTGTCTGAGCATCTACATCCATCTTTCCAATTACCGCCTTCTCTCCAAACTCATGACTCAGTTCCTCTACAATAGGAGCCAACATTCTACAAGGCCCACACCAAGCAGCCCAAAAATCAACCAGTACGGGCTTATCCGATTTCAATACCACTTCTTCAAAATTTGCATCTGTAATTTCTAATGCCATAATGATCTACTTTATTTTGTTATTTTAAATGTCTGAGAGCACAAAAGTAACCAATTTTTCAATTTTCCTCGATCCAAAAAATTAGTTTTTACTATCAATCTATCAGAGAAGTCTATTCGTATGCGAAACTCAGTATTTTTGGGCAAATAAGAAATTCATGATTTCAACCTCAGACCCGCATTTAAATGCCTTGAAGCATTCAATAAGACCCTAAAAAACCAGCCTTGCAATCTCTTTAACATTTGAAGATTTCCCCATAGAGTAATAATGTAGCACAGGAACTCCAGAACGAACAAGTTCTTTACTCTGCTGTACGCACCAGTCAATTCCAACTTGACGGACTTCTTTATTGTTCTTACAGCCTTCAACTGCCTTAATCAAATCCTCTGGCAAGTCAATCTTAAAGACCTGAGGCAAGAGCTGTAAGTGTTTTTGAATAGCAATGGGTTTGATTCCTGGGATAATAGGAACATCTATTCCAATGGTCTTTGCCGCTTTTACAAAGTCGAAAAACTTTTGGTTGTCAAAAAACATCTGAGTAACCACATAATCTGCGCCAGCATCCACCTTTTCCTTTAACCGTTTTAAATCGGTCTGAAGCGAAGGAGCCTCAAGGTGCTTCTCTGGATATCCAGCAACCCCAATACAAAAATCACAACGATCATCAGTTTCAATCACATCATGCAGGTATTTTCCTCGATTCAAATCACGCATTTGAGCAACCAGCCCTTTGGCATATTCGTGTCCCCCCTCGGTTGCCTCAAAATACGATTGATGTTTCATCGCATCTCCTCGTAGAGCCATCACATTATCAATGCCCAGATAATGGCAATCCACCAACAAATACTCCGTCTCCTCCTTGGTAAATCCACCACACAAAACATGAGGCACCGTATCCACATTATACTTGTGTTTAATCGCTGCGCAGATTCCTAAAGTTCCCGGCCGCATTCTAGTAATTTTCCTGTCGAGTAGCCCGTCCTTTTCCATGTACACATACTCCTCTCTGGAAGTGGTGACATCTATAAATGGAGGCTTAAATTCCATTAAAGGATCAATATGATCATAAAGCTCTTGTATATTCCTTCCTTTTTTTGGTGGGATAATCTCAAAAGAAAACAGGGTTGTTCCCGCTGCTTTCCGAATGTGTTCAGTAACCTTCATTGCTTTAATTAATGCTAATTATTTGATAATTATTTATTTTCATCTATCGAGAGTATTCGCCTCTATTGCACAAATCACTCTTTTTGGATTCATAAATCTTTTCTATTTTGGGCGTTCCCTTTCAGGTCGCGCTTTCCACTATATCTTTTTTTCCTTTGTCAAAAAAGGATGCCGTTGCAATTGCTAACGCGACCTATACGTCTGCGATTGATGGGTGTAACCATTTTCTCGCTTTTTCCAATGGAATTCCTTTGCGTTCTGCATACGCTCGCACCTGATCGTCGGTAATTTTCCCCAACCCAAAATAATTGGCCTCTTTATGAGCAAAATAATACCCAGACACAGATGCTGCTGGCCACATCGCCAAGCTTTCTGTTAATTTTACACCAATATTCTCTTCTACTTTCAATAGCTTCCAAATAGTGAGTTTCTCTAGGTGATCTGGACAAGCAGGATATCCCGGAGCAGGACGAATTCCTCGGTATTCTTCCCTTATTAATTCTTCATTGGTTAGATGCTCCGATGCTGCATATCCCCAATGTTGAGTTCTAATTTTAAAATGTAGATATTCGGCAAAAGCTTCAGCAAATCGGTCTGCAATAGCCTGAGCCATAATCGCATTATAATCGTCGTGCTGGTTTTTATAATGCGACGCCAGTTCATCGGCTCCAAAAATACTGGTGCAGAAAGTTCCTATATAATCGGTCTTTCCACTTGCTACAGGCGCTATAAAGTCAGACAAGGCAAAACTGGGTTTTCCTGCGCGTTTTTTCAGTTGCTGTCTAAGTGTCCTCAACTTCGCAACTTCGTTTCCTTTTTTCTTTACAGAGATATCGTCATCATTCACCGTATTGGCTTCAAACAACCCAAAGATGGCCTTGGGTTTTAGGGTCTTTTTAGCAACTATTTCCTTGAGCATTGCTTGGGCATCTTCGTACAAACTTTTAGCTTGTTCTCCAACAACCGCATCTGTTAAAATCTGTGGAAATTTTCCGTGTAAATCCCAACTTCTAAAAAATGGTGCCCAGTCGATATAGGGAATCAATTCTTTTAAGCTCAATTGTTCTAAAACCTGAATTCCTAACTCTCTTGGTGTGTAAATTTCACTTATCTCCCAATCGATTTGAAATTTGCGTTGCCTGGCTTCTTGCAAAGAAATATAAGCTTTCGTTTTACCACGCCTTAAAAACTTTTCTCGAAACACTTCATAGTCTCTCTTTAACTTGGCAACGTATTCATTTTTGGTGTGCTTATTCAATAAATCACCAACAACAGTAACGGCTCTTGAGGCATCGTTTACATGAACAACGGCATTGTTGTACTGGGTGTCTATCTTTACTGCAGTATGTGCTTTAGAGGTTGTTGCGCCACCAATCAGCAATGGCACATCAAAATTCTGACGTTCCATTTCTTTTGCCAAATACACCATTTCATCCAACGATGGAGTAATTAAACCGCTCAGTCCAATAGCATCTACATTTTCTTTTATGGCAGTTTCTATGATCTTTTCGGGTGGGACCATCACCCCTAAATCTACAATCTCGTAGTTATTACACCCTAAAACGACAGACACAATATTCTTCCCAATATCGTGCACATCACCTTTTACCGTTGCCATTAAGATCTTGCCAAGCATTTGCTGCTCTTCTCCTTTTTCTGCTTCGATAAATGGATTCAAATACGCCACTGCTTTTTTCATAACACGTGCCGATTTTACTACTTGTGGTAAAAACATTTTCCCACTTCCAAACAAGTCTCCCACTACATTCATCCCAGTCATCAAATAATCTTCTATAACCTGTAGGGGTCTGTGAACGCTTTGTCTGGCTTCTTCTGCATCTTCTAAGATAAAAGCATCAATTCCTTTGACTAGTGAGTGGGTGATTCTTTCTTGTAAAGGGAGGGTTCTCCATTCCAGTGCTTTCCCATCCTCAACCTTCTTTTTTCCCTTGACAGTTTCAGCGAAATCTAGTAGCCGTTCGGTAGCATCATCTCGTCGATCTAGAATCACATCCTCTACGTATTCTAGTAAATCTTTGGGGATATCGTCATAAACTTCTAATAGGGTAGGATTCACAATTCCCATATTCATCCCTGCTTGGATGGCATGGTATAAAAACACCGAATGCATGGCTTCTCTAACGGTATTATTCCCTCTAAATGAAAAAGAGACATTGCTTACACCTCCACTCACACTTGCATGAGGGAGATTCTGACGCACCCATCTAGTGGCTTCGATAAAATCGACAGCATTTCTGCGATGCTCCTCCATTCCTGTGGCTACAGGAAAGATATTTAAGTCAAAGATGATGTCCTCTGGGGGAAAATTGACTTTATCAACGAGGATGTCATAGGAACGTTTTGCAATCTGGATTCGACGTTCATAATTATCAGCCTGACCCACTTCATCAAATGCCATAATAATAACCGCAGCTCCGTAGCGTTTGATCTGTGTAGCTTGCCACACAAATTTTTCTTCTCCTTCTTTTAAAGAAATTGAATTTACAACAGATTTACCTTGCACCACTTGCAATCCTGCTTCGATGATGTCCCATTTAGAGCTATCAATCATCATGGGAATTTTACAGATATCGGGTTCTGCAGCAATCAAATTCAAGAAGCGAATCATGGCTTGTTTTCCATCAATCAGACCATCATCCATATTAACATCTAAGATCTGCGCACCACCATCAACTTGATGTCTGGCGATGTCTAAAGCCTCGTCGTATTTCTCTTCTTTGATGAGCCTTAGAAAACGCCTTGAACCCGCAACGTTTGTTCGCTCTCCAACATTGACAAAGTTACTTTCTGGGGTGATGATCAGGGGCTCTAACCCCGATAGCCGCATATATCTTGGAGATTCTTTCACGTGTTTAAATTTGCACTAACTATTTGGTATTCATTTCTTTTTATTGAGACATTGTCTTTTATTTGGCTAATCCCTCTAAGAGGGTTTCATGTGTTTACTGAGGGTGTACAACAAGGTCTTGGCGAATGGTTTGCTGCTACTTTGGCAATCTCAGAGATGTATTCTGGCGTAGTTCCGCAACAACCACCAACAATGTTTACCAAGCTCTTGTCTAGATATTGCTCAATTTGTGATTTCATTTCCTCTGGAGTTTCATCGTATTCTCCAAATGCGTTGGGCAATCCTGCATTGGGATATGCAGAGATGGCAACGTCTGTTTTGGAGGCTATGGCTTCTAAGTGAGGTCTCATGAGGTTGGCGCCTAAGGCGCAGTTAAAACCAACACTTAATAGCGGAATATGTGATACCGAGATTAAAAATGCCTCAGCTGTTTGCCCAGAAAGGGTACGGCCAGAAGCATCTGTAATGGTTCCTGAGACCATGATGGGAATCTCTATATGGCGTTCTGTTTTTACCTCATCAATGGCAAATAATGCCGCTTTTGCGTTGAGCGTGTCAAAAATGGTTTCTACCAACAACATATCTACACCACCGTCTATTAGTGCTTCTGCTTGTTGTCTGTAGGCAATCCTCAGTTCTTCAAAAGTAATGGCTCGATACCCAGGATCGTTTACATCGGGAGACATGCTAGCGGTTCTATTGGTGGGGCCCATAGATCCGGCTACAAATCGAGGCTTGTGAGGTTCTTTTGCCGTAATTTCATCAGCGACTTGCCTTGCGATCTTTGCAGATTCATAGTTAAGCTCCGTCACCAAATCTTCCATCTGGTAATCGGCCATTGCCACGGTAGTTCCAGAAAAGGTATTGGTTTGAACAATATCTGCTCCTGCAAGAAAGTATTTTCTGTGTACTTCTTTTACGGCTTCTGGTTGTGTTATGGAGAGTAAATCGTTGTTTCCCTTTAGCGGACTTGGGTGATCTTTGAATCGATCGCCTCGGAAGTCTTCTTCTGTAAATTTGTATTGTTGAAGCATGGTACCCATGGCTCCATCTAAGATTAAAATTCGCTTCTTAAGCTCCTTGTAAATTTGATTCATCAATCGACTGTTTATTTTTGGTAATACTGGTCATATTTTTAATATCAGAACTCTTTTCTGTGATCTGTCCTAGCTGGCTGTATCAGATTCACCTCTCAAAGAGGGGTCTTGAAAGAAAATGTTATGAAGAAATGGTGAGGTTGCCAGAGTGATGATTCCTCGGGTTATCTATCCTTAAGATTGCATTTCGTACATCGGTAGTCTGAGTGTGAAATGCTATAATTTTAGGTAGAATTTAGCACCTTCTTTGTATGACAAAGGGTTGCTAAGGCATCAACGGGTCTAATCCCTCAGCCTTTCTTGATAACAATATTCAGTAAGTTTCTGAACTTTTAACATGCAAATATTCGGTTAGAAAATTTAAAAAACCAAATTTTTAGCCCACTTTTTATTTGACTTCTGCTAGATCATCCTATTTCGTATGTAACATTTTACGCTAGACATGGTATTGGTTTGATAAGAATGACCTTTTTGACTTTGTCTTCTCTGCAAAAAGTTATGTTGCATGTTGCGTTAGGGATAGCAGCGGCATCCTTTTTTGTCCTGCAAGGCAAAAAAGATATAGCGGATAGCCCGACCCGCAGGGGAACGCCCTTATGATGATAAGGGATGCATTTGATGATATTTTACATTCTTTATGTTTGTATAGCGTGAAAAGATTTGGTAGTTTTGCAAACGATTTTGAGGAAAAATTTGACTGATTGCGACCTCGAATGCTGAAACAAAATCAGCATGACAAAAATGCTAAAGCAGTGATTATCTCCTTCTTTAGTTGGCCAATCCAATTTTTCTTTGTTCTAATTTTTAAAAATAGTTTATGCCGTATTTATTTACTTCTGAGTCTGTTTCGGAGGGACATCCAGACAAGATTGCTGACCAGATTTCTGATGCGTTAATTGATCATTTTTTGGCTTTTGATCCTGAGTCTAAGGTGGCGTGCGAAACTTTGGTAACGACGGGTCAGGTGGTCTTGGCAGGTGAGGTAAAATCGAAAACCTACTTGGATGTACAGAAGATTGCCAGAGATGTGATTAACAAGATTGGATACACCAAGGGCGAGTATATGTTTGACGGAAATTCTTGTGGTGTGTTATCTGCTATTCATGAACAATCTCCTGATATTAACCAAGGTGTTGATAGGGCTCATAAGGAGGATCAGGGTGCAGGCGACCAAGGAATGATGTTTGGATATGCTACAGACGAGACTGAAAATTACATGCCTTTGACTCTAGAGCTTTCGCATCGTCTTTTAAAGGAACTGGCTGCCTTGCGTAGAGAGTGCAAGGACATGACTTATTTAAGACCTGATGCTAAATCTCAGGTTACAATTGAATATTCTGACGATAATGTACCGCAACGAATTGATGCGATTGTAGTCTCTACTCAACATGACGATTTTGATGAAAGTGAAGCCGTGATGTTGGAAAAGATTCAATCGGACATTATCCATATTTTGATTCCTCGCGTAGTGGCAAAACTACCAGCTCACATTCAACAATTATTTAATGATGATATTATATATCACATCAATCCAACAGGAATTTTTGTTATTGGAGGTCCGCATGGAGATACTGGATTGACAGGCAGAAAGATTATTGTGGATACTTATGGTGGTAAAGGAGCCCACGGTGGTGGCGCATTCTCTGGAAAAGACCCTTCTAAGGTGGATAGATCTGGCGCTTATGCGACTAGACATATTGCTAAAAATTTGGTTGCTGCAGGTTTGTGTAAAGAAGTATTGGTACAAGTTTCTTATGCTATTGGTGTTGCAAAGCCTACTAGTATTCATGTGGAAACGTATGGAACGGCAACTGTGAATATGACTGATGGGGAAATTAGCAAGGTGGTGGAAACAATTTTTGACATGCGTCCTTATTTTATTGAGCAACGGTTGAAATTAAGGACACCTATTTATTCTGAAACGGCTGCTTATGGTCATATGGGAAGAACTCCGGAGGTTAAGACCATCACTTTTAAAAGTCCTGCGGGTGAAACTGTGTCTCAAGTAGTGGAAACTTTTACTTGGGAGAAGCTGGATTATGTAGATGCGGTAAGAGAGGCTTTTCAATTATAGGTGCAGAAAATATATGTAACATTCCTCGTTGCTCAACCTTTGAGGAATTTTATGCCATTTGCGATCTTCGTTCTTTCATTATTTTTCGTGCGTTTCTAAGCAATCTTATGCAGCCCAAACAGCCTAGATCTAAAATAAAAAAGGCTAATGCTGCTTAATAAGGAAGGGTGGTTACTACATTGGCTTGTTGGACTGAAATGGCAATTGCCCACAAAAAAAGCCTCTCCAAAGAAAGACCTTTTTGTACTGCATCTATCTGTTACAGGCTATATCTTACTCTTAGACTTACAAAGCGCGGAAGAATAAAGGTTTCGTTCACATTGAACGTTCCTGAAGTGGCATTGGCACTGACACTGGCTCTAGAGTCGGTTCCCAGCAAGTTTGTACCTACTAGTTCGTACTCCCACTTTGCATCTCTATTTTTTCTGTAGGCAAAAGTTACATCCCAAATTTTGAATGCATTTGTAATGACTCCATTTCTTTTTACTTCATTGAATGAAAAATCGCTTCGAATGGTTAAGGCATCCCAAACATATGCATCAAAACTTAGTGATGGAATATGTTCAACTCCTTCTTGATCTGCCAACGGGTCTCCGACGATATTCTGATCTGTAAATCTGACTCTATATTGTAATCTCACGTTAGGTGCTTTGATAAAATTGGTATTGAGCCTGAATGTGTAGTCTTGTGTAAAACTTTGATTTTGATTTGCACTTCCTCTGTTAAACTGATATCCATCAAAGTAAGTAAATCTTGAGGTGACCGTTCCTCGTATTTTCTTGATCGTTTTACTTAATAATCCGAAAGCAGTTAACGATTGGGCATCAAAAGGGGAGTTAAAGTTATCTCGAATTGACACGATAGAACCAGGGATAAATTGGAAATCACTGACAATTTGATCTATGGTTTTATTGTAGGTTACACTTCCTATAATATTGGTGTTGTTGAATAAATTAAAACTTCTGTAAGCTAAACTCACATTGTGAATTGTTGCATTTTGAAGATTTGGAGCACCTACAAAGAAAGAGTTGTAACTATTTGCTACTATTCCACGCGCTATCTGATTTACATCGGTAAAATTGATTTGCTGTCTGTAATTGAAAGTCAAACTTTCACTTCTCTTAAATTGAGCAATCAATCGAAATTCTGGCAGGAACTTGAAGAACTTCTCTTCAAAATATTCAGTTTCAAACTGTGTATTGTTGACATTGTATGAATGGAGTGTAAATCCTGGTCTGAGGGTAAAGATTCCTGAGCGAACTCTGTAACGAAACCCTCCATAAATGTCTGTAAATCGATAATCTGTATCGTTGGTAGTGCTGGGGTTTGTTAATCCAGTGATTATTGGATCTAAGGTAGCTCCGCCATCCAATACTTGGTAAAATCGAGAGTCGAACTGTTGGCTACTTAGGATGGTTCCTCCTACAAAGTTTAAGTTACTTTTGTCATTTAAGATATAGTAGTAATCCAGTTTTACGTCTGCTTGATTGGACTTTACCCTTCTTTCTTGATTTAACTGATAATAGTTTAGGCTTCTATCGAGTCCAATGATTTCTGCAGCATTATCAAAACCATCTGGTGATGGTAGTGCATCTGGATCATTAGGATCGGGGTTTGGAGGATTGTCATTGTTGGTTGGATCGTTTTCTAAAACCGCTGAATAAAATGGATCTTCATCCTGAAGTAGATGTTGTACTTCTAGAGCATAAATGCTTTTTTCATTTGCTGTATAAAAGTAGCTAAAGTTTTGATTGATTCTAAAGGGTGTCGCATTCTCGGCTTGCGTAATATCATCTAACTGTAGTGATTGAACGTCATCAACCCTGTACTCGTTAGAGAAGCGACCAATGAGGTCGTAATTCAGCTGGTTGTTAAAGTCTTTCTTATAAGTTGTACTCACCTTTAACAATCCTGTGTTACTGGTCTGATCTGTAGTATTCTCTGTAAATTCATCTGGAATATTTGGGTCTAACAAGAAGTCGGTAAATGTGTTCCTTCGTTGACCGTTGCTATTTCCAGACCAGATCATGAAACCGCTTAGGTCTAATTTTTTATTCGGTGAATAACTAAAGTTGAGAGCAGTTAACTTTGTTTCAATTCGGTTTGCATTTCTTGCATTCGCATTTAAAAATCCAATTCCAGCGTCTGCAATGCTTAAGTTGGTTCCATTGGATGGGCTCTGACTTCTAAAACCGCCGCTAAAGTTTCTCACATCACCTCTATTCAATACAACTTCTCCGATGTTATTAATATCTCCGATGACATTTAAAGTATATTTTGGGGTGTAATAGAATAGCTTCGGTTGAAAAAGATACAATCCATCGGTTGTTGAATCTCCCAATCCTGTAGTAATATCTCCAAACCAAAAATTGTCTTTTCCTTTTTTCAGTTTGATATTCAGCGCCACACGATCTTGATTGTCTTGCACTCCTCGCAATTGGCTAACATCTCCAAAGTTTCTCAATACTTGAATTTTATCCACAGCATTGGATGGAATATTTTTGGTGGCTAATTTGGTATCCCCGTCGAAAAAATCTTTACCATCTACCATGACTTTTTCTACAGTCTTCCCCTCTACTTCTATTTCTCCATTTTCATTGACTTCTACTCCTGGTAGTTTCTTTAAGACGTCTTCTAGTTTACGCTCGGTACCATTTTTAAACGAATCGGCATTATAAATAATGGTATCTCCCTTTATGGTTACAGGCATTTTGGATACAATATTAATCTCATCTAAAGTATTATCATAGGCCAAAATAACATTTTTAATAATATCAATATCCTTCGTAATAACCAGAAAATCTGTGGGTTTCATCCCCACATAGCTAATCTTAACTTGGTAGATGCTATTCTTTTTTAGATCTAGTTTATAATTCCCTTTTCCGTCTGTAAATCCGTACGAAGACATTCTCTTAGTGGTCGTATCTATGGCAATGACATTGGCCATTTCTAGTGGATCGCCAATACTGTCTTTTATAACTCCTGTGAGTTTAATTTGAGAGGTAATCGTTCCACTGACCATTAGGATGGTGATAAGTGCTCCTATTTTTTTCATGTGTCTTGATGTTTTCATTAGAAGCCTCTTCCCCTTCTTCCACCCCTGCGATTTCTGAATTGTTCGCGAAGTTCTTCAGACTTCTTTTTCATTATTTTATTGTATTCCTCTCTGGAAACTATCTCACCTTTGTTGGGTTTGGTGATCGTAACAGATTCCTCTGGGTTGATGATAATTTCTGTGCACAACATGGTTGTTCTTCCCGCATTGAGTTCGAGAATCAGTCCCGGTAGTCCCCAGTAAATTGATGGTCCTGAACTGATAGGGATTTGTGGTGTCCACCATGCAGTTACTGCTAAAGTTCTCACTTCATCTTTCTTTTTCAACTGAACAGAGTCTTTCTTTTGATTGTTCCCTCTTCTACTGAAAATTTTTCCCCAGTCAACACTTTTATCCTCTTTCACCAAAGTCGCTTTGTAGGCAGTATAATTGCCTATCTGTTTTGTTTCACCAGTCATCTCCCACTGAGGTAAGTTCATCGCTTCAACAACCCGAAAGCGCTTACTAAACTGCTCTGTATCTTCAATCATCTCTTTATCTTTCAGATTTTTATATATCGAACCTTGACCATTACTCCTTGCCCAGCTAAATTCAGAGGATCCAGGTGCTTCTAGCTTGACATTCTCTTTAAAAGACGATTCTGTTTGATTAAAACTCAGGGTATAGGTTTTCTCTAGAAAACTTTTAAACCGTGCCATCATTTGTTTCTTTTGTTGTTCGCTCATTTGTCCAAATCGGTTCATATCAACCGTTGTTTTAGACATATAGGTTGCCTGACCTTCAAACTTTTTTTGAGAGGAAATAGCAAAGGAAATGAGGGATAATGTAAGCGTGATTAGTTTTTTCATCGACGATTAACTTTAAATTTTTTGCAAAATTACTGCTTCCAAGCCTACGTAAGACTTAAAAAAAAGCCAAAAGTTTCATCACCTTCAAGAAAAATCCATTGAATGGGTTATACATGAAACACGAGCTCCATTGATTTACAATTAGCATTACTAAAATATTCCTTAAACGTGTTGCAAGTAACTAATAAGCAAGGGATCATTGGCCTCTGCAGAATTTAGAAACTCAATATTCTTGAAAAGGGGGTTACAAACTCACAATTTAATTAGGGTAAGATTCTAAAATTTAACTACCTTTAGCATCCAATCCTAGAACCGTAGAAATCTAAACTATGCACGCAGCCATTGCAGGAAATATTGGTGTTGGGAAAACAACTTTAACTAGACTTTTAGCCAGACATTATAATTGGAAACCACATTATGAATCTGTAGAAGAAAATCCTTACCTCGATGATTTTTATAGAGAAATGGAGCGGTGGTCATTTAATCTGCAAGTATTTTTCTTGAATAGTCGCTTTCGCCAAATTCTTGAGTTGAGAAAATCGGATAAAAACATTATTCAAGATCGGACAATTTATGAAGATGCTCATATCTTTGCTCCTAACCTCCACGCTATGGGCTTAATGACAAACAGAGATTATAATAATTACAGCTCTTTATTTGAACTAATGGAGAACTTGGTAACTCCTCCAGATTTGTTGATTTATCTTAGAGCAAACATTTCTACTCTGGTAGGCCAAATTCACAAGCGAGGACGTGAGTATGAAAGTTCTATCAGTATTGATTATTTGAGCCGTTTAAATGAACGCTACGAAGCTTGGGCTTCCACCTACAAAAAAGGAAAACTTTTAGTTATAGATGTAGATCAACTGGACTTTGTGGATAACCAAGAAGATCTGGGGTATGTTATCCGTAGAATTGATGCCCAAATTAATGGACTGTTTTAACAGTACAAAGAGCAAAGAATTTTTATCCCTAGTAAAACAATCATTAATTCCAAGTGAATTGGTAGCATGAACCAAAGTATAGGGATAATAGAAAAAGCTACCCATTTTTATTAAGTAGCTTTAATTTTTTTCACTCTAAACAAAATGTAATTGTCCCCCAACTTATACAATTTTGCCTTAAAAGTAAAAGACCTCAAGTTTAAATTTGAGACGGCTAATATAAATAATAAAGTGCTAAAAATCAGTTAATCATTTAAAAATATTTTCTTTTTGTAACATTTATATCAAAATATCCGTATAATGATAAAAGTACGCCGTATAAACTTATTAATCTCCAAAAATTAAATGAGACAACTTAAAATTACAAAACAGGTCACCAACAGAGAAACAGCATCCTTAGATAAATATCTTCAGGAAATCGGTAAAGTGGATTTAATCACTGCAGATGAGGAGGTGGAACTAGCACAAAGAATTAAGGCGGGTGACCAAAGAGCACTAGAAAAATTGACAAAAGCTAACCTACGGTTTGTAGTATCTGTGGCTAAACAGTATCAGAACCAAGGATTAACCTTACCAGATCTTATTAACGAAGGTAATTTAGGACTGATTAAAGCTGCAAAACGTTTTGATGAAACTAGAGGTTTTAAATTTATCTCCTATGCTGTATGGTGGATTCGTCAATCCATCTTACAAGCATTAGCGGAGCAATCTCGTATAGTTCGTTTACCACTCAATAAGATAGGAGATCGGAAGAGCACACGTCTGAACTCCAGTCACACAAGTCGATCGCGTAT
>CAXRAW010000066.1:0-8354 GCA_964228785.1 Flavobacteriaceae bacterium
GTCTCCAGTTCAACAAGCCATGATCGTCATCATGGCTAGTTTTAAAATAAAGAAGATAAAAAAATACTGATGAACAGTAAATTAGAAACCAAAGGAAAGAAATTATTGAACTTTTTCTAGGATTACAACATAGAAGCGATAGCAGCGGCATCCTTTTTTGTCCTGATAAGGCAAAAAAGATATAGCGGATAGCGCGACCCGCAGGGGAACGCCCACAGATAACAACCTATATATTAATCTCGTATTTGTATGATACTCCTGCCCATCCAAATTGATGATGATTTAAATTTACAGGCGCTTTTGAAATACATCAAAACATCTAATTCTTATCTTTGTCTAGCTTATTGCATTGGTAAAATCGATGATATCCAGAAGTACTATAGATCGTGTTTTTGAAACTGCTCGTGTAGAGGAGGTCATTGGAGAGTTTATACAATTAAAGAAAGCGGGGAGTAATTTTAAAGGATTGAGCCCTTTTGCGGACGAGAAAACACCCTCTTTTATGGTCTCGCCGGTAAAGCAGATATGGAAAGATTTTAGTACTGGGAAAGGAGGTAATTCGGTTTCGTTTTTAATGGAACACGAGCATTTTTCCTATCCTGAGGCTATACGTTATTTAGCAAAAAAATACAATATAGAGATTGAGGAAACTGTTCAGACCAATGAGCAGAAACAACAAATGAATGAACGCGAAAGTATGTTCTTGGTCTCACAATTTGCTAAAGACTACTTTCAAAACACGCTACTTCGCACAGAACAAGGGAAATCTATAGGGTTAAGTTATTTTAAGGAACGAGGGTTTAGAGAGGATGTTATTGAAAAGTTTGACCTTGGCTATTGTTTAGATCAGTGGGACGCTTTTACCCAAGAAGCACTAAAAAAAGGATATGAACTCGGCTATTTAGAGAAGACAGGTCTTACCGTGGTTAGAGAAAATGGAAAGCATTTTGACCGATTTAAAAGTCGCGTTATGTTTCCAATTCACAGTATGTCTGGTCGTATTTTAGGATTTGGAGGGCGCACCCTGCTGACCGATAAAAAAACCGCAAAGTATGTAAACTCACCAGAAAGCGACATTTACAAGAAGAGTAAAATTTTGTATGGAATCTATCATGCAAAAAAGGAAATAGCTAAGCAGGACAACTGTTTTTTAGTAGAGGGTTACACAGATGTTATTTCATTTCATCAGTCAGGAATTGAAAATGTAGTTGCGTCATCAGGAACTGCCTTAACCCCAGACCAAATCAGATTGGTCAGTCGATTAACAAAAAATATGACTGTTCTTTTTGACGGAGATGCTGCAGGTATACGAGCATCTCTTCGCGGTATTGATTTGATTTTAGAGCAGGGAATGAATGTGAGAGTTGTTACATTTCCCAATGGTGAAGACCCAGATAGTTTTGCAAAGAAACATTCAGACACAGAACTCAAGGCATTTTTAGACACGTCCTCTCAAGACTTTATCAATTTTAAAGTATCTCTGCTAATGGAAGAGGTTCAGGGCGATCCCATTAAGAAAGCTGGACTCATTAGAGATATCGTGTCTAGTATTTCTAAAATTCCGAACAGCATTCAACAAGAAGTTTACGTACAAGAATGTTCTAGGATTATGAAAATTTCTGAACGGGTTCTCTTTGGCGAATTAGCACAGTTAATTTCTAAAAACCTCAAAGAAATAACAAAATCCCAACAAAAAGAACGTCCAGCTTTTGAGATAGTAAAACAAGAAGAAAATGAAGCAGAAGCCGTAGACCCCTTATTTATTTTGGAGAAAGAGATTATTAGAATGCTGCTGCTATACGGAAACCAAGAAGTTCATTTTATTGAAGAGGTAGAAGATGTTGATGAAGATGGGGCTTTAGTTATCAAAAAAAATAACATTACTCATTCTGTTTCAACAGAAATTTATCTGAATTTACAAGACGATGAAATTGAGTTTAGCCATCCCGTTTTTCGTGAAATTTATCTGGATATGATCCATCAAATAAATCAAAATGAAAAAATAAATGCAGACGAATTTATCACGAATAAAAACCCCAATATCTCTTCCATGGTGACATCCATTTTAATGGATGAAGAGAATCCCAACAGGCAATTAAGTGATTGGGAACGAAAAAAAATATTTGTAACACAACCAAAGGAAGTCCTTGCAAAGGCAACAAATGACGCTATTTTTAACCTAAGAAGAATCCTAATTGATAAATTAATAGACGATATGATGGATCCCAACAAGTCATATTCCAATGAAGAAAAGCAATTGGTTATCGACTACACAAATCTCAAAAAGCGGCTATACTCCAAACTAATGCGAGTCGTTTAAGTAGACAGCATCTCATGAACTATATCAATTAAAAAAGTGAAAATATTTTTTTGGGCGTTCCCCTCCGGGTCGGGCTGTTCGCTCTATCTTTTTTGCCTGTTCAGGACAAAAAAGGATGCCGCTGCCATCCCTAACGCAACTTTCAAAGCACCTTTTGAGGATTATGATAAAAACAGCATTCAAAACATTGACTCAAAAACGGAAAAAGGTCGTCTAACATGTATGCTAGACAACCTTTGATTCTTTTGATCTAAATTTACTTTAGATTCAGTACTATTTCATTACACCTATTTTACCTCCTCAAAGTCCACATCTTCTACATTGTCGCTTTCTCCTTCTGCACTTGCTCCACCCTGAGGTTGACCTTGATCTGCACCTGCGGCGGCACCCGCTTGCGCTTCTTGTTGTGCTTTGTACATTTCTTCAGAAGCAACTTTCCAAGCCTCGTTTATCTTTTCCATGGCAGCATCAATTTGTGCAATGTCTTTAGACTCGTGTGCTTTTTTCAGTTCTTCTAAAGCAGTTTCAATAGGCTCTTTCTTATCAGCGGATAACTTATCTCCAAACTCTTTAAGTTGTTTTTCTGTTTGGAAAATCATAGAATCAGCTCCGTTAACTTTATCCGCTGTTTCTTTGGCCGCTTTATCAGCATCAGCATTTGCTTCAGCTTCAGCTTTCATCTTTTCTATTTCTTCCTCAGACAGTCCAGAAGAAGCTTCAATTCTAATTTCTTGTGATTTATTAGTGGCTTTGTCTAACGCAGATACCTTAATAATTCCGTTCGCGTCAATATCAAACGTTACTTCGATCTGAGGCACTCCTCTTCCTGCTGGTGGAATTCCATCTAAATGAAAACGACCTATGGTCTTGTTATCAGCAGCCATTGCTCTCTCTCCTTGTAATACGTGAATTTCTACAGAAGGCTGGTTGTCAACGGCCGTAGAGAACACTTGAGATTTTTTTGTTGGAATGGTGGTATTTGCGTCAATTAATTTGGTAAATACGTTCCCCATAGTTTCAATCCCTAATGACAACGGTGTAACATCCAATAGAAGAACGTCTTTCACATCTCCCGTTAATACTCCTCCTTGAATTGCTGCACCTAGAGAAACCACTTCATCAGGATTTACACCTTTACTAGGAGCTTTCCCAAAGAACTTTTCTACTGCTTCTTGGATCGCAGGGATTCGAGTTGAACCCCCTACTAAGATAATCTCGTCAATATCGGAAGTTGACAGATCAGCAGATTTTAGAGCAGTTCTACAAGGCTCAATGGTTCTTTTTACAAGATCATCAATCAGCTGCTCAAACTTTGCTCTAGATAAAGACCTAACCAAGTGTTTTGGTCCACTAGCCGTTGCTGTAATATATGGAAGATTAATTTCAGTAGAAGTAGAGCTAGACAATTCAATCTTTGCTTTTTCAGCAGCTTCTTTCAAGCGCTGTAATGCCATTGGATCTTTTTTCAAATCCATATTCTCTTCTGCTTTAAATTCATCTGCTAACCAGTTAATGATTTTCTCGTCCACATCATCACCTCCTAAGTGCGTATCTCCATCAGTTGCTAAAACTTCAAATACTCCATCACCCAATTCTAGGATAGATACATCGTGAGTTCCACCTCCAAAATCAAATACAACAATTTTTTTATCGTCGTTAGCCTTATCTAATCCGTAAGCTAGTGCCGCCGCTGTAGGCTCATTAATGATTCTGCTCACTTTTAATCCAGCAATCTCTCCTGCCTCTTTGGTAGCTTGCCTTTGCGCATCATTAAAGTACGCAGGTACCGTTACCACGGCTTCAGAAACATCTTGACCTAGATAGTCTTCTGCTGTTTTTTTCATTTTTTGCAGTACCATTGCAGAAATTTCTTGTGGCGTGTATAAACGACCGTCAATATCTACTCTTGGGGTATTATTGTCACCTTTAACTACTTTGTAAGGAACTCTTTCTGCCTCTTTACTAGACTCAGAAAATTTATTCCCCATAAAACGCTTAATCGAATAAATTGTTTTTGTTGGGTTGGTTACTGCTTGTCGTTTAGCAGGATCTCCTACTTTTCGTTCACCACCTTCTACAAAAGCTACAATAGAAGGGGTAGTTCTTTTACCTTCTGCATTAGGGATCACTACAGGCTCATTGCCTTCCATTACTGAAACACACGAGTTGGTGGTTCCTAAATCAATTCCTATAATTTTACTCATAATGGTTATTTATATTTTAATTTATTGTCTAATTTTAACTTGTCCTACGATGGGCAATATGTATGCCATTGGTCAATTTCCCGTAGATTGTCAGTATTTTAAAAATCTTTTCTTTTTTAGTATGACAGATTGACATCTAAAAGGCGCGCTCAATGAAATTTCTTCACTTTCCTCAAATCGATTTTAGTTATATTTGACCTTAAATACATTAAAACAACTTTTATAAAATGAGTAAAGTCGATCAGAAAATCACCTTTTACAAAGAGGTCATGGACAACATGGCAATATCTTATGAAGATGAGCTATTTGATAGAATTACTCGAGGACTTGGCCCGTCTATATTCAAACGTGACGCTGCCTCTGTATCTACTTCAGATCCATCTGAATTACTGACGGTGAAACAAAATTTCTTAATGAAAAAATTGGGGTTACAGGATGGAGCGTATCTAGATGACGCGATTGCTGTTGTTGCTATCAAGATGGGAAGGACAAACCGAGTAAAATACCGTGCTATTTTCTATTATTTGCTGGTCAAAGAGTTAGGTCAAGAATCCAAGATATGAGTCTTTCTTTCTCTTACAAGCGGTATTACTACAGAAAATTACTTGTGGGCATTACATGACCATTTTAACTAAACTCAAAACTTTATGTACTTTCGCTTATATAGGTTGAATACCTTACTCTTAGTGTCAACTAAATTGAGTGTCATTAAGAACACTTCTGTCGTTTTATTGTGTGATTTTAGATACATATTCACAGCACATTTTGTAGTTTACAGTATTAGTATTCCACAAGAAAATAAACTATACTCACAAAAAATCCTATGAATCTTAATTCTAAAATTCACAGGATTTATTTAATGAATCTAAAGCTTATTAGTCTTTAGAACTTTGTACGGCTAAATTGTAAACAACCAATCCGAATCCAATTTTGTTGATCGCATCACCAATGTTGTAAATTACATCCATAGACATTGCCCCGTCTAAGAAAGAATACCATTGACCTTCTCCCGTACCTACCATGTAACCTAGTGGATAGATTGCCCATCCTACAAGAACGAACCAACATAATGTTTTGTGTGCGCTTAAGACTGCCCCTCCAGCTTCTGTAGCGAGTTTCTTAGCACTCCCTAACCAAATATCATATACAATCACAAAGTAAGCAAGACCAGAAAGAAGACCCCAAATTTGAGCGTTATCACTATCTACTGCCTCTCCAAAATATCCAGTAACTAACATGATTACAGACAAGAAGATGAGTCTCCGCATGAGTGACTTTTTAGCTCCTGCAACTTTTAGGATTAAATAGAATTCAACACACATTAAAGGAACAGTTAAAACCCAGTCTACATAGCGGAAAAACGTTGGGGATTCTGCGTTAGAAGCCCAGTAGTCTCTCATGTACCAATAGTGAACTGCGGCAATAAAGGTAATTAGACCAGATACTAAGATAGATGTTCTCCATTTCTTGTCGAAACTGTTCATTGAGAAGAAGAAGAAAGCCGAAGCGGCCATCATCGCCATACATCCAACAAAGAATGTGAACCCGGTGTAATCGTCGGTTGCAATCTTAGCAACGGATAGAAAATTTGTTAAGTAATTCATAAAGCGTAATTAATAGTTATTATTTGATTTAAGTATTTCAACTAAACGTTAAACAAAAATACGTAAAAAATAATAACTTTGTAAAAAGTTAATGATTTTGAGTTTACATTATCAAGATTTTAAGATAATTTTTACGGTATTCTTATTCTGGATTAGCATTCAATTCGGACAAATTGTTGAGGATTTAATTGCCTATTTTATGGTACTTTCTCTGGGAATTGTTCATGGGGCAAATGACCTTTTTATTTTAAAAAAAAAAGTAAATGCTAATTTTTTTGAGTTGATAGTAGCTTATCTGTTGTTAATCCTAGCCTGCATCATCTGTTTCTTTGTCAATTCTTTTGTTTCATTGTTACTATTTGTCCTTCTTAGTGCATATCATTTTGGAGAGCAACATTTTGAAAACAAGCTCAATACGCCTATTTGGTCTCGGTTTTCTATTTTTATAACTTACGGATTACTCATCTTCTTCATGCTATTTTATGCTAACCTTTCAGAAGTAAATCAAATTATTAATGATCTTACACATCAATCGTTTACAAAAGAATTTATTCTGTACGGCATGGCAATTAACATGACGCTTCTTTCTGTACTCTTTGTCATTGCATATTACAGAAATTTTGAGTTACGAATACATCTGATAAAAGAAGTTTTTTATCTAGCATTGCTATTGATAGTTTTTAAAACTACAACGCTGATTTTTGGTTTCGCAATTTATTTTATTCTATGGCATAGCATACCATCAATCAGTGATCAAATTCAATACTTGTCAGGAAATCTTAATAAAAAAAATATGTTTAGCTACTTTAAGAAAGCAGGGTTTATATGGATTTTGAGCATTACATTATTACTTCAACTCTACTTTTTTATGGAAGAAGGTTCGTTTAGTTCAGCTATATTTCTCATCTTATTTGCGGTAACGGCTCCCCATACATGGGTAATGTATCAGATGAAAAAAACTAACGAATAAAAACAAACTCCGTTTTTGTAGAGAGTTCCTCACTATATCCATAGCCTTCAGTATTAAATCCTTTTAATTGATCTACACTTAAAATATGGTGATCTAAGATATATCGAACCATTAACCCACGGGCCTTCTTAGCAAACATCATAATGGTCTTGTACTGACCGTTTTTTAATTCTTTAAACACGGGGGTAATCATCTGGTTTTTGAGTGCTTTTTTAGGGAGTGCTTTAAAATATTCAGCACTTGCTAGATTGATCAACAATTCACCGTCTTCCATCTCAGCATTCAAAGCATTGGCTAAGTCTGTATCCCAAAATTGATACAGATTATCTTTTCTTCCCACTTTTAGGCGTGTTCCCATCTCTAAGCGATAAGGTTGAATCAAATCTAAAGGTTTTAGAAGTCCATACAATCCTGATATGATTCTTAAACGATCCTGAAGTAGGGGAAGTTTTTCTTCTGGTAGAGAGTTGATATCTATTCCTCTGAACACTTCCCCAGTAAAAGCATAAATCGCTTGTTTGGCATTATCCAGATCAAAAGGTGGTTGCCAGCTGTGATTCCTTTGGTAATTTAGGTTAGAAAGAGCTGGTGAAATCTTCATCAATTCTCCTAATTTTCCTCTAGAGAACGTCTTCAATTTTTTATTAAGCTCCTTCGACTGCTCCAAAAATACTGGCTGAGTGTGTAAACTAGTTGTCGCTTTATTGTCAAAATCCAACGATTTTGCTGGTGAAATGATCATCTTCATGACGGATATTTACTTGATTGTAAAAATAACCATCATTGAAAGAACAATCAAATCTTACCCTTGAAAAAATTGATGTTAGAAAGCTTATCACCACTCACACTTCTCAAATCTGAGTACCAGTTGTAACATTTTTAACAAAAATCCTACACATTATCATCTCCTTAAATTAATTTGATATAGGTTTAGCAGGTTCCATTTTTGCCATGTTCACCTCACTTAAAAACAATAAGAGAGATCAAAAGAGTACACTTAAAAGATTAGTAACTAATCAGTTACTAATTTGGTTTCCACATTTAGCAATAGCGATAAGCTCCTGCAATACATCACAGCTATTTTTGATAGTTGTATCAATAACCGATCTTATTATAGCGAAGTTTTGAGCGGCTTTACTAGTTTTAAACTGTCCAGATATTTTCTGTTTGACCTTTACATTACGAATAGCCCTTTCCGAAGCATTGTTATCAAGAGGTACTTCTTTCAAGAACAAAAAGGTAAACAGATGTTGTCT
>CAXRAW010000067.1:0-3930 GCA_964228785.1 Flavobacteriaceae bacterium
GATTAAAATAGTTTCCTTTGAATACTTCGTGGGCTTGCCCCGAGGTAGTTGATTCAAAAGACCAGATTGAAGATTAACAACCCACCATGGAATATTTAGACTTTGAACTACCGATAAAAGAACTGGAAGATCAGTTGCAAAAGTGTTATGAAATTGGCGAAGAAAGTGCTATTGATGTAGGTGCAACCTGTAAAAAGATAGAAAGAAAACTGGAGAAAAAAAAGAAAGAACTCTACAAGAGCCTATCTCCATGGCAGCGAGTTCAATTATCCAGACACCCCAACCGACCTTATACCTTAGATTATATAAAAGCCATTTGTGGAGATACCTTTATGGAATTACACGGTGATAGAAGTGTTAAAGACGACAAGGCCATGATAGGCGGTTTAGGAAAAATTGGAAACCAATCCTATATGTTTATCGGTCAGCAAAAAGGATACAATACCAAGACCCGACAGTACAGAAATTTCGGAATGGCAAATCCAGAAGGGTATAGAAAAGCACTGCGCTTGATGAAAATGGCAGAAAAGTTTGGTATTCCCGTGGTTACCCTTTTGGATACTCCAGGTGCCTACCCTGGACTGGAAGCCGAAGAGAGAGGACAGGGAGAAGCCATTGCAAGAAATATATTTGAAATGACTCGCTTAAAAACTCCCATCATTACCATTGTAATTGGTGAGGGGGCTTCTGGAGGAGCACTAGGCATAGGAGTAGGAGACAGGGTCTATATGATGGAGAACACGTGGTATACAGTCATCTCTCCAGAATCCTGTTCCTCTATTTTGTGGAGAAGCTGGGAGTATAAGGAGCAAGCAGCCGAGGCATTAAAATTGACAGGAGAAGATATGAAAAGGCTCAAGCTTATCGATGGGATCATCAAAGAACCCTTAGGAGGAGCACATAGAGACAGAGAAGGAGCCTTTGCTATAGTGCAAAGCACAATCACCACTGCATACGAGGAACTTAAAGACCTGTCACATACAGATCTAGTAACTCAGAGAATGGATAAATACGCCCAAATGGGAGTTTATAAGGAGCAGTAAATCAACTTACAACCCACGCCAAAAACGCCCTATACTAAAGAAAAGAAGAAGAAAAATTATTTGGGCAATCCTATTCATACGTCGATCATGTGAGTTTAGCAATTCAACCGTCTAAAATAACGTCATTTTTACAAAAAATCCTCTAACATTAGCATAACTTTGCTGCTGTAAGATTATTTTATGAATCAATTTTTGAAATTTGACCCCATTCTTAAAGAGAAGATCTGGGGAGGAGAGAAACTAGTCACACTTCTTCAAAAAGCATCAGATCGAAAAACGGTCGGAGAAAGCTGGGAACTCTCAGATGTAGAAGGAGATACATCAGTTGTCACTAACGGAGCTTTAAAAGGAAAGAATCTTAGAGAGTTGATTCAAGAGCACGGAGAAGCACTAGTAGGCACTACCGTGTATAAGAATTTTGGGGATAAATTTCCACTACTCATCAAATTTATAGATGCAAAAAAAGCACTGAGTATTCAGCTGCATCCCCATGACGATTTAGCAAAGAAACGTCACAATTCATTCGGTAAAACAGAAATGTGGTATGTGATGCAAGCGGACGAAAAAGCCAATCTTATTGTTGGATTTAAAAAAGACGTCTCCAAAGAAGAATACCTATACCACCTCAACAATAAATCTCTAACAGATATCTTAAATATTGATACTGTAAAAAGGGGAGACGTCTATTACATCCCCACAGGGAGAATTCATGCTATAGGCGCAGGCGTCATGTTAGCAGAAATCCAGCAAACCTCAGATATCACCTACAGAGTTTACGATTGGGATAGGCAAGATACAAAAGGGAATTACAGAGAGCTACATACAGAAGAGGCCATTGATGCGATCGATTATAAAGCCCGAGACACTTATAAGACATCTTACAAAAAAAATCAGAACCATCCTACAGAAATAGTCTCGTGTCCCTACTTTACTACAAATGTATTTCCAGTGGATCAACCAGTTGAGATCACTCACGATGATAAATCTTCGTTTGTCATTTATATGTGCGTAAAGGGGCAAGTAATCCTTTCATCAAGATATTCTACAGAGCCCTTAAAAATGGGAGAGACTTTACTAGTACCAGCATCCATCAAAACAGTGGCGATACACCCAAATCAGCCTTCAGAGTTACTAGAAGTATATATCAAGTAAAACAGGCTCAATGAACCATCGAACCTGTTACAAACAAACCAAAATCAACTTAAAACAAATTAAGAAGGTCTTTTATATTTTCATTAAAAAAGGGCTTTCAACATCCCTTTTCTATAAATTTTTATATGCTGAAAAATCATGTAACTTATTGTTAATAACAAGTAGAAATTAATACAAAAGTCAAAGAATCAACTTCATAATGATCCTGTTAAAGTTTTAAGGATTTAATAGTTAATCACCCTAAAATTAAGAATTCATAAATATGTATCTTAGAGCCTAGAAATTGATACGATCATTATGAAAACACATGATGGATATTTGGCAGGCAAAGGCCAATCCTATCGATACAATTGTGTAACCAAACATAAGAACATTACAAAAATTTAAATATGCGAATTATTGCAATGATTCCAGCGCGATACAGCGCTTCCAGATTCCCAGGTAAGCTCATGAAAAACCTAGGAGGCAAACCCGTGATTCAGAGAACCTATGAAGCTACTGTAGCAACAGCACTTTTTACTGATGTTTATGTGGTTACAGACTCCGATCGTATTTTTAACACCATCACAGCCCACGGTGGAAAAGCCATCATGAGCACCAAAGAACACGAATGTGGCTCCGATAGAATCGCAGAAGCAGTAGAACATATAACAACAGATATCGTAGTAAACGTCCAAGGAGACGAACCCTTTATAGATGAAGTTTCACTTGCAAAACTCATAGATGTTTTTAAAAACGATCACTACTGCGAAGTAGATATCGCTTCCCTTAAAGTAGCACTCACCAAAGACGAAGAAATTCAAAATCCCAATAACGTCAAGGTAATCACAGACCAAAAAGAATTTGCTATGTATTTCTCTCGGAGTCCCATCCCCTTTAAGAGAGATTCCAGCAGTCAAGTAAAATATTACAAGCATATAGGTGTGTATGCATTTCGAAAAAGTGCATTAATCAATTTTTATCACACCCCTAAAACACCATTAGAATCTGCAGAAAAAATTGAAGGAATTCGATATTTAGAAGTCGGTAAAAAAATTAAAATGATTGAAACACCCTCAGCTGTCATAGGAATAGACACCCCCGAAGATTTAGAAAAGGCCAGACAAATACTAAAAGATGAAGAATCAACAAATAAAAGTAATCGCCTTTGACGCCGATGACACGCTCTGGGTTAATGAAACCTATTTTAGAGAAGCCGAAAGAAAATTTGCTACCCTATTATCCAATTACGAAACACCCAACAAAATAGAGCAAGAGTTGTTTCAATTAGAAATGAAAAACCTGCCCTATTACGGCTACGGTATCAAAGGCTTTGTACTATCTATGATAGAGACCGCACTAGAGTTATCCAATGACACACTGCCACAAAGCGCCATCGGAGATCTCCTCAATATCGGGAAAGAAATGTTAGATAAGCCCATAGAACTATTAGCAGGAGTAGAAGAAGTGCTACACTCTTTACACGGACAATACAAGCTTATTGTTGCCACCAAGGGCGACTTATTAGACCAAGAACGGAAACTAGAGAAATCGGGACTCATCAACTATTTTCACCACGTAGAAGTCATGAGCGAAAAAAAAATACCCGATTATCACAAGTAAGGTATAAGTTCATAGAACGTTACACAGGCACCTTTCCTGTTGAGAAGATGTGTAAATGCATGAAAGTAAGTAAAAATGCCTACTACACTTGGCTTAGAGTCAAAGATAGTCGGGTTGAAAAAACGAAATTAAT
>CAXRAW010000068.1:0-6491 GCA_964228785.1 Flavobacteriaceae bacterium
ATGCCCTCTGAAAGTTGTCTGATGGCTTCTGGCTGATCACCAGTGGGATGAAACTCTGATTGTAGTTTAAAATCCATCTAGCAAAAATACAATGCTTTTTTCATTTTATTTGATGAGACTCATACTTTGGGTATGGGTCAAATAAAGGTCAAAGTCTTAATAAAGGAAAACATTTAAAAAAAGAAAAAAAGTTAAAATTACTTCAAATAAAAGGATGACAGGTGCACGACAAATTTCCGTAAATAGAGATTTTTATGATTTTTCAGTTTCGCCAAATAACTGATTTTGTTGAGTTTTTGACTTCCAAAAAATCAGAGTTATTAACGAAGACAGAAATTTGTCGTGCACCCCTATTTTACTAATAATAGACATTGAACTTACTCCTTGGGTTAAGGAGCAGGGTTCGGTATTGCAGCATGAACAGCTTCGATCTCTTGGAGTATCTCTTCAGATAATTTGACATGAATACTCCCAATATTCTCTTTGAGTTGCTCCATTCTTGTAGCTCCAATAATGTTACTGGTAACAAATGGCAATTGATTAACAAAGGCCAAAGATAACTCAGACAGCGATATCCCGTGGTTGTCTGCAATCTTTAGATATTCTCTTACTGCAGCTGTAGACCCATCTCCTCTGTATCGAGCGATAAACCTTGGAAATAATGTCCCTCTAGCACCTTCGGGCTGATTTCCATCTAAATATTTTCCCGATAAGACTCCTTGCGCTAGTGGAGAATAGGCTAATAAACCGATGTTTTCTCGCATAGAAACTTCAGACATTCCATATTCATATCCTCTATGGATTAACGAATACGAATTCTGAATGGTGATCATTCTACTGAAATTGTATTTCTTAGCGGTCTCTAAATATTTCATAGTTCCCCATGGTGTTTCATTAGACAGCCCTACATGACGAATTTTACCTTGCTTCACCAAACCAGTCAATGTTTCTAAAATCTCATAATGATTCTCCGCTTCCTCACGCGAAGTGGCGTATGGATAATCTCGAACTCCAAAACAATTGACGCCTCTTTCTGGCCAGTGCAACTGATACAGATCAATATAGTCTGTTTGCAGTCTTTTTAAACTTCCTTCCACAGCAGAAATAATGGCTTCTTTGGCAAACCCATTAGAGCGAATATGAGCTGTGTATGTGCCAGCACCTGCAATTTTACTTGCCAAGATTACCCGATCTCTGTTTCCTGTTTTCTTGAACCAACTACCGATAATTTCCTCTGTTTTGCCATAGGTTTCTTTGGAAACAGGGACTGCATAGAGTTCTGCTGTATCAAAAAAATTCACCCCTTGATCCAAGGCATAGTCCATTTGTTCGTGACCGTCAGCCTCTGTATTCTGATTTCCCCAAGTCATAGTTCCTAAGCAAATCTTACTTACTTTCACATCAGTACTGGGTAGTGTTGTATATTTCATATGTTTATATTTGGTTTTTAACGATGCTCTTGCTGAACCCGTCTATCTAATGAGACAGATGCTTTTTGATTGCAGAGCATTGGGATTTTAATCATGTAGCCGATGTGTTTGCAATAAACAAATTTTAACTGATGATTAATCTAATATCGCAGTAATTCCCGGAAGTGTTTTTCCTTCTAATGTCTCTAGCATTGCTCCTCCTCCAGTAGAGACATAACTCACTTTCTCGGCAAATCCAAATTGCTTTACAGCAGCAACCGAATCTCCTCCTCCTACTAATGAGAATGCTCCATTCCGAGTTGCCTTTTCAATTGATTTCCCGAGGGCAATTGTTCCTTTGGCAAAGTTTTCCATTTCAAAGACACCCAATGGGCCATTCCATAGGATGGTTTGACATTTACTAACTACGTCATCAAAGCGCTCAAGCGATTTTGGGCCAGCGTCAAGCCCTTGCCATCCGTCGGGAATCTGGCTTACATCTACCACTTGCGTATTGGCATCGTTACTAAAACTATCTGCTGCCACTACATCTACAGGAATGTGAACTTCTACGTTTTTTGCTTTTGCACTTTTCAAAATTTCGATAGCTAACCCCATCTTGTCATCCTCACAGATGGAATTTCCAATGCGACCTCCTTGTGCTTTTACAAAAGTAAACGTCATTCCTCCCCCAATAATCAAGTGGTCTATTTTGTCTAAAATATGCTCAATCACCGTAATTTTTGACGAAACTTTTGCACCTCCTAGTACCGCCAGTACTGGTTTTTTACTGTGATTCAATACTTTGTCGATACTTTCAATTTCTGTAGCTAGGAGATTCCCAAAGCATTTACGATTTGGAAAAAATTGTGCTACTATAGTGGTTGAAGCATGGGCCCTATGGGCAGTTCCAAAGGCATCATTCACATAAATATCTCCCCATTTTGATAGTTTTTCAGCAAAAGACTCTTCTCCCTCTTTTTCTTCTGTGTAAAAACGAAGATTTTCCAACAACAAAACTTCGCCATTTTTTAAATTTTCAATGGCATCTTTGACATGATCTCCTATACAATCGTCAACAAACCTTACCTGTACCCCAATGACTTCCGATACCTTATCCACAATATGCTTTAATGAAAATCTTTCTTCTATTCCTTTTGGTCTTCCTAGGTGCGACATTAAAACAGCAGATCCACCGTCTTCTAATATTTTGATAATTGTTGGTTTGGCGGCTTCTATTCTTGTCGTATCTGTAACCTCAAAGGTATCACTTAAGGGGACATTGAAATCGACCCTAATTAGTGCTTTCTGATTTTTAAAACTAAAATCGTGGATGGTTTTCATGGGTAAAATGATTTTGGTAAAATTAACTATTTCAGGAAGTTTAAAGAAGTGGAAACAGCAAAAATTCCTCGAACGTTTTCGCAAGTTAAGAAACCTGCCTTGCCCTGTTTGTAATTCATTATTCAAAATTGAATATTCATCAGTCCATTATCCTATATTTGCTTTATGAGATTTGATAAAGTTATCGGACAAGCGCATATCAAAGAGCATTTAAAGACTACCGCTAAAAATGGTCGAGTGCCGCATGCGCAGTTGTTTGTTGGCAATGAGGGCTGTGGTACCTTAGCCATGGCATTGGCCTATGCTCAGCTACTTTTAGAAGTATCATCCAATGATCCAGAGGCCACCCAAAAAAAAGTGGCAAAACTACAGCATCCTGATCTTCATTTTGCTTTTCCGGTAACGACGAATAATTCCGTTAAAAAGCACCCAGTAAGCGATTTATTTTTGGAGGAATGGCGTAGCTTTTTAAAGGAGCAGCCCTATGGCAATCTATTTAACTGGCTTGAGTCTATTGGGGTAGAAAACAAACAAGGGCTCATTAGCGTAGATGAGGCTCAAAATATAGTAAAGAAATTGCTACTGAAATCTTACGAGGGTGGATTTAAAGTCATGATGATATGGATGGCAGAAAAGATGAATAATGCTGCATCTAACAAACTTCTTAAACTCATTGAAGAACCTCCCGACAAAACAGTTTTTTTATTGGTTACAGAAAATGAAGATCAGATTATCAACACCATTAAATCGCGCTGTCAAGCGCTTTACTTTCCTGCATTGAGTGAAAATAATATTGTTCAAGCTCTAATGACTAGAGAGCAGCTTTCTGAGAACGAAGCCAGAAAAATTGCCCACCAAGCTGATGGGAATTTTAATAAAGCCCTTCACATCCTTCGTCAGGATGCCAGTACCTTGCAATTTGAGCAGTGGTTTATTACTTGGATTCGTGCGGCGTTCCGCGCAAAAGGAAATGCAGCTGTTATCCAAGATTTGGTTGTGTGGTCTAGTGAGATTGCCAAATCTGGGCGAGAAACACAAAAGCAATTCCTAGGCTATTGCTTGCAGTTTTTTAGACAGGCACTTCTGTTGAATTATGCTTCTCCGGAACTGGTATTTTTGGAAATCCAAACACCTAAATTTGATCTTAAAAACTTTGCTCCTTTTGTGCATGGTGGGAACATTCATGCGATTGACAAAGAACTTAACGACGCGTTGCATCACATTGAGCGTAATGGGAATGCAAAAATTATTTTCCTTGATCTCTCTATGAAGCTCACTCGATTCTTGCATGTTAAAGAAACTCCTGTTGGTTAACTGACCACTTATAGCACTTGCTTTTTCTTTTGAAAAACCAGCTATTCCCATCGTTCTTTAACGTTCATTTTGATGAAATTTCTGATGAATTTTTTCTTTCTAAAATGCTCTAGAACTTCGTAGCCATTCATAATAGGCATGGAAATGTCTAATATGAGAATGTCTGCCTCATTTTGTTCCCTCCACATAATGACTTCAAGACCATTGGTTGAGTATCCTTCTACCTGAATATCATGCACTTTTAGCACGGCTTTAACACCTTCGATGAGTATTTGATGATTGTCTGCAATATGAATCTTCATTGGGCAATCATTTTATTGTAAATTTAAAAATGAGGACTTTACAAATATAGGTAGTCCTTATAAGATAAAAAATAAACGTTTTTGTTAAACTTAGTAAACCGTTTTGGGATTTTTTACCCTATTTTCGGGGAGTTTACAGAAAGCATCGACCAAATCATTGTTTTGTATGTTACACAAACAGGATGATTCTGAATCTTATTTGCTGAAGTAGGTTTGCAAATTGATTTTACAATATGATCCTTAAAGCAGAGATGGTTCATTTGGAATATTCGAACGAAGGAATATTTCTAAATATCAGATAGCTATTGTCAGTTTAAACAGGTGCTCTCATAGATGAATTCATCAAATAAAGACCAAGACAATTGGAAGTTCGCCACGCTTCTATATCCATCAGCAATAGCTAAGTTTGGTCGGTTCAATTACTTAAAAAGAGGACGAATACGCGAAAGATGTATAACCACAAAAGATAGCACTTGGTTATGAATTCACTTTATCAACGAGTCTAAACCCTTCTCCATGGATATTGAGGATCTCAACATCGTCATCTGTTTTTAAATACTTACGGAGCTTTGCGATATACACATCCATACTTCTGGATGTAAAATAATTGTCGTCTCTCCAAATTTTTGTCAGTGCCAGTTCCCTAGGCATCAGATCATTTTTATGCAATGCGAGCATTCTAAGGAGCTTGCTTTCTTTGGGTGATAGTTTTTGGGGTTCGTTGTCTCCAACAGACAGATGACGTAATTTTGAGTTGAAAAAGAACTTTCCTATGTTGAATTCAAATTCTTCATTTTCGGTGGCTGCGCCTTGGTCTTTTCTTTGTAGAATTGCTCTGATCTTAAACAGCAACACTTCAGAATCGAAGGGTTTATTGAGATAGTCGTCGGCCCCCACTTGATATCCTTTAAGAACGTCTTCTTTCATTGTCTTGGCTGTTAAAAAGACAATGGGTATCTCTTTGTTGGTTGATCGAATATCCTTTGCCAAGGAAAAACCGTCCTTTCTAGGCATCATTACATCTAAAATACACAGGTCAAAATCATTGTTTTTAAACATAATTAAACCTTCTATTCCGTCCTTAGCATGTGTAACGTGGTAGTCGTTTAATGCTAAATAATCTTTTAATACGATGCCAAAATTTGGATCATCTTCAACTAATAAAATCTTTTTAATTCCCATGTTATTTGTTTTTATATTAAGGGTAATTTGACTGTAAATATGCTTCCTTTTCCTTTTTCACTCTCTACAAAAACTGTTCCGTGATGATTGTCCACAATTTCTTTAACGTATGCAAGGCCTAGACCATGCCCTTTTACATTATGGATATTTCCTTTTTGTTCTCTATAGAATTTTTCAAAAATATGCTTCTGAGCTTGCTTGCTCATACCAATACCTTCATCTTTGATCTTGATAATGAAGTTTTTGCTGGTACTCTCGGTACAGACATCAATTTTTGGAGCACTCTCTGAATATTTTAAGGCATTTTCTAACATATTAACCAATACGTTGGTCATATGAAATTGACTGGCCAATACTTCTGATTGGATGGCATTTAGATGTGTAGTAATGCTCCCTTTTTTGTCTATGGTGAGCAAGTTGACATGTGATATTGCGTCTTTAATCACATCGTTAACATCAATAGTATCTTTATTAATTTCTATTTGATTTTTCTCTAGTCTTGAAATTCTAAGTACGCTTTCTACTTGTCCGTGCATTCTTTTATTTTCGTCGCGAATCATTTTAATATATCGCAGTACTTTATTGCTGTCCTCTAAAATTTTAGGATTTTTGATGGAATCTAGGGCTAGGTTAATGGTGGCAATAGGAGTCTTAAACTCATGTGTCATGTTGTTGATAAAATCTGTTTTAATTTCAGAGATTTTTTTCTGTCTGACCAATTGATAAAGCGAACTTGAGAAAGCAACAATAATGATCAGAATAAACAGCAACGAGAGCAATAAAATATATGAAATATCGGAAAAAATGTGCTTTTCTTTACCCGGAAAATCTAAATATAGTGTAAAGTAGTTTTTCCCTTTTCTATCGCCAAATAGTGGATATCGGTAGCTTTTTTCTGGGTTGATTGTAAAGTATCCAGATTTTAATTTTGTTGCCAACC
>CAXRAW010000069.1:0-25086 GCA_964228785.1 Flavobacteriaceae bacterium
GCTGGGTAAGATGCCATAGAGTTTGCACGTTCAACAGTTTCGTCGTTTTTCATTTCTAATGGCCATATACCAAACTTATCCCATTCTGCTTGAATTTTATCTGGTGTTTCTTGTTCTTCAGGATGTGCTGTAATATCTATGTCAGAATATTTCACTTCACATTTAGGAATTTCAATTTGAATATATCCTCCTGCTTTGTATCCCATATCTTCTGGAATTTCTACAACGAACTCTTTGATGAAAGATGCTACATTATAATTTCTTACTACGGTGGCTTCCCATTTCTTGATTCCAAAAATTTCTTCTGGAATCGAGATATCCATGTCCTGCTTTACTTTTACTTGACATGCCAAACGCACTCCTGATTTTAATTCCCTTCTTGTGAAGTGGGGCACTTCTGTGGGCAGTGCTTCTCCACCTCCGGCATTTACATGACACTCACATTGAATACAGGATCCTCCTCCTCCGCATGCGGATGGTAAGAAAATTTTCTCATTTCCAAGGGTCGTCAGCAATGTACTTCCTGATGCTACTTCAATTTTCTTCTCTCCATTAATGGTAATTGTAACTGGTCCTGATGGAGATAATTTCTGCTTTACAAACAATAATAAAGCCACAAGTAACAGGGTGATTACCAAAAATGCGGCAACTGTTGCTAAGATCGTTCCTGTAGTAGTTGCTAATCCAATCATCTTATTTCTCTATTTCTGTTGTCATTTCTGCTAACGCTTTATTTTCAGTGTCCTCTTTTAGGACAATATCTTTATTTTCTTTGTTTTTTTCATTGGAGATTTCTGTTTGCTCTTTGTCTTCTCCTTCATCGCCACCAGTTAACATTCCTCCAAAACTCATAAATCCAATGGCCATTAGACCAGTAATGATAAAAGTAATTCCTAAACCTCTTAGCGCTTGTGGAACAGCGGAATAGCGAATTTTCTCGCGAATGGCTGCAATGGCAAGGATGGCTAGGAACCATCCAATTCCAGACCCAATTCCGTAATTCAACGCCAAGCCTAGGGTGGCAATTTCACGAGACTGCATGAAGAGAGATCCACCAAGGATGGCACAGTTTACCGCAATCAACGGTAAAAAAATCCCTAGTGAATTGTATAGCGCTGGTGAGAACTTCTCTACAATAATTTCTACCAATTGAACCATCGTGGCAATGGTGGCAATAAACATGATAAAAGATAAAAAGCTAAGGTCGTATTCGGCAAACTCAGGTCCTAGCCATACTAAGGCTCCTTCTCTCAGTATATATTGATCTAGCAGCCAATTTAAAGGGACAGTCACCGCTAAAACGAAGATCACTGCGGCACCTAAACCAACGGCTGTAGATACCTTTTTTGATACTGCAAGGTAAGAACACATTCCAAGGAATGTGGCAAAGACCATATTGTCTATAAAAATGGATTTAAAAAATAATTCTACGTGTTCCATGGCATCCTAGTGTTCTTCAATTAATGCTTTATTTCTTGAACGCTGTACCCAAATGATAATTCCAACAACGATTAATGCCATGGGTGATAATAACATGAACCCATTGTTTTCATATCCATAGGCATACAATCCTGTTTTCTCAACTGAGTCGCCCAGAACTTTGATTCCTAATAAAGTTCCAGATCCTAACAATTCTCTAAAAAATCCTACAATAATTAAAATTACCGCATAACCTAGGGCATTTCCAACCCCATCTAAAAATGATCTCCATGGCCCGTTACCTAGGGCAAATGACTCAAAACGTCCCATGATAATACAATTTGTGATAATTAGTCCGACAAAAACGGACAGTGTTTTACTCAGTTCGTAAGCAAAGGCTTTTAGGACCAGATCTACAATAATTACCAGAGTGGCCACCACAATTAACTGAACGATAATTCTGATCTTAGAAGGAATGATGTTTCTCATTAACGAGATGACCACATTTCCAACTCCAAGCACAAATAATACAGAGATAGACATTACAATGGAGGCCTTCAACTCAGCAGTAATTGCTAATGCAGAGCAGATTCCCAATACCTGAATAGTGATAGGATTATTATCTGCTAATGGGTCTGTTATGAGTTTTGTGTCTTTTTTTGATAAAAGTCCCATATTAATTCGCTTTTAAAGATTTAAAATAAGGTATATATAGCTTTAGATCAGATTTAATCATTGCAGATACGCCATCGCCTGTAATTGTAGCACCAGCAATGGCATCTACTTCATAATCTGTTTTTTCATCATTTTTTGGATCGTTATTTCCTTTAGCAACACGGATGCCTTTGAAATTCCCGTTAGAATCTAACAGATGTTCTCCAATAAAATCGTCCATAAAGAAGCGTTCTTTAATATTTGCTCCTAAACCAGGGGTCTCTCCTTTATGGTCGAAGTAAGCTCCTTGTACCACCATGTTTTCATCCATTGCTATATAACCCCAGATCGCGTCCCAAAGCCCTTTACCTCTGATGGGTGCGATATAAAATTTTTTTTCATCTTTTTTGCCAATAAATAATGGAAAGCGTCTTTTTTCACCCTCTTTGGCAAGTGCTTGTTCTTTTTTGATATTAATCATGTAGGCTTTATCATTAGGGGTAACGTCACCTCCCTGAATCACCAATTGTTGTGTAATATATTTTTCAAATAAGTCCCCTACAACATTTTTTGAAACAAATTTCACATCGCCTTCTCCATTTTCATTAATTCCCATAGCATACAAAATATTCTGTTGCTTTTCTATCCGTTTATTCTCATCTATGGTTGATTTAAAAGAGGATGCTAAGAAGGCCAATAAAGCACCTACAACAAGCACCATTCCTACTGCAAATACGACTGTGTAAACGTTTCCGTCTGTTTTCTTTGACATAATTTATGCTATTTTGGCGTTTAATCGTTTTAATCTTCTCTTAACGTTTCCTTGAACTACATAGTGGTCTATTGTTGGAGCGAATACATTCATTAGTAGAATTGCTAGGAATACTCCTTCTGGATATGCTGGATTGAATACGCGAATCATGATAGAAATGAATCCAATTAGAAATCCATAAATCCATTTTCCTTTATTGGTCTGAGAGCCTGTTACAGGGTCTGTGGCCATGTATACTGCTCCAAATGCCAGACCTCCAATCATCAAATGTTCCCACCAATCTGTGTTCATCAGTCCGAAGAATTTACTTGACTCTGTAATGATTTCTGCGTGAACAACGGCGTTAAAAATCAATCCCATGACTGCTGCTCCTGCAAAGGTAGATATGATAATCCTCCAACTTCCAATCTTGGTAAAGATTAAGAAGGCTGCTCCCAGTAGAATCAAGAAGGTTGATGTTTCACCTACCGACCCGGGAATAAACCCAAAGAACTTATCCCAGTTGGTATATACGGGCTCTAGGTTTTGCGCGTAACTTCCTAAAATGGTTTCACCTGATATGGCATCTGGAATATACCCTTGTCCTAATTTCCCTACTCTTGGATCTGCTGCGTGAACCCACACTTTGTCACCACTCATCCATGTGGGATAGGCGAAGAACAGAAAGGCTCTTATCGTTAGGGCTGGATTTAAGATGTTCATTCCGGTGCCTCCAAAAACTTCTTTGCCGATAACAACTCCAAACGCTACTGCAACAGCTAGCATCCATAGTGGAGTGTCTACGGGAACGATCAGCGGAACCAGCATTCCTGTCACTAAGTATCCTTCTTCTACTTCGTGTCCTTTGATCACGGCAAAGATAAATTCGATGATCAAGCCAACGCCGTAGGATACGACAACCAAAGGCAATACCTTGATGATTCCAATCCATAAGTTATCCAACGTAAAAAAATTCACCAATGGATTTAATCTTAATGAGTTGTCTATGGCGGCATAGTGCTGATATCCCGCATTGAGCATACCAAAAATTAGGCATGGGATTAATGCCATGATAACCGTATTCATAGTACGTTTTAAGTCGTCAGCTGCTTTAATGTGAGTTCCTCCATGGGTTACCTCATTGGGTAGGTATAAAAAAGTGTGTAGTGCATTGAAGGCGGGTGCCATCTTTGTCCCTCTATACTTTTCTTTTAAGCCATGTAGTCTTGCTTTTAAGCTCATTCTATCAAATTTTTAGCCTAATTCTTGTTTCATTAAATCCAGTCCTTCCCTTACAATCTTTTGATGGGGTTGTTTGGAAACGCATATAAATTCTGTCAATGCGAAGTCTTCGGGAGCTACTTCATATCCTCCTAAGTTTTCCATTTCATCTAAGTCTTGATACATACAAGCTTTGAGAAATTGCATGGGATAAATATCTAATGGGAACACATTTTCATAAGAGCCAGTAACAACAAAAGCTCTGTGTTCGCCATTGGTATTTGTATTGAGGTCGTATTTTTTATTGGGTTTTAACCAAGAGAAGGTTAGTGCCCTTGAAGTAGAGATCTTGTTGAATACTGGCTTATTCCATCCAAAGAATTCATAATCGTCACCTTCGGGAATCGCAGTAATTTGATTGTCATAATACCCCAGAAATCCGTCTTCTGCTACTTTTGTTCCCGACAACACATTACCACTAATTATTCTGGTGTTGTTATCATTCAAATTTTTAGCAACTAACGTTTTAATGGTTGCTCCTGCAACTGCTCTTACGTATGATGGTCTTTCAAAATGAGAACCAGTTAAAGCAATTGTTCTTGTTGCGTTAAAATACCCAGTTAAAAATAATTCACCAATCACAACTAAGTCTTGCGGAGTGATTACCCATACAACCTCACCTTTGTTAATCGGATCGATTTGAGCAATCTGAGTACTTACATTACCGATAGGGTGTGGCCCTGAAATTTCATGGAGCTCGATATTATTTAGCTCTCTTAAGGGTGAGTTGGAATTTTTGCCAATTGATACATGCACTTTCCCGTGTGTAAGCCTAGAAAGAGCTGTTAGTGCTATTTGTAGTTCTTCCCCTTTACCAGAAAGAACATAATCATAGTCAGCTGCTAAGGGTGCACTGGCATAAGCAGAGATAAAAATTCCTTTTGGAGTCTGGTTAGGATTTGCTACTACATCAAAAGGTCGTTGTTTGATAAATGGCCAGCAACCAGAAGAAAGGAGGTGTGTTTTTACCTGTTCTCCGGTCATTTTATCCACATCTTGTTTGCCAAAGTCTTTGTATTCTTGCGAACTATTTGCAAGAATTTTTAAAGATAAAATTTTACGCTTGGCTCCACGAATAACCTCCATTACTTTTCCGCTTACAGGGCTTGGAAATAAAATTCGTTCATCACTCTTTTCATAAAAAAGTGCCTCACCTGCTAATATTTCTGTCCCTTCTTTTGCAATTAATTTAGGGGTGATTCCGTGAAAATCTTCTGGTTTTATGGCGTACTCACCGTTAGTAGAAATCTCGGTAGTTTTCTGCTCCGCCTCGCCAATCAGCTTAATGTCTAAGCCCTTTTTGATACGAATGTCTTTTGACATAATCGATACGAAATTTAATTGTCTGTAAAAATCATGCAAATTTAGTGATTTTGTGAGTGAAGACAGGAGATTTGCTTCTTAATCTTATCGCTTTAAACTTATTTATAACAAGTCTAAATAACGCGATTTTCAAACTAAAAATATATTGCTTAGGTTTGTGAAATACAATGTAGATTCACCCCAACTATCAGTTAAATTATACGATATTTCATGAAAAGGATTCTGCTATTTTTGCTCTGTGCTTCTGGAATTTATTGTGCATTTGCACAACAAGTTCCTGACTACATCAAATCAATACAACTCAAACCTCTTCAGAAAACCAATTTTGCTATCGTTGTACCCGTGGGTACAATACTGGAATTAAATTTTGATGATTTAGAGGGCGATCAAAAAGATTACTATTACAAAATTGAACAGATGAATCACGACTGGACACCTAGTCGTCTCTTACCGAGTCAGTATATCAACGGATTTCAATCACGGATGATTTTCAATGTGACAAATTCGTTTAATACGTTTCAAAATTATACGCACTATACTGTTCAATTCCCGAATCAAAATACCCGAATTACAAAAAGCGGGAATTACGTGGTCTCTATCTTAGATGCTTACGATAACGTTGTATTTACAAGAAGGTTTACGCTTTATGAATCGGTGGCCACTGTGGGAGTTCAAGCAACAAGAAGTCGGAATACCAGCTTCCTCAATCAAAAGCAAACGGTTAACTTTACCGTTAACCACCCCACGATTAGACTGAACATGCCCAATCAAGAAATTCATGTGGCTATTCTGCAAAACCAGAATTGGAAAACAGCAATTACTCATATTCAGCCTCAATTTTTCAAACCCAGTCAATTGATATACCGCTACATCAGAAAAACTAATTTTTGGGGAGGGAATGAATATTTATTTTATGATAACAAGACGATTAGAAATGCTAGCGTGAATGTTGCGAGAGTAGAGAGAAATGAATTATTTTATAATTACTTGCACCCCTACACTAATAAGCTGGTGAAAAATTACACATACAATCCTGATATCAACGGGCAGTTTTTGATTCAAACAATGGAGGGCTCTGATCCTAGCACCGAAGCAGATTATGCAATGATGTTCTTTACATTAAAAGTAGAACAGGCATTTGAAAATAAAAATGTTTATGTATATGGAGGGTTTAATAATTTTCTCTTGCTTAAGGAAAATTTAATGACTTTTGATGCGACTACAATGACTTACAATGCTCGCATTCTCCTAAAGCAAGGATTTTACAATTACACGTTCGTTACGGAAGACACCGATGGAACTGTTTCACAATCCGATATTCGAGGTGACTTTTCTAAGACTGAAAATGAATATACTGTAATTGTTTATTACAAGCCACCTGGTGGTCTTTACGATCGAGTAATTGGCGTGGGAACAGCAACTTTGGTAGGAGAACGCTAGCTGTAGATCTTCAAATATGGTCACCATTCTTGACTGGCGATCTCAAAAATAGTACATTAGCCATCATGGTTCAACAGATTACAAAAGGCATTAAAATTTCAGTGGAGGTCGTATATGAAGGACCTTTACAAAGAAACCACTTTTTATATCACAATTTTAGCTATTACATTACTGTAGAAAATAAGTCATTGGAGACTGTTCAGCTTACAGATCGTTTCTGGAAAATTTATGACTCATTAAATTATACTCAAATTGTTGAAGGAGAGGGGGTCGTGGGGCAGACTCCTGTTTTGGTGCCAGAGGACACCTACAGGTACAAGTCGGGTTGTTTTTTACTGTCCTCTTTTGGAGCTATGAGTGGGTACTACAAAATGTTGAATGTAGAGACACAGCAAATCTTTGATGTAGCGATTCCAACATTTCAACTTTCAACACATATATCATCAAACTGATAAAAAAAAATAAGACCCCCAACAAAATTAAGGCTGCTGAATGTTTAAACTGCGGGCATCCCTTTTTTGGTCACGAAAAATTTTGCCCAGAGTGTGGTCAGAAAAACAAGGGAAAACAGATCAGTTTTAAAAGCTTTCTTGCAGAAGTATTTAATGGATTTATTTCTTGGGATGCGAAATTTTGGACAACCATCATCCCTTTGCTTACCAACCCTGGAAAAGTTTCAAAAGATTTTGTCAGTGGTAAAAGACAACGCTATTCAAATCCGTTTCAGTTTTATCTTACCGTTTCCATTTTATTTTTCCTAATCGTTGGACTCACAAACACATATCAAGAGTTTCGAGAATTTTCTGACGGAGGAACACAGAAACCTCCTTCTCCGAGTATGGTAAACGCAGATAATGTAAAAGTTTTAGATTCAGTTGCAAAGACTGCCCAGAATAATTTAAAAACAACCTTTCAAAATTTAGACTCAAGCAAAAGAGCAGAAGTTATGGAATTAATTCCACCTCAGGTCTTAGATTCTATTGGTATGGATCAAAACAAACCAGTAATTAATATTGGGGGAATAGATCATAGACTAGTTGAAATGATGGAGTTTAGAGACAAAAATCCCAATATAGGTGTTAATGAAGGTTTGGACAATTTAAAACTAAAAAAAGATTTTTTGAATCGGTTTTTGTACACAAAAGCAGAAGTTTTAAACTCCTTTAGAGACAATACAAAAAAGGCTAATAAAGAATTTCTGCAAGAACTTATCTCGTATGCTTCCATCTCCTTATTTATATTTCTTCCACTCTTTACCTTGTTCCTAAAGCTGATTTATATCCGAAGAAAGTTTACTTATGTTGAACATTTGATCTTTGTTTTCCACACTCAGACTGTATTTTTTATTTTATTAACTATTTTCTTTTTAATCAATCTATTTGTAGCGAATGCTGATGTAGCACTCACATTTACAGGACTATTCTTAATTTACTTGTATATTGCTATGAAGAAATTTTATCAACAGGGATATTTTAGAACCTTTTTTAAATTTATGCTCCTTAATGCCATCTATACGTTTTTGGGGGTATTGGGCTTTGCCATTGTGATAGTCATCGCTTTTGCATTTTACTAAAGTTGTATGAAGGTCTTCTCAACATCTCTGAAGTGAATATAGTCTAAGGTGAGTTGCCCGTCTTTTTTCACAGAAGTTATGCTAACAGTCTCCAGCTTCACCCCTAGGAAATATCAGCTCTGTGTTACGCTCAAGGTATCTTTGTGGCGGTAGAGTTTTCCGCATAGGATTCTCATCTCAGTTAGAAGTGCATATAAATCCTTCGTTGTTTAAGGGCAAGTAAGTGACAGTACACATGATATTTTTAAAAACGTCTGTTAAAATTAACTATTTCACCTTGTAGAGTCATCGAATTTCGCTTTGCTAATCCCTCTGTAAATGCTTCACTTCTATTGGCTGAAGATTCACATTATTCCTGAAAAATAGAATGTATATAAATGTGATAATTAATATACCTTGCAGTAATTCTTGTAAGTGATTCTTCACTGTAGTTTTGTTAAATTAATTTTGTAGTTAACACCTACAAGATTTGCTAAAAAAGAAATCTTTATTATAAAGAACATCATTCTCGTTGCCACTTTAACAATTTTTTTCTGATGCTCTCATTTTAAATTGCTAATGGATCAAAAAAGAGAGTTTGTATGGATCAAAAAAGCTTATAGTTGGAGATTTACTTTAAATTTTCAGGAATTTCGCATACTGGTATGGGGTTCATCTTATGTTGATTGGAACTGTTGAATCTTGTGTAGATCTCAAACACTTCCTTTTCTCTTCCTAAAAAATCCTGTATTTGTTTTCCTTTGTCTTGCATTTCCATGGCCCATTCCAGCTCCTTATACGAAGCTCCAAGCTGATCTTCATCAGAGCGGTGGTCTCCCCATAATCCGTCTGTAGGTGGAGCTTCTATGATCTCTCGATGAACACCTAGCACACCTGCAAGGGCATACACCTCCGATTTTAGAAGGTCGGCAATAGGGCTTATATCTACCCCACCATCACCATATTTCGTGTAGAAGCCTACACCAAAATCTTCGACTTTATTGCCTGTCCCAGCCACAATATATCCGTGTAAAGCTGCAAAATAATACAAGCTGGTCATTCTCAGTCGAGCTCTCGTATTTGCTAAAGACATCAGCCTACTTTCTTCATTTTCTACAGGTGGGAGAGCACCTACTAAACTATCAAAAACAGGGGTTAAATTCACGTGAGTTAAGGATACATTATTGTAATGCTCTTGTAGCCAAGCAATGTGATTCAATGCTCTACTTATATGATTTTCTGCCTGATAAATAGGCATTTCTAAACATAAGGTGGGAAGTCCAGTTTTAGCACACAAGGTTGAGGTTACTGCTGAATCAATCCCTCCAGAAACACCAACAACAAATCCGTTGATACCAGCGTTCTGCGCATACTCCTTTAACCAGTTAACAATATAATCTACAACTCCTTCTACTTGCATGGTGAACTATTTTAGTATTTTTGGCGTTTAAATTTTAGGCTAAGATACAAAGCAAATGCGAAATTATATCCTCCTGAACCTACTTTATAGCATGTTTTTCTCCTGTACAGAGAAACCAAAAAATCTGGTTGATGTTTCTGGTATACAAGCCAACTTTTCTATTAAAAGATTTGAAATTGATTTTTATAATGCTGATAAAAATGACCTAAATCAATTGAAAAAAACATACCCAAAGCTATTTCCAGATAGCACACCAGATAGTATTTGGATGGCTAAAATTAATGATTTGGATGAACGAGAATTATTTTTTGAAATACAGAAGGCATATAAGAATTTTAAAACAACAGAAAAAGAATTAAATCAGCTATTTAAGCACGTAAAATACTATCATAAAAAGTTTGAAGTTCCAGATGTAATCACCGTTTTAAATAACATCGACTATGAATATCGCGTGGTTTATAATGACGACTTACTCTATCTCTCTCTAGACGTTTACCTTGGGAAAGAGAGTCCGTTTTACGCGGACTTTCCCGATTACATCAAGGAAAATAACAAACAAGAGAGAATTGTTGTAGATGTTGCTTTAAAGCTCATAGAAAGACAAATTACGCCCTCTGCAAACCGAACTTTCATAGGGAAAATGATCGCTGAAGGGAAGAAACTATACCTGTTAGACCTGTACCTCCCCGAAAAATCTGATCACCTTAAAATCGGCTATTCTAAGGAGAAGTTGAACTGGGCAATTGCCAATGAATCCCAAGTTTGGAGGTATTTTATAGAGTACGATATGTTGTACAGTACAGATGCCAACCTTGGTAAAAGGTTTTTACAAGATGCTCCATTTTCTAAATTTTATCTTTCAGAAGATTCACGTTCCCCCGGAAGAATAGGACAATGGATGGGGTGGCAAATCGTTCGCTCTTTTATGGAAAAGAATGATGTATCTTTGCAGACCTTTTTGGAAACCTCTGAGGAAGAGATTTTTGAAAAGTCAAATTATAAACCAAAAGAGTGATGGCAACAACCCATAGATCTAAGATAGAGTTTACAGTAGATTTAGACGAGAATAGAATACCTGAACAGATGATTTGGACAGCCAAAGATGGAGGCGTAGAAGACGAAGCCACAAAAGCTATTTTGCTGTCCGTTTGGGATCATAAAACCAAAGATACGTTACGTATGGATCTCTGGACCAAAGAGATGTCTGTAGATGAGATGAAACAATTTTTTCATCAAACTCTGATGTCCATGGCAAATACTTTTGAAAGGGCTACCAATGACGATAAAATGAGTGCAACAATGCGTGATTTTTGTGATTATTTTGCAGAAAAATTGGAGCTACTTAAAAAATAAGTGTGTGTCAATTCGACATTTTTAAAGTCTCTAAGTAGATTACGCTGAGTTTCTACTTGCGTTGATATTTCCAAATAAAGACCGTGTCACCATTTTTTGATAAACTTCTAACGTTTCTGAGTTCTGCTCATCATTTTTCTGAAGTTCTTGAATTTTTCTCAAAGCAAATTGTTGAATGGTGAGTAGTGGAAGGACAATATCTTCTCTCACCTCAATTGAGGCTTTTCCATCGGGATAATTTTCCATTAATTCCTTGTGCCCCGTAATTTTTAACAGCAATCTTTTACTTGTTTTATACTCTTGATAAATTAATTGCCAAAATTCACCAAACTCACGATCATCAGCCATATAGGCGGTGAGCTCAAAAAATGATTTTGTTAGGCTCATCACACTATTTTCTAGTAATGCTTTGAAAAAGTCGGACTGGTTGTATAGATCTTGCACTTTATCAAATGCTCCTGCATCTTCGTATTTTTTTAATGCAGTTCCTACACCAAAGAAGCCAGGTACGTTTTGCTTTAACTGACTCCAGCTTCCCACAAAAGGAATAGCTCTTAAATCAGAAAATTTCAGTTGATCAGATGTTGAGCGTTTACTAGGTCTGCTGCCAATATTGGTTTTTGCATAATACTGAAGCGTGCTCATTTTTTCCAGATAGGGTAAAAATTGGGGGTGCTTCTTAAAAGCGACATATTCCTTATAACTGGTTTCTGCTAGGTCATTCATGATGATTTGATGCTCATCGCTCATTACATCTTTCTTAAACACCTCGTTTTTAATTCCAGAACTCAATAATTGCTCAAGGTTATATTGTGCAGAGTTCAAAGTCCCAAAATTAGAACTAATAGTCTGCCCCTGAATCGTTAACTGAATTTCTTTATCCTCAATAGTTGGACCCAAAGAGGCATAAAACTGACTTGTTTTTCCTCCTCCTCGTGCGGGAGGACCACCGCGACCATCAAAGAAAATTACTTTGATTCCAAATTCTCTTGAAATTTCTGTGAGTGCTTCTTTTGCTCTAAAAATGGCCCAATTGGCCATTAAATAACCTCCATCCTTAGTCCCGTCTGAAAAACCAAGCATGATCGTTTGCTTGTCTTTTCTGTATTTTACATGAGCGCGGTATGCTTTATTGGCATATAAGGTTTTCATGACCTTTTTTGAATTCTGAAGATCATCTATGGTTTCAAACAAAGGAATGATATCAACGGGTAATTTTTTGCCGAATCCAGATAAGTTGAGCATGGCGAAGGTCTGCATGACATTCAATGCTGTTTGATTATTACTGATAATGTACCTGTGCGCACCACGCTTGCCATTTCTATATTGAATCTCTTTGATAGCTTGAATAGACCCCAAGGTTTTCACCAACATATCATCAGAGAAAATGCGAATATCTATAGTGCCTTTTAGCTCAGATAATACCTCAATTTGATCTTCGGAAGAAAGTTCCAAATAATTTGAAGGGAAGATTGTTTCATCAGCATCCAACAGCGTTTGAACCATTTTGGTAAATGCATTGTGGTGTACCCTACTATCTTGTCGGATATCCAAGGTAGCAAAGTGAAATCCAAAGATGGATACCTTGTGGATAAGATCGTCCAATTCCTCCAAGAATAAAGACTTGTGATCACGCACTAAAATCTCTCGAATTTCATGGAGATGCTTTAAGAGGATCTTTTGAGAGAAGTTTACTACCTTGTAGCTTTTGGTAACGTGCTTGTACAATCTCTTTTCAACACGATTCAAGATCTCCTCAATCCCTTTAAATGTGAGTCTTCTTTTAAGTTTGCGAATGTCTTTGTAATATTTTCTTAAAATGGTTTGGCGGAGTCTTTCTGCTACCTGCAAGGTGATTTCTGTTGTTACAAATGGATTTCCATCGCGATCTCCTCCTGGCCAGAACCCCAAATCAATAATTTCATTATCCAAGACTTCTCCCTCGTAGATGTTCTGCTGAACGTAATTGTATATCTTACTCACCGAGTCGTAAAAAACATTTTCCAAGTACCAAATTAGACGTACTGCTTCATCATAAGGAGATGGCTTAACTTTTTTGAAAAAAGGTGTTTTACCCAATTGAGCTAATAAGTTTTTAATGGTTAGCAGATCATCGTTTCGAATTGCCTTATCCAAATCTGTAATAATCGCTAAAACATTATCAGGGTAAAATTGGGTGGGATGGGCGGTAAGAACAATGCGAACCTTAAATTCTTTTAAATATTGTATTAATTCTTGTTTCTTTCCGTTAGAAAATGCGTGTTCTTTAGAACTTCTTAAAGTTCCTATTCCGTCCATGTTATTGATGATGGGGAATGCTGCGTCTTCAATGGCATCGAATAGTACTACCTGACGTTCTATGTACTGAATGAATCGAAATAAAAGACTGATCTTCTCTTTATCACTAGGGTTGTCCTGATATCTTTTAAAAAAGGCATCCACAATTTCTGTTGGGTTTTTTCCTTGTTTGAACCCTTTTTTACAAACTTCGTGAAACAGTGGTAGCAACACCCCCGTATTACTAATTGTATCAAAGGGTAATGTCATAAATATACTGTTGTATATTTGGTATTTAGACATCACATTTTCGTTAAACCTTGTAAGTTTTGACTGGGTTGACATCTTTAAAATTTTAGTAGAATGAAGTTACAAAACGATTGGCTTTTACTTTTATTTTTAGCAAACTATTTACGAAAACGTTGTAATGGCAAGCTATTGGTCTTTATGAAGCCAGCGATTTATGGCATAACCAAATAACCAGCCGCCCAGCATCCATAATGAAAGTGAAATTAGTACTTTTTTGATGGTAATGGGTTCCTCATTCATCAATGGAAATATGATCGTCATGATGATAAACATTCCGACACCCCAAGGCAGACCTGTACGAATGATTTCCTTATGATCCATACGTTTAAAGTTGAGGTAACTGTTTGATATTTATATATCTTCTTTGAATCACTAGCCTTTACTTAACAGCTTCCTCCACAAAGGATTGATTACTAAACATTTGCTTTCCTTTTATCAGCCAATTATAATAGGTTCCTTTATCTGTGTATTGCTCAGCTCGGTTTAGTATTTCTAGATCAGGTGTCATCTGAACATAATAAGGCTGAGAGGCTGTTTTAAAATTTATATTCTGAAAAGTACCCCATTTATCTCCTACGGTTTCTATTTTTTTTGTTTTTCCATCTGCATAAATAAAAGTAAATTGTTGGTTTTCAGATAATTTTTTTCGATCATCAACATATAACGAGATGAGGATGTAATCATTTTTCAGTATAGTATAAATTTCTGGATCGCTCCAAACATTATCTTCAACTTTTCTACAATTCACACAAGCCCATCCTGTAAAGTCAAGTAAAATAGGTTTGTTCTGGTTTTTAGCTACCTGTAGGCCCGTTGCAAAATCTTTGTAACAATCTAGTCCTAATGGACAATCACTTTCTTTGTGATAGATACTATAAAATTGTGGAGGGGGAAAACCACTCAGTAAGTTCAGTTCCCACCATGGCGTTTTTAGTACACCAGGAGTTAGATAAACGACAAATGAAAGTGTTAAAATCCCAAAAGAAACTCTTGAAAAACTCAATTTTTTATCTGGTCCGTCATGAGGAAATTGGATTCTTTTGAAAAGATATAAAGCAAGTGCTGTAAATATGATGATCCAAATTCCGATAAAAACCTCTCTTTTTAAAATATCCCAGTGCATCACTAGATCTGCGTTGGACAAAAACTTAAATGCAAATGCTAGTTCCAAAAATCCTAGAACCACTTTTGTGGTATTCAGCCAGCCTCCAGATTTTGGTAGCGAGTTTAGCCAACTAGGGAATAGGGCGAATAAGGCGAAAGGTAAGGCTAATGCCAATCCAAACCCAGCCATTCCTGCAGTTAATTGCATAGCGGTATCACCTGCTTTTGTGATAGATCCCGCAAGTAACGATCCTAGGATAGGACCTGTACACGAAAAGGAAATAATTGCAAGGGTAAGTGCCATCAGGAAAATTCCAACGATCCCGCCAACATTCGATGCTGAATCTACCTTATTCCCCCAGGAATTAGGAAGGGTAATTTCATAGTATCCAAAGAATGAAAATGCAAAGAAGATAAGAATAGCAAAGAAGAAAATATTCAACCATACGTTGGTAGAAATCGTATTTAAAATATTCGGATCTATTCCGTCTATTAAGTGAAAAGGAACGCTCAAAAGAATATAAATTATCACTATAAAGAGTCCATAAAGCATCGCATTGGTGATGCCTTTAGCCTTGTTTTTGGATTGTTTTGTAAAGAATGATACCGTAAGCGGAATCATGGGAAATACACAGGGAGTTAAGAGGGCCAATATTCCTCCAGCTAAACCTAGGAAAAATATGGTCCACGTGCTTACACGACCTTCTTTTTGACCTTTAAGACGCTCAGTATTTTTTAGGTTAAGGACTAATTCTTTCGAAAGTCTCTTACTGTTGTCATCAATGATAATTTCTTCAGCTACAGATGCCTTCCCACCAAGAGAGAAGGTAAAATCATCATCAATATTAATACATACGTCTTTACACACTTGCGCAAAAAAATTAAGTTTTAGGGTGGTAATATCTTTATTTTTTAGCTTAATCCTTTGTATGAGGGTTGCCTTGTCTTTAAAGAAGATTTCCTCTTTTTTCCAGACACTACTATATGCTTTAAGAGTTTCACTTTCTTTTGCTTTCCCTAAAAGCTCATACTCAGGATTTTCTTCTGAAGCGGTAATTTCTAATGGCAAGGAAGCTAGGTCTGGGTTGTATTGGGAGTACATGTGCCAATCTTTTAAAATACGTGCATTAAAGATTAAATTGTACTCTGTTTCTGAGAGCTTCTCTACGGAAGTCGTTAATACTAGGGGATTTTTTTCTGTTTGTGCATTTGTGATCAAGGAGAACAATAAAAACAGCAATAGAAAATGTCTTTTCATAATAAGTGTCATATTGTTGATATTTTTACATTTAATAAATTGAAATGTGTATTTATATATTTAATTCATCAAACAAAGCAATGAGGTCTTTGTTTGAAGGTCTAGGAGCATTAGAATTTACAATATTTCCAGAGGGATCGATTAAAATAAATCTGGGAATTCCTCGAATCATGTAATCTTTTACAAATTTAGACTCCCAGCTATTGTCTGCAAACAATTGAATTCCTCCAAGTTTTTCATCAATAATCATTTGTTTCCATTTAGCATGATCTTTTTGATCGTCTACAGAAATGCTGATGAATTCAATATTTCTTCCTTGATATTTTTTTTCTACTTGTTTTAAATTGGGAATCTCGGCTCTACAGGGACCGCACCAGGTAGCCCAAACATCGATATAGACATATTTTCCTTTAAAATCATCTAAGGAACTTGTTCCACCCGCATTATTTTCGTAATCAACAAATTTTGGTGAACTGTATCCTTTTCCTACTAATTTTAGAGCATTGTATGATTTAGTGATTTTTTCATTGTACAATTCATTGGTTGAAACCTGTATAAACTTCTTATAGTATTCCTCTAAATTGTCTGTGTACAGCATCCCAGTTTGAGCATCATCAAATAATAACTTATTTTTGATAAGGTCGCTTTTGATCGTGGCATAAAGGTTTAGCAATTTAATATCAGGATCAACTAAAGTATCTGCATTTTTTGATACCTCTTTTTTAAAGTAGTAGTCAATTAAGGTTCTGTATGAGGGAGAAAACTTAAAATCATCTTCATTATCATATTCAATGGTTTTTAATTCGTCTGCAAAACCCTCAGAAGGCTTGAATGTCCTGTTGTTAGTATAGTAGCCATGATAGGTACGATATCTTCTGATATAGTTTAGATACTCGTAATTAATGTTATTTTTTTCTCTAACAATGAACTCGTGCTCCAAATTTGTTTTTGAAGCAAGCAATTTTAGCATTTCTTCTTTGAGGCTTGCAATGGATTGTTTGAATTCAACTTCTTCTTTTTTAAATAATTCAATAGGATCTTCACGGAGCTTCCTCTTTTCAAAAATATAGTGATTGATCTCACTTCCAATTCCAGAAATCACAAGTGTAGAATCCATTTTTTGGGTATCGTACTCAATGGTAAGGTTATCTCCTTTTGATAGGTAAAGAGAGATTTCATTATTATTTTCATAAATAGAATATCCATGATTCCAATCTAAAGTGATGGTGTCTCTAAATTCCCCACTTTTAGTTAAAGAGATATCTCTAATATCATTGTAATTATAGAGATTATAGAGTGTAATTTTATCTGAATTGGAGTTCAGAATTTTACCTGAAATCACTGCATAATCCAACGGCTTTTGATGCTTGCAGGACAGAAATAGGGTTATTGTAAATACAAATACGGGTAGTTTTTTCATGAGTAGTAAAGTTAATTCTTATATGTTTGGAACAAACGAAATCATCATTTGCCTTGTTGTTTTTTCTAATTTATGAGCGAATCTATGGTCTTGTCGCATTCCAACAACCCATACAATGTTGTCCTCAACATCGGTTAACAACCAAATTCTTTCCTTTTCTATTAAAGAAAGTTTACGGTCTTTAAACAGCTGGCTTAACTTTTTCTTGCCATTCATGCCAGTAGGGCAAATATAATCACCATGGCGCCATTTTCTGATAAATAACGGATATTTTAACAAATCTCTGTCAACTATAATAGAGTTTTTATCCTGTGTGTCCTCTAAATCAGTTTCTTGAAATTCGAGATGTATAGGTTCCGATATTGTTGATGTTTCTTCATCAATTCTAGTGAATGTGCGAGGTTGAGTGTCTTTATTAATAGGTGTTAGAATTAAGAATTGACGATCTTTTAAAAGGCGGTATTTCTTTGAAAAAAGCTGCTTTCCAGACTGAGCATTTAAAAGGCGCTTTACATTACTCCATTCTGTGAACCCGTACTCGTGAAGCGCTTGATATAAATAAGCCTTTTTATTTGAAAGCCTATTGAGTTTGCGAATATCAAACTTCATTATTTCACTTTCTATTGACATGATTTTTGCAGAAAGGTCGGCTATTCGATCACGAATTAAATCCTGACTTTCATTTAAATTTTCTAAGGTATCTTTAAATGTTTCTAAAATATGTGGATTAATTTCTTTTAAAACAGGTAGAATCTTATGTCGTACTTTATTTCGTATATATTTAATGGTGGCATTGGATCGATCTTCTCTCCAAACAATTCCATTTTTAATGGCAAACATCGTAATATCATCTCTAGAAAAATTTAACAAGGGTCTTACAGATTGTTTGTTGATAGGAGGAATACCCGTTAATCCATCTAAGCCCGTCCCTCTTGAAAGATTCATCAGAAAAGTTTCCAAATTATCATTGGTATTGTGCCCTGTAAGCACATAATCGTAGCGGTGATGTTCTAATAATTTATAAAACCACTGATATCTGAGGTTTCTCGCCGCTACTTGAATGGACAATTGTTGTTTATCTGCATATGTTTTTGTGTTGAACCGAGTGGTAAAAAATGGCACCCCCATTTCTGATGCTAGAGTCTTAACAAAAGTTTCATCATCCTCGCTTTCTTGACCTCTTAATTGAAAATTACAATGGCATAGCGCAAAGTTCAACTTCATCTTTGCAATTAAGTGTGACAGCACTACACTATCAATTCCCCCAGATACTGCTATGAGTAATTTCCCCTCGGCTAAGAAAGGAAATTGATTGTTTACATGGGCTTTAAATTCTTCAAACATTGCTTGTCATATTATGAGGGAGCGTCTGCATGTAAGGTTTTTTTGTAAGAGCAAGCTCCATGGCTTTGCCCTTTAGCAAACACTCCTTGTATTCATTATTGGGATTTGACTTGGCTGTAATAGCACTTCCAACAGAAAAAGAAACATACTCTTTTTCTCGATTGTATAAAATACTTCTGATGACTACGTTAAAGTCAAAATCACCATTTGGAGTAAAGTAGCCAACAGTTCCCGAGTATAATCCACGCTTACTTTCTTCCAATTCCTCTATGATATTCATCGCGGCAATCTTAGGAGCCCCTGTCATGCTCCCCATAGGAAAACTGTTTCTGATCACATCCACAGGGTGTGTATCTGCTGCTACTCTAGAACTCACAGTCGATATCATTTGATGCACTTGTTTGAATGGGTATACCAGGCACAATTCTTCAACTTGAACGCTCCCTTTTTCTGCTGTTTTAGACAAATCATTTCTTACCAAATCTACGATCATGATATTTTCTGATCGTTCCTTCTGGTCATTTGCTAGATGATGTGCGATATGCTGGTCGTCTACATCATTAAAGGTTCTTTTTGCAGTTCCTTTAATGGGCTGTGAAATAATTTTGTTCCCTTTCTTTTTTAGATATCTTTCTGGTGACGCGGAAAGGAGGTAATGCTCATCGACTCTGATAAAAGTAGCAAATGGAGGAGTTGAAATTTCATTCAAATCGCTGTAAACTTCGTATGGATTGATTGCTGTATTATCTGCATAAAACTCAACACAGAAATTAGCTTCATAAAGATCTCCCAGATGAATGTGTTCTAGAATTGTTGACACCTTTTTATAGTAAAGTTCTTTTTGAATTCGGGTCTTGATCTTAATATTTTGATACTTTGAATCGCTGAAAATGATGTGATTTTTAATGCACTTTAAATCGGCATCTATTTCATCATCTATCATTTTAAGATAATGAAATTCAATCTGGTTTTTTTTGAGAATAATGATCTTTTTGGGTTGGAAAAAGAACAGATCTGAAAAACCAAGTCCGTCGTAGTTTTTCGAGTGTAACTTTTCAATGTCATTTTTAACATCATAACCAATGTACCCAAAAATAAAATCTTGTGTGATTGTTTGGTATTCTTTTAATTGATCTAAAGCATTGAAGTAATCTGTTTTAATGGAGGTAAACTCTTCTACTGCTAAGATACTCTCGTAATTAGAATATGTTTGCTGACATGCATTGGAATCTAACCATACAACAGTATGATATTTTTGCGACCACGATAATAACTTTCTTTTAATAGGTGGTATTTCAAGAGTAAATATGCGAACTGTTCTTTGCATCTTAGGAGCAAAAGTACGGTAATATGTTTTAAGAAATAGAAGATATATTGTTTAAAAAAATCATGTACTTTTAGCGAGGAGATCAACAAAAAAAGTGACATAGAAAAATGACCAAACGAAAAGTTTTACTGATATACACTGGAGGAACCATAGGAATGATCAAAGACTATGTCTCTGGAGCTTTGAAGGCATTTAATTTTACGCAAATTTTAAAGAACATTCCAGAGCTAAACCAACTGGACTGTGTTATTGAATCTGATTCATTTGAGGAGCCTATAGATTCTTCAAATATGAACAAGGGTTATTACATTCAAATTGCAGAGAAAATTGCGGGGCATTATAAATATTACGATGGATTTGTTGTCTTAACAGGTTCAGATACGATGGCTTACACGTCTTCTGCTCTTAGCTTTATGTTAGAGAATTTACAAAAACCTGTCATTTTTACAGGATCTCAATTACCTATAGGGTACTTGCGTACAGATGCTAAGGAGAATCTAATTACATCCATAGAAATAGCAAGTGCTTATGAAAACGATCAACCCATTGTCAAAGAAGTTTGTCTGTATTTTGAGTATAAACTATACCGAGCCAACAGAACAACAAAACTTAGCGCTGAGCAATTTCAAGCCTTTGCGTCGATGAATTATCCTCCATTAGCAGAGAGTGGGGTGCATCTTAAATTTAGTAAGCATCTACTCCTAAAACCTGAATTAGGGGAGATGGTAGTTTGGAAAAATCTAGTTACAGAGGTTGTGGTATTAAAACTTTTTCCCGGAATTTCAGAAAATGTAGTGCAGAGCATTCTTAAGACTCCTCATCTAAAAGGAGTGATTTTAGAGACCTACGGTGCTGGAAATGCTCCAACAGATAGCTGGTTTATCGAGGAGCTTTCCAAAGCCATTCAAAAAGGAATACACATAGTCAATGTTACACAATGTACAAGTGGACTCGTTTTGATGGGGCATTATCAGACAAGTACACTTTTGAGAAAAATTGGTGTCGTGGGAGCTAAAGATATGACAACAGAGTCTGCGATTGCTAAAATGATGTATTTGTTGGGCAAAGGACTTAAAAAAGATATATTTATCCAATATTTTCAAAAATCTCTCAGAGGTGAAATTTAAAAAAGTTAAAACAACAATCATCTTTTGAGTTTTGAGTGACCAGGGTCGAAATACTGAGTGTTTTTTTGAGGAATCAACCATTTTTTGTTACTTGCTGATCGCATTGAGGATGACTGTTTTCGCTAGATAAAAAAATGGATCGATTCTTGTTGTGATAAAATTTATATCTTTAACCCGTTAACTATTAAAAATTAATTATAACAACGATGAAAAAAGTAGTAAATATCCTAACAATGACAGGATACATGTTTTTTGGAGCTATTCAGACCACTTATGCTCAAGATGTAGCTGAACAAACTTTTCACCAACTTTTAAAACAACGCTTTATAGAAGGTGGACCTATTTTCATGGGAATTGTTCTTGTTGCTTTAATTCTAGGATTAGCGATCGCTATTGAAAGAATTATTTATTTAAATATGGCAACGACTAGCACAAAAAAATTAGTTGCAAGTGTAGATGATGCGCTTAGTTCTGGTGGTTTAGAAGCTGCAAAGGAGGTCTGTAGAAATGCAAAAGGTCCTGTAGCCTCTATCTTCTATCAAGGGCTAGACAGAGTTGATGAGGGAATTGATTCGGCAGAGAAAGCAGTAATTGGATACGGAGGAGTGCAAATGGGATTGTTAGAAAAAAATGTCTCTTGGTTATCCCTGTTTATTGCATTGGCACCGATGTTAGGATTTATGGGTACCGTAATTGGGATGATTGATGCATTTGACTCTATACAAGTTGCAAATGATATTTCTCCCGGTGTTGTGGCTGGAGGTATTAAAGTGGCGCTTCTAACTACCGTATTTGGCTTAATTTCAGCAATCATTCTGCAAATTTTTTACAATTATATTATTTCTAAAGTGGACAGTATAGTGAATAGTATGGAAGATGCATCCATCACACTAATCGACTTGCTAGTAAAATACAAAAAATAAGGAGCCTTATGAATAATAAATTTTCTAAATTTTTGATGCTTTTGGTGGCTTTAATCTCTCTTATTGGATTGGTATTATTTATAAATGTTTCCATAGCTGAAGAAGATGCCACATCAATAAGTAATTCTGTAGGAATACTCGTTAGTTATTCTACCTACTTACTGTATTCTGCAATTATTACAACGGTTATATTATCCTTACTAACAATAGTAAAGAACCCAGAAAACCTTAAGAAGACATTATTGGGACTGGGCACACTAGCTATCTTACTGATCATCTCTTATGTGTTAGGAGATAGTGATGCAGTAGTTGATGCTCAAGGTATTGTTATTGAAGGAGGAGAAGAAGGAACTACGGGAAACCAGTGGGTTGGAAGTTTGATTTGGTTGAGTTCGATACTCGTTATCATCGGAAGTATTTTCTTTGTTTACGATTTAGTTAAAGGCTTGGTAAAATCATAGAGCTTATGTCGAGAAGAGAAACACCAGAAATCAATGCAGGTTCAATGGCAGATATTGCCTTTTTGCTATTGATTTTCTTCCTTGTGACTACAACGATGAACGTAGATTCAGGGATTAATAAGAAGCTATCAGAGAAACCACCACCAGATTACAAGCCTCCGATTATCAAAGAGAAAAACATCTTTGAGGTAAATATCAACAGAAATAATGAACTTCTGGTTGAAGGTGATCGTATGGAGCTTAAAGATCTAAAGGAAGCAGCAATCAAGTTTATTGACAATGGAGGTGGTGTGGGAAAGCCAGGTGAAGATGGAACCCCCGGTCAACCATGTGACTATTGCAAAGGAGAACGAAGTGAATCTTCTTCAGATCATCCTAACAAAGCGATTATCTCCGTTCAAAGTGACCGAGGCACGGAATATGGCACGTATATTGCCGTCCAAGATGAGTTGTTGAAAGCATATACAGTTCTGAGAAATAGACTGTCTCAAGAACGCTACGGAATGCTTTATACTGAACTGGAAAAAGCCTACAAGGACAGTCAACGACAAGATGAGGATTTAAAGAAAAAAGTAGAGTTTATTAAAACTAGTTATCCTCAAATTCTATCAGATGCTGAACCCACAAATTAACAAAAAAGTATAAGATTATGTCTAAGTTTAAAAAGAAGAAAAAAGGAGTTCCTGCAGTCAATACCGCCGCCCTCCCAGATATTGTTTTTATGCTACTGTTCTTTTTTATGGTAACAACCACAATGAGGGAAACGTCTCTTGAGATAGAAAACCCAAAGTTGCCCGTAGCTACAGAGGTGAAAAAATTAGAACATAAAAGTTTGGTAAGTACCATTTACGTAGGAAAAGCTAAAAACCCAAAATACGGGACAGGATATAATCAAATTCAGCTAAACGATAAGATTGCGACTGCCGATGATGTTCCTCAATTTATTTTGAAGGCTAGAGAAGATGTTTCAGAAGGAGAGATTCCCTATATGACCACATCTATAAAGGCAGATGTAAAATCTAGTGTTGGGGTGATTACAGATATACGATTAAAATTAAGAGACGTCAATGCCTTAAAGTTGAGTTACTCATCTACCCAAGGTGCAGAAGACAACTAATTTCTTACGTTATCAATTATACCTTAGAGCCACGCTACAGGCGTGGCTCTTTATTTTCACAATAGAATGATCCCTCTGACTCAAGCAAAATTGTATTTTTATAGTGTGAATTTTAATCTTAACAGATGAAGAGATGCTTATTGCTCTTTGTTTTTATTTCATTGATTTGCACAGGGTTTGCTCAAAAAGATACTCTCCAGATAGGAGACTGGTATTCTGAAGACCAGCTCTATATTCTGATTTCGTACAACCAGTTGTTCGACCAACCAAGCCAAGTAAAGGGGAGTGGCTTTTCTTATGGACTTTCCTCTGGTTATATCAAAGACATCATACTTAACAGAGAGGGAAGATTTGCCATTGGTGTTGGTATTGGGTACAATTACGATTCGTTTAATCACGGGCTGAAAGTTTCTAACACCAATAATGTTGTGGCTTTTGAGACGGATGATACGCTAACATCAAATCAATTATCCATCCATAATATCGAATTTCCATTTGAGATTCGATGGAGAGATTCTAGCGCTAATAAATATAGTTTTTGGAGAATTTACGGAGGAATTAAAGCAAGCTATAATGTGAAAAATACCTTTGAATTCAATGATGGTACTCAGCTCGTTTCATTTGAAGATGTCTCCAGATTCCAACAATGGCAATATGGACTTACACTTTCTGTGGGCTACAATACGTTCACCGCTCACATGTATTATGGTTTAACTCCCATACTCAAGGACTCCTCTATTGGTACTACAGAGATTTCTACTAAAATTGTCCGAATCGGGTTGATTTTTTATTTATTGTAACAACAATAGTTCGTTAAGCTTTCAAGCAGCTCTAGCTCCATAATACAGGAGTTGTTTTATTTTCTGTTTATTTTAGTCAAGTTCGGTTTAATCCCAAACACGTCAAAACATCTTCTGAGTAGTAACTCATTGTGATATATGGTTTTAATCTGTTCGATAGAGAAAGCTGTAACTATTCAGTGAAATTGGGGATAAAAGTCTTTTTATTGAAACTATTTTGAATAGCTAGCAATACGGGTTTGTTATTTTTCTTCACAGTAGAGATATACCCTCTAATTCGAGCATAATATTGAGCATGGTTTTGAGACCTAAAACAACCCGATACTTTTTGCTTTACCTTTATCATCCTTAAATCTCTTTCTGCTTGATTATTATCAAAAGGTATTGCAGGTTGTTTTAGAAATTTAAGTAAAAGATATTTATGTT
>CAXRAW010000070.1:0-40465 GCA_964228785.1 Flavobacteriaceae bacterium
CTCTATGATCAACAAAATAGCACTCAACTTGATTAAAAATGAAAAAACTGCCAAACAAGGAGTGAAAGGAAAACGATTTAAAGCAGCTCTGGACAATCAGTACCTTAGAAAAATAATCAGTTTATAGTGCTTTTGCCCTGTTGTAACACTGTTTTGTTAGAAGAGTCTTATCTACTCATATAGATGTCTAAATGATTTTAATACAGTTATTTTAGAAGTGTTAGTGAGACTGCATTATAAAGTATGATAATGTTACAATATTTTGTTTAAAAATAAAACATTCTTATATTTACACATTAAAACCAAAAAAATATGAACCCAATAAGTCTAGTTGAAATAGGTTCTAGGATATCAAATTTACGGAAGAGTAAAGGGTATTCGCAAAATGATCTTGCCAAACTTCTTAAAATCTCTAGGCCTTCATTGACTCAAATTGAACTAGGAAAAAGAAATTTATCAGCAATAGAATTAAAGAAGATTTCGGATAACTTATCAATTTCAATAGATAAGCTGTTATCCAGTGATTTTAAAATTGATACTGCAGAATTTGAATTAGATAAAGAGGAGAAGAATCAAGAGTTAAGAATATCTGTGCCAAAATTGAAAGTAAATAAGTTGAAAGATATTTTATTGTATGTTTTAGAGAAATGTGCTGGAAAGCCAAATGTTGGTGAAACACTTTTAAATAAACTATTATATTTCTCAGACTTTAACTATTACGAAATCTATGAGGAACATTTGTCAGGAGCAGAATATAGAAAGCTGCCGTTTGGTCCTGTTCCCCAAAGAATAAATTCCATAATAAACCAAATGATTTCTGGTCAAATGATTCAAAGAGTTAAAACGAAATATCGTGGTTATCCTCAAACTAGGTATATTCCTCTTGTGAAGCCCAATTTAATGAATTTAAAAGCCAGTGAAAAAGATGTAATTGATAAAGTCATTGAGCTATATTCTGATTGGTCTGCCTCTGCGATAAGTGAATACTCTCACAAAGACATGCCTTGGTTAGCATCTAAAGATGGAAAGGTAATTGATTACGAGTTGACCTTTTATCGTGAAGCACCGTATTCTGTCCGAGTTTACAATGATTAATTCAATGGAGTTTCATGAATTAGATGAGTATAAGAAGGATTTAAAAAAGCTTTCAAAAAAGTACAAAACATTACCTTCTGATATCCAATTGGTAAAGAAAGTACTGCGCGCTTTCCTGAAAGAAAGACCTCCATTTAGTGTTAGAATTAATAATCTTGGTATTGAAACATGTGTTATTAAAGTAAACAGGATAGCTAGTAAAAGTTTAAAAGGTAAAGGTGTGAATTCAGGATTAAGATTAATTTACGCACATTATGAGTTAGAAGAAAGAATAGTACTTATTGAACTTTACCATAAGTCAAAAAAGGAAACCGAAGACAGAGAACGAATTATAAATAATTTCAAATAAACCACTACAGATTTGAAATTCATAGTCTTTAAACAAAGAATTTATCGTGGGTAGTTTAATCTAAATTTTATTTAGTTTTTACCTCGTATATTTATCTTACATAATCTATGGTTTAAGCCAATTGCTTTGAGGTTGAACAATAAGTCTTGCATTATTGTATGCCATTCTTAAAGTAAGACAAGTTCTAGCTGTATATGTGGTAGATTTAAGTTTAGATATAACCAATGCCAAATCTGGATCCTGAGAGCCATCAGTAAAGCATAGTGGTAATAAAAGTTGAAATCTACCACTATAAAATTGTGGTACAGCAAGTTTATAATTATTGCGAACTTTCTTTTTTATTTCATCTTTAGCGCCAATTAGTTGTCTTCTTAATTCACTTGGATCAGCTGCTCGTAAATGTTCTGGAAACCTACTCAAATTGTCTTGTATAATATGATCGTAATTGATAATTAGTTCTAATTTTGGATTAAATATTAATTCGGAAGGGTCATCAAAGTAATTGGCAATTTCTGGCATGTCTTCCGAAAAATATTTCAATATTTCATGATCACTATGTTTTAAAAAAGCTTTGAAGAAATATGGTGCGGAGCCTACTGGTGGATTCCTAAGTTTTTCAAAGAAGGCGTAAATGTCTTCAAGATTTGAAGTTACTAAACCTGTATTAAAAGCTACAAACTTTTTGTTGGAAGTATATTTTATTTTCTGTTCTTGCTTTAATCTTCTGTAGGTAAATTCTAAATAACTCTTAAGAATTGGGAATTTATTTTCTGGACTATTCGAAAAATTCCATTGCTCAGGCATTGCAAGCTTTTCAGCCAGATATTCAATTCTTTCGTCATATTTATGAAAATAAGCAAATTTGAAAATCTGAGATGTATAAGTAGTCATGTTTAAATATTCTTATATTAATGAGAGTAAAGAAAAAAAGCCGTCTTTAAGCGAGACGACCTTCTAATATTTTTCAAAAAAAGTTTTAAGTTATTTATACATAGATAGGTCTATGCTACCTTAATGTCAAAACAAATACAAAAGTATATTTGTATTATAGTACAAAAATAATAAATATTTTCCTAACGACACAATAAAAACACTTAAGTTTGATATCTAAGTTAGATTGCTCTAAATAACTTGAAATTAATTCTTTGATTATCAATATAATATAACTTTTTTCAATCAAAAAACCACGCTTTTGGAGCGTGGCTTTTTAAAAAATACTCAAGAAAAAGAGATTAATAAAAATTATACAGGTGGAGTGTTATTGCTCTTTAATAGATAGGAGCGTCATATTTCTGTTTGTCACTAAAGACAAGTGTTGTCGTGTTCTCGCCTTTAACCATGGGTTCTATTGTATTAGAAGATTTCAGTAAATACCTGATGCATTTGCAGAGCCTATTTGCCAAACTGTAGGGATATTTAGGATATCCAAAATAAAAGCTCTCAAACTGAGAGCTTTTCGTTGTTGTTTTGAGATTCAATACATTGATGAATCTCTTTAAAAACGTTGTTAAACATTAACATTGCATTGTTCTTTCTTTTTCTGTCCTGGTTGTCCCCAGCAATATCAGTATCTAGATATATAGAATATATATCGTTGATAGATTCCATGACCTCTTTAGGGGAAGATCCTTCCAAAGTAGCTAATATTTTATGTAAATTTTTCAAATTAATAGTCCAAATATAGTGTTTAATTTTATAAGTATTTATAATAAATAGTAAAAAAATATAAATTTTTTATAAAAATTTATATTTTTGTTGAAAAGAGTACTATCATGAGCCTAAAAGAAATATTTCAACTCATTATAAAAAAAGAAAAACTAACTCCAACTGAGTTTGGTGATAGGATTGCAATGGGTAAATCTGGGGTTTATAAAGTGTTGAAAGGTGAAACAAAGAAGCTTAGACGCAGTTCAGCAGAAAATATTAACAAAGTTTTTCCAAGATACTCTGTTGAAGCTTTGATGCTTATGGATGACTTAGTGGATTCGTCAGAAAAAAAGTTAGAATACATTCAACATGAGGATAATGTGGCAATCAAGGCTGGAACAAGTGGTATTGTTACAATTTCTGATATTGTAGATTTTCTTGTGAGAAACAAAGATCAAGTTGAAAAAGATCAAAAATTCAATCTTTACATTGAACTGAAGGGGTATGACATTGCTCTTGGTTTACTAATTGATAAGATGAAATCACAAGAACTTCTGGAAAATCTTAAGTCCTAAGGTGTCTAGGTCTTCATCACTAACCTTAATTCCCTTATCGAGTAATTCTCTGTGAAGACGACCAAAATTTACCGCCTTTTCCAGAATTTTTTTTTCCAACAAAAGATGAATTTCGTCTTTAATCTCTTTAGCTGAACTATTGTCAAGGAAACCGTCTTTATTGAGTTTATCGATAAATGATTCAAAATTCATGTCTCTTTAATTAAATTTATTTCCTTTTTCTGTATACAGGGTCCTCTCAATATGTTTTATTGACTCTTCTATATACTTTTGTTTTTTATCGTTACTAATAAAATTAAGTGCTTTAAGTAATATCCATTTATTCAGTTGTGATATACTTGTCATGTAGAAGGGGTAATTGATCAAATATTTATGAAGTGTAAGAAGCATTAATATCGAACCTAGAATAAATGAAAATGCAGCAAAATAGTGTTGAGCTAAAATCAAATCAAATTCATCATAAATTGCCCAATAAATAAAAAAGACTCCTATCATTATCCCTATTGAGAATAATGTATTAAGAATTAACTTTGGAGTTTTGTCTCTTATATAAGGAGCTATAAAACCACTAATAGAAACTCCTATCAAACATAAAAACATTCCAACATACGTCCAAAAGGCTTTTCTATGTTTAAAACCAAAATAATTGTGTTCTTGTATTAGGGCTTTTTTTTTAGATTTATATTCAAGAAAATCACTATGATAGGCCTGTTTTATTTTTTTTAATTCTTCACGGTATTCTTTAGGAAGATTTTCAAAATGGCTTTTAAATAATATGAGCTCTTTCTCATTTCTAATACTATCTAATAGTGGATATTTTTTCTCATGCTCTTTTACAAGAAAATCATCTGGCTGTGTTTGATATATAAAAATGCTACCTACACTTAGTATAAGTAGCATCGATACCATCATAGTTGTCAAATATTTACTAAGAGCCCCAGCCTGCCCCTGAGGATCCCTCGTCTTGAGATCCACCGCCTCCGTTGTCGTCTGCTGTTCCAACATCTCTTTTGTCTGTTCCATATACTTCTAATATCTCGTCTAATGGCCCTCCTTGTAGGGTTTCTGTACAACTAGCAAAGCCTAATACAAATAAAAAAGCCAATGTAATAAAAACTGTGTTTCTAATTTTCTTCATAATATAAAATGTTTAGTGTTTAACATTTTAAAGATAAGAAAATTTGCTACACAAATTATTTGGTAGCTAAGCTATGGCGAATATTTAGTAGATACAATAACCAAAATTGGTGAAATTTGTCCACTTTTCAACTTACGTTGAAGATTTTGAGTATCTAAACTCATTATTTCTTATGTAATTGTATTGGTAAAACCTAGAATCAACTCTCTGGATTATTAAAGATTCCTTGGGTAGTTTTGTTGTGGACTTGATCGTATTTTTTCTCTTGCCAATAACTGAAGCATCTCTTCTTTTCATGTCCATGAAGTGAACTGCTTTTACAAAAAGACGTTTTGACGATATTATCATACTTACATTTTTAGAACATTAATTTTATGATCTAGCTCTTGAGCTAGAAGTTCTATGTCAATTTTTTTAAAAACAAATTCTTTGAACTTACCGTTCTTTCTAATAACTGCATTATCCTTAATGATTTTTTTAATTTGTTTTTTCGTCACAATAATATCAATTTTAAAACATTCCCCACCCATGAAGCTTTTTGGATTCCATTTTTCTTTTGAGAAACTTTAGCATAGTTTGTTTACTTTTGTAAAGCTAAGCCAAGGTTTAGTAATGTTAAGCCTTATGCCCTCGAACTTTTCGAGGGTTTTTTAAATTCCACTCTGTTCCATCCTATTGCTAATGCTAACAACCTATAAAAGATTAACCATTTCGTATGCTCATAGTTTTGTGGAATTTCATATAATTTTTTCTTTAGTTCTTAAAATCATTTCCTCTCTTGGATTAGAACAACCTATAGGTGTTTCATTGGTCTTGAAATTCCTCTAACAATCAACTACCTCGGCAAGCCTAGGAAGCATTCAAAGGAAACTATTTTAATCACTTTGAAGCAAACCCCCAGAAAGTTAAACCCTTGGCTACCACCCTGCGATTAAATTTTGTGAGTAACAGAGTCGTCTTTTACCATTAACACAAGAACCACGTATTCTGCCACTGCTAGAGCTTTATTCATAATTTACAAATGAATCACCCCCATCCAAAGCATGGCATTAAAGCATACCAATGCCCAAGTTGTTATACCAATCAAAATTTTCACGATGTCTTTTGTTTTAAACATTAGACATTCACGTATAAATTCTTGTATCATAAATTCCTAATTTTTAGTTTACATAATTTGTTCTGTTCATTACTCAGCTCTTCAAAAGTTATTTCAATTTCATTAGTCCTATTGTTGGTTTTAGCTTTGCTAATAAAATCTTCCACCATTTTGTAGTTTTACTTCTGATATTTTACTCTCTTATGCTAAGTGTGCTAAAGTACTGAGAACTCTAGAATTCGTCGCGTTCGTACTTTGCGCATTGAAATTGTAATCATCTCAATGTAACCCCTTACGGAAAATACTCATCAGTAATCTTATGTACTCCCTCTGTATTGTTGGTTTGATTTTTATGCGTTTGTATATTTTTTATAAGTGGCTAAAAAGTTTAATTTTGTGATTGTACTTATTTGAGTTAACTTGTACTTATGTGTACAAATTTAAAACATAAATTTATATATTTATACATTATTTTATAATTTTATATATCTATATGTATATAACTAATCTTTTTATTGCATGACTTTTCACGAAAAACTAAGAGAATTCTTTAATCAAAGAAAAATTACTAACAAGGCAATATCTGAAGAGATTGGTTATTCTGAGGTGATGGTAAGTCGATATCTAAATAAGAATAAACCTAACTATGAATTTCTGACTGCAATCGCTAGAAAGTATCCAGAGATAGATTTTAACTACTTGTTTAAAGATCATATTAGCGAACAGATTGACCGTAGATTAAAGATCATCGAAACACTAAAGGAAGCTATAGCTACTTTAGAAAAATAAATAAACCACTATGCATTGCAAATGCATAGTTTTGTTAATGAATGAAATTCATTAGTCCACATACTACTCCAGTATCCAGTTTGCTTCCTCTGAATTACATATTTAAACTAGGAGGTCTCGACAATGAATTTGAATATCTTCCTTTAAAATTGAATAGATATATCTAACCACTCGCAATACGGCTCATAATAAAACTAAAACATTTATAGAAACTAAAGTATCTGCAATGAAATTGCAGGGTTTTAACCTTTAACTAGATAATAAATACAAGTATTTAATTTACAATATTTTAAGCAGCTTTAAAATGCTTAAGTTGACTAGATGTATATAACATCATGTTTCTTAAAACACGAACAAGCAGTTTCTGTGCAATATACTCGAGGAATTCACTTACTTTTGTCGAATGTCTATAACAGTTCAATCAGTTTCAAAATCTTATAGAGGTCAACTTGCCCTAGATGAAATTTCTTTTTCAGCAAAGCAAGGAGAGATCATCGGGTTTTTGGGTCCCAATGGCGCTGGTAAGTCAACCATGATGAAAATCTTAACAGGGTATATACTTCCCAATCAAGGTGAAGTATCTGTTGGTGGATTGGATATGCTTTCCAATGCAACCTTAGCACAACACAAAATAGGGTATTTACCAGAACAAAATCCGCTATATGAGGATATGTATGTAAGAGAATACCTCAGCTTTTGCGCTGCCATTTTTAAGGTTGGAGAAGAACGGATAAAACAGGTGATCGAACAAGTTGGATTAATACCAGAAGTTCATAAAAAAATTAGTCAATTATCCAAAGGATATCAACAACGTGTGGGAATTGCCGCCGCTATTTTACACGATCCTCAGGTTTTGATTTTAGACGAGCCTACAACTGGATTGGACCCCAATCAATTGCAAGAAATTAGAAATTTGATCAAAACGCTGAGCAAAGAGAAGACCATTTTGTTCTCTACGCACATTATGCAAGAGGTAGAAGCTATCTGTGATCGAGTCATCATCATTAAAAAAGGAAAGTTAATGATAGATAAGCCTTTAACAGATTTAAAAGAAAGCAACCAGCAATATATAGAAGTTACTTTTGATTATAAAATAGAGGAACAGTTCATTCAGAACTTGCCCTACCTAAAATCCTTTAAGAATAACTTTGATATGACATGGCATCTTACTTTTGATGCCAAAGAAGACATGCGAGCTGCTATTTTTGATTTTGCTAAAGAGAACGGACTGAAGATTCTAGAGCTCAATTCCCATAATCAGCGTTTGGAGAACCTGTTTAAAGAGATCACCGCTTGATATTTCGAACGACTATTTTTAGCGCACTGAAAAAATTCGAAATCACTTTAATATTCATTCAAACAACCACAATTAATTCAGTTTAAAGCTTACACGCTGCTGTTCAAGTGTTTGTAATAATTCTGAGGTGATTTTGATTTTAGTATTTCCACTAGAGACATCCAATTCTACTTCCTCCTCTGCATCATAAATCACAAATCGAAGCAATTGTTTTCCTATGTTGGTTTTAAAGAGGTTCTCAAAAGCAGATATAGATGTTTGATTGATTTGCTGAACGGGAATTTTGATGGTAATTTTCTTACACATATCATCCATCACATCATGTAATAATTTAAATTCGGTAAATTTTAATCGTGGATCTCCCTGAATCCCCTCTTTGTTAATCCATCCTTCTGAAATAGTAGTTCTGATATACAGGAACGAGTTGGGAACCAAAAAGTGTTTAAATTTCAAATATTCTTCACCAAAAATTTTAAATTCATAACTATCTGAATAATCTTCAACCATAAAAATAGCCCAACCTTTTCCAGATTTTGAAATGCGATGCCGAACTTCACTCACAATACCACCAAAAGATAAGTTAGCTCCCACATTTTTACTGAGATCATCTCTGAAATTTGCTACCGCAGCATTGCAGAATTTCAATTCGTTCTTAAAATCATCTAATGGATGCGCAGAAATATAAATTCCCACGACTTCCTTTTCCTTTGCCAGTTGTTCCATCGTCCCCCATGCCTCTGCAGACGGTATGTCAGGTTCTGGAAATTGTATTTCTGAAGTTTCGCCAAATAGAGAAACTTGCGCCGAATTAAGATTTTCTTGGTATCTGTTCCCAAATCGAATCGCCTTCTCAATAAAGGATTGACCTTTTTCATCCAAGGTAAAATACTGCGCTCTATGTGTGTTGGGAAAAGAGTCAAAACCACCAGCTAGAATCAATCCATCAAAAGCTTTTTTATTTGCTGCTCTTAAATCCACACGCTTGGTAACATCAAAAATTGATTTAAATGATCCATTCTCTTTTCGCTCTTTGATAATCGCCTTTACAGCGGAACCACCAACACCTTTAATAGCACCCATTCCAAAACGGACAGCTCCTTCCTTGTTTACGGAGAATTTTAAATAAGATTCATTAATATCTGGGCCCAGGACCTCCAACCCCATTCGCTTACATTCTTCCATAAAAAAGGAGACCGATTTGATATCACTCATATTATTAGAGAGTACAGAGGCCATGTATTCCGCAGGATAATGCGCTTTTAGGTATGCTGTTTGATAAGCAATCCAGGCATAGCATGTAGAATGAGACTTGTTGAATGCGTACATGGCAAATGACTCCCAGTCTTTCCATATTTTTTGTAGAACATCCTTCTTATGTCCATTGGCATGTGCTTGGTCAATGAATTTGGACTTCATTTTTGCTAGTGTAGCCGCTTGTTTTTTCCCCATGGCTTTTCGAAGAATATCAGCCTCACCTTTGGTAAAATCAGCCAGTTTTTGTGAGAGCAGCATTACTTGCTCTTGATACACAGTAATTCCATAAGTTTCGGCCAAATATTCCTCCATTTCTGGAAGATCGTATGAAATTTCTTCTTCACCATGTTTCCTTCTGATAAAAGAGGGAATATACTCCATGGGTCCTGGTCTGTAGAGAGCATTCATGGCTATTAAGTCGCCAAAGACTGTAGGTTTTAAAGAACGCATATGCTTTTGCATTCCAACAGATTCATATTGGAAGATTCCTACTGTTTCACCACGTTGAAACAGTTCATACGTTTTTTGATCGTCAAGAGGAAAATTTTCTGGATCTAGCACAACCCCTTGTCGAGCCTTGACAATTTTCACTGTGTCTTTGATTAAAGTCAAGGTTTTCAAACCGAGAAAATCCATTTTTAACAGTCCAGCACTCTCTACCACAGCATTGTCAAACTGCGTTACATACATCTCAGAATCTTTAGCAACGGCCACAGGGACGTAGTTGGTAATATCTGAAGGCGTGATGATTACACCACAGGCATGAATCCCCGTATTCCTTACAGAACCTTCCAAGACCAGAGCTTTATTGACAGTTTCAGCTTCGATTCCTGTTCCTTCTGAAATGGATTTGAGCTCGTTTACCATCTCTTTTTCTTCTGTTCTTAGACTAGCAATCTTATCCTTACTCTTTGGGTCTTCACCAAAGATATTTTTTAGTTTGATATTTGGAATTAGCTTTGCAATTCTATCCGCTTCAAACAATGGTAAATCCAACACACGAGCCGTATCTCGAATGGAAGACTTAGCAGCCATCGTTCCGTAGGTAATAATCTGTGCCACTTGATTGACTCCATATTTTTCAATGACATACTCCATAACACGTCCCCTTCCTTCGTCGTCAAAATCAATATCAATATCGGGCATGGAAATACGCTCTGGGTTGAGGAAACGCTCAAAAAGTAAGTCGTATTTAATAGGGTCTATATTGGTAATCCAAAGACAATAAGCTACAACAGATCCAGCAGCAGACCCACGACCTGGTCCTACAGATACATTCATCTCTCTAGCCGCCCGAATAAAGTCTTCAACAATCAAGAAATAACCTGGGTAGCCCGTATTTTCAATGACCTTTAATTCAAATTCTAGACGTTCTACGATAGCTTCTGTAAGCTTACCATAGCGTTTTTTAGCACCCTCAAAAGTAAGGTGTTGCAGATAATTGTTTTCACCACGCTTACCGCCATCATTTTGATCTTTCGGGTCTTGAAATTTTGTTGGAATATCAAAGGCAGGTAAAAGCACCTCTCTTGCTAGTGTAAAAGGGACAATTTTATCTACGATTTCCTGAATGTTCAAAATAGCCTCTGGAATATCAGCAAAGAGCGTTTTCATTTCTTTGGTAGATTTGAAATAATACTCCTCATTGGGTAGCCCATAACGATAGCCACGACCCTTTCCTACGGGGGTAGCTTGCTTTTCACCGTCTTTAACACATAAAAGAATATCATGTGCATTGGCATCTTCCTTGTTTAGGTAAAAAGTATTGTTAGTCGCCACTGTTTTGATTTGATGCTTACTGGCAAATCTCAACAGTGTTTCATTCACCACTTTTTCATCTTCTTGCCCATGTCTCATGAGCTCTATATACAGATCTTCACCAAACTGTTGCTTCCACCAAAGGAGTGCTTCCTCAGCCTGGGATTCCCCTACATTTAAAATTTTGTTCGGAATCTCACCATACAAGTTTCCCGTGAGCACTATGATATCTTCTTTATGTTGCTCAACAATTGTTTTGTCGATTCGTGGAACGTAGTAAAACCCATCCACAAAAGCTTTGGAAGACATTTTTGCCAAGTTGTGATACCCTTTTTTGTTCTTTGCAAGAAATACCACTTGATATCCATTATCTTTTGTGCTTTTATTGGTATGATCACGACAAATAAAGAATTCACATCCTACGATGGGTTTTATGGGATGTTTTGCATCTTTATTTGCTCTGGAAATGGTCTCTACAAACTGAAAGGCAGCCATCATATTACCCGTATCTGTAAGGGCAACAGCAGTCATCCGATCGTCTACTGCAGCATTAACAATATTTCCAATTTGAATGGTAGATTGCAATACTGAAAATTGAGTGTGGTTGTGAAGATGAGCAAATTTTGCATTTTCAAGTGCTGCTAGACCTTCTGCTGTTGATTTAGTTGTTTCTAACTCTTTTTGTGCCTCTAAGCGTTTACGGATTTTTGCACTTTCTTTTTTTAAGTTAATGTGCTGCAACCCAACTACCTGAATGGTTTTTGGATGTACTTCTGAAAAATGCTCAAAATACTCATGATCTACAGCCAATTCTTCTTTGGTAAATTTTCTCAGGCGTACCAATTCCAAAAAGCAACGTGCAGTTGCCTCCACGTCAGCTGTTGCATTGTGGGCTTCATCAAATCCAACACCAAATAAATACTGATGTAATTCTGTTAGTGTTGGGAGTTTAAATTTTCCTCCTCGACCGCCAGGGATTCGGCAGAGTTGCGCAGTGTACTCGGTACAGGTATCAAGAACGGGAAGCTGGGTAAGGTGATTTTTGACACGCATCCTATGAAACTCGCATCCCATAATATTGATATCGAACCCCACATTTTGCCCTACAATAAACGTGGTTTTTTCAAGTACTTCATTAAAACGTACCAACCCTTGCTCTAAGGGAATTCCTTGCTCCGTGGCAAGGTTTGTAGAGATACCGTGTATCTGCTCTGCGTCATAGGGAATGTTAAACCCTTCGGGTCTCATCAGAAAATTGTCATGCTCCAGCAAATTCCCCATTTCATCGTGCAATTGCCATGCAATTTGGACGCACCGTGGCCAATTATCTGTATCGGTTACAGGAGCGTTCCAACTCTTTGGCAAACCTGTTGTTTCTGTATCAAAAACTAAATACATAAAGCGGATTTCTCTCTTTACAGTTTTGTAAAATAAAAGTAGGAAAAAAGTGAAATATCAAAAGAAAAGATAGGCAGGAGTTATTAGGTTTTATGAACAAGGCAAAGTCAAGCCTTACTTTCGTTTATAAGTTGATTAGAGAATGTTAATCACAGTAAGATTGTGGTGATGAACTTCTTGAGGTAAGCTTATTTAAAAATATGTTGAATTGAGTGAAGAATTTAAAAAATAAAAAAAGCATTCCCTGTAACGTTTTTGTAACTTTATGGTCAAACGATTATTAAAAATTCAGTATAACCCAATTCACCATGAAAAAAATTTTAACACTTATTGTCGCCATGTTCGCATGTGTGTCAATACAAGGACAAACTGTTGATGAGATTCTCTCAAATTATTTTGAAAATATCGGTGGTAAAGAAAAATTAGCGAGTATTAAAGGATTAAAAATGACAGCAGAGGTCAACCAAGGGGGTATGAAAATCCCCGTGGAAATGTATCAAATGGCTGACGGAAGACAAATGACAGCCATCAGCTTTCAGGGAAAACAGATCAAGCAGAGAGTTTTTGATGGTGAAACCCTATGGAGTACAAACTTCATGACAATGAAAGCGGAAAAAAGTGATGCAGAGACTACTGCAAACATGAAGTTAGAGATGAATGATTTTCCAAACTCGTTTCTCAATTATAAAGAAAAAGGATATACTGTGGAACTTCTAGGTACAGAGACCATAGACGGTACAGAGACCTTTAAAATTAAATTAACAAAAGAGCCTGTTACTGTTGATGGGAAAAAAGAGGATAGTATAGAATTTTATTTCTTTGACTCTGAAAGTTATGTTCCTATTGCTGTTCAGTTTGAAATTAAGTCTGGACCAGAAAAAGGAATGATGTCTGAAATAACTATGAGTGACTATGATGAAGTAGATGGAATTTATTTCCCATTCTCTATGACGCGAGGTGTTAAAGGAAATTCAGGTCAACCTATAACGATCACAAAAATCGATTTGAATCCTCAAGTCGATGATCAAGAGTTTGCATTTCCTGAGGAAGAAAAATAATTGTTTCTCAAATAACGAAGTCATATCAACAATATCGATTCTAAAACTTAAACTTTATACGATGAAAAAAATAGTTTTTGGATTCTTATCAGTAGTGCTATTGGTTCCCTTTTCAACTGAAGCACAAAAAAAGATGTCCATCAATGCAAAACAATTATTTGGAGATATTAGAGCAAGACAAATCGGACCAGCTGTGATGAGCGGTAGAATCAACGACTTAGAGCTTCATCCTACAAATAATCGTATTATATACGCTGGAACTGCTGGCGGAGGAGTGTGGAAATCCAATGATGGAGGAACCACCTTTAATCCAATTTTTGATGAATACTGTCAATCTATCGGAGCTATAGAAATCGATCCCAATGATCCTGACAATACTATTTATGTTGGAACAGGTGAGACATGGACTAGAAATAGTGTCTCTATAGGAGACGGGCTTTATAAATCTATAGATGGTGGAGCCAACTGGATAAAAATGGGCTTTGAAAAATCTGAGCGAATAGCAAATATTATTGTCAATCCCAATAACTCAAAAGAGATATATATTGCTGTTTTAGGAGCTCTATGGGGCGACAGTGAAGAAAGAGGCGTGTATAAGACAACAGATGGTGGCAGAACATGGAATAAGATTTTATATACCAATGCAAAAACAGGCTGTGCCGATCTAACTATGGATCCAAAGAATCCAAATATCCTGTATGCGTCCATGTGGGAATTTAGGCGTACTGGATGGTCTTTTGAATCTGGAGGTGAAAACAGTGCACTTTACAAATCTACCGATGGTGGTACTACTTGGAATAAAATTCACAGTGGTTTCCCAGAGGGGAGATTGGGAAGGCTAGCCATTGCGGTTGCAGAAACCGATACCAATATTCTCTATACCGTCATTGAAGCAGAGAAAAATGAAAAAAAAGGATTGTACCGTAGTGATGATGCAGGAGTGAGCTGGAAACAGTTGAATAATGATTTTGGAATTACTGTTCGACCATTTTATTTTTCGCGAATTGTTGTTGATCCTAGAGATGAAAACGTGGTTGTTAAAGCAGGGCTAAATGGTTCTATTTCTAGGGATGGAGGAAAAACATTCAAAAGTCTTGGAAACATGCATAGCGATATTCACGATATCGCTTTTGACATTCACGATTCAGATCGAATGTATGTCGGTACAGATGGTGGAGTATATCGGTCTTGGAACGGCGGAACAACAATGGAAATTGTAGAAGGACTGCCATTATCTCAGTTTTATCACATTAGTGTTGACAATGCAGTGCCGTATAATATCTACGGAGGATTACAAGACAATGGTTCGTGGTTTGGTCCTTCGAGTTCTCCAGGAGGTATCAATGCTAAAGATTGGACATGTGTTGGTCAAGGTGACGGATTTAGAGTATTGAAACATCCCACCAAAGACATTATTTATTCAGAAATGCAGGGAGCAGAGAATGTATGGAGGTCTGACATGAAAAACAAGCGTGTTAAAACGGTACAACCTCTGCCTCAAAAAGGAACTCCAAAATTGCGTTTTAACTGGAATGCACCTATGGCGATCAGTTTACATCAGCCCGATCGCTTTTATATGGGAAGTCAGTTTTTGCACGTCTCAGAAGATATGGGAGATACATGGAAAATCATCTCACCAGATTTGACCACCAATGACCCTGCAAAGCAGCAACAAGAGGCCTCAGGAGGTCTGTCGATGGATAACTCAGGAGCAGAAAATCACACAACAATATTTACCATTGCAGAGTCACCCATTGATGAAAAAGTAATCTGGGTTGGAACTGATGATGGCAACGTACAGGTGACACAAGATGGAGGTGAAACATGGGCCAATACTTCTATGAATATAGAAGGACTCCCTGCAAATACCTGGGTGTATCATATAGAGGCGAGTAATTTTGACAAAGGTACTGCCTATGCTGTTTTTGATGGTCATACGATGAATGATATGGCACCTTATGCTTATAAAACAACAGATTTTGGAAAGACTTGGAAGAATATTATTTCTTATGACGTTGTTGGGTTTGTAAGAAATATTCAAGAAGATTATGAGAATCCCGACCTGCTGTTTCTAGGAACAGAATTTGGGTTGTATATCACCATAGACGGTGGAGAGAAGTGGTATAAGTTTACTAATAATATGCCAGCAGTAGCAGTCCATTTTATTGACTTACAAAAGCAAACCAATGATTTAGTGATGGGTACACACGGGAGAGGTGTGATTATTATCGATGATATTTCTCCATTGAGAGAATTGAGTGATGAGGTGATGGACAAAAAAGTACATTTCTTTAAAAGTGAGCCAACGGTGATGTGGGAAGAGGGAGCCTTTTCCGATAGTTTTGGTATAGAAACTCAGTTTGTTGGAGGGAATCCAAACAGGTCTGCTCAGATTAAATATTACCTTAAAAAGCGTCACACTTTTGGGAAGATGACCATGGAAGTTCAGGATATGAATGGACATGTTATCAGCAGTCTATCGCCTGGAAAATCCAAAGGAATTAATATTGTTAATTGGATGTATTCTACGAAGCAACCTAAAGTAGCCAAAGGGAAAACATTTAGTTTTGGAGGGTTTACCTCGCCACGAGTAGAAGCTGGGACTTACAAAGTAGTGCTTAAGAAAGGACGAGACACCTACGAACATCTTATAGAGGTTATTTACGATTCAACATCATTGTTAAGTGAAGCAGAAAGGAAACAGAAGCATCAAACCACAATGAAAATGTATGATATGACCCAAGAGCTGGCCTACATGGTGTATGAGTTAGATGCTATCTCGGCAAAAGCTACTGAGTTAAACAAGAAAAAATTAATCCAACGATTAAATGAACTAAAAAAAACATTGGTGATTACTACAGGAGACAATTATGTAGGATCTGCAGAGCCTCAACTGAGAGAAAAAATGGCAGATCTGTACAGTAAGATTGCTGATAGTTATGATAAACCATCAAATGCAGAACTGGAAAGTCTTGCTGTGATTGAAGAGCGATTTGAAAAAGCAAAAGAAGTGTATGAAAAGCTCAAAAGAAAAGCTAGTTTTAAAGATGAACTTCAACTAAAAACTTTTGAAGAGTTTGTAAAATAAACCAACTACTTTGGGGCAAGACTTTTGGAAATTAAACCCTTGGCTACCACCTCCCTGAGGTTAAGAAAGCCGCGCTAAAAGCGCGGCTTTCTTAATCTTGAATGGTATCTCCGTCTTTGTTTTTTCGACCAAAAATGAGCTGCCGACAGACCACATATGTCATTTTTAAATGGTTGAAGTATGGATGAATTATCACCATTTTAAGAGCTTAGAAATTCAATATGAGTCCTCTATAAAGGAGAACGTTTCTTTTAAAACTTCCTTAAAATCTATCGGTAAGATGTCTTCTTTCCAAGGATGTTTTCCTCCAAATACATGATTGGAGTTTTGAATCTTCACCAATTGACTACTTGGATTCCACGTATGTAGATTTTCTGCATGAGAAAATGGTACAGCATCATCGCTATCACTGTGAATGATTAGATGTGGGATCACCATTTTTCGAGCAGCCTTTTCAATATCCAAACGTTCTTTATTGCTTATGTAGTCGTTGTAAAATTGGATATAATGCGGCATTTGCTGCTTCGTTCTACCATTGACCACATAGAAAGTACCGTTTATTTTCCAATCATCTAGCTCCGCACCTTCTTTAAACATACTCCTGTCTAAAGTGCAAACAGAAGCCCAAGTAACAAGATATTTGATTCTGGAGTCTGAAGCAGATGTGAGTGTACAGATACCACCTCCACGAGAATGACCAATTAACGTAATATTGTTGATATCAATCTCATTGTGGTGAGTGGTGTTATTTGAAATCCAATCGATCACCGTTTGAAGGTCGTCTAACTCTATCGAGTAATTGTTGTGTCCAAAAGCTTCTAGATCAGGGAAATCGATGGGTTGTTCTACAGTACCTCCGTTGTGTGAGAAATTAAATTTTAACAAGGCAAATCCTTTTGTGAGAAAAGCCTGGTTCATCTTACCAAAAATACCCCAGTCTTTAAATCCTTTATAACCATGGACAAAGATGATCAGTGGTTTTTGAACCCCAGTCTTTTTATATAGTATATCCGTAACGATTGGTCGATTATGTTGACCTTCTACAGGAAAATTTTTGAGTACGTACATGAGAATTTACGGATTTATGGCGTAACGTCTGACTTACTAGATATATTTTATCTATTTATATGAAGCTACTTTTGATATTTAATTATTTTCTCTTGTTGAGGTATTGATTGTGATTTGATAAATCTCTACAAGAGCTTCATTAAAATAAGTAACAATGAAACATCTAAAATTAAGCAATTACCTTTGAGTGTGGTGAAGTTTATTCTGTAAATTGAGCAATGATAAAAAATAAACAAAAAGGAGTTGATTTGATACTGTAAATATTTTGTACATTTGCACCCGCATTCTCGAGAAGAATGAATTATGTATCACCAAGGTCGTGTACCTTTAAAAATTAACATATGTCAGTAAAAATCAGATTACAAAGACACGGAAAAAAAGGAAAACCATTCTACTGGATTGTTGCTGCAGATGCGCGTGCAAAAAGAGATGGTCGTTTTTTAGAGAAACTAGGAACATATAACCCGAATACCAACCCAGCTACCATTAACCTGAATGTTGATGGCTCTGTGAAGTGGTTACAAAATGGAGCTCAACCTACAGACACGGCTAGAGCTATTTTATCATATAAGGGTGTTATGTTGAAAAAACACCTACTAGAAGGTGTTAAAAAGGGCGCTTTTACAGAAGAGGTTGCTGAAAAAAAGTTTCAAGCTTGGTTAGATGAAAAAGCAGGAAAAGTCTCTGCAAAAGAAGAAAGTCTTACCAAAGCTAAAGCCAAAGTGAAAGCCAAAGCTCTAGAAGCCGAAAAGGCTACTAACGAAGCTAGAACAGCTGTAGCACAGTCAGAAGTTGAAGAAACTCCCGAAGAAGAAACTCCAGAGGAGGTAGCTACGGAAGACGTTGTAGCTCAAGAGACCACAGAAACTGTTGAGGAAGAAAAGAAATAAGACGCTGCTGAATAATCGCCTACACAATCGTGCGTAAAGAACATTGTTTTTATCTAGGCAGCATTGTAAAAAAGCACAGTTTTAGAGGTGAGGTAGTCATTAAGTTAGACACTGATAACCCTGAACTGTATAGAAATATGGAATCGGTTTTTGTTGACTTAGGTGGCAATCTGATTCCTTTTTTTATTGAAAAAAGTTCTTTGAGTAGAGGCACTATGCTACGTGTAAAGTTTGATGGGGTAAACTCTGAAGATGAAGCAGATGCCATTGTAAAATCTGGGATTTATTTGCCTTTAGAGTTGTTACCTGAGTTAAAAGGGAATCAATTTTATTTTCATGAGGTGATTGGTTTTACCGTGGTGGATGCGGATTATGGGAAGATAGGAGTGGTTACTAGAATTAATGACACTACAGCACAGCCTTTATTTGAAATACAACAAGGTGATAGAGAAATCTTGATTCCACTAATTGATGATTTTATTAAAAAAGTGGATCGACAACATAAAGAGATACAGGTAAAGACGCCAGAGGGCTTGATTGACTTGTATTTGTGATTCTGAGACCACATAGCGACAGGCTCGTTGTGAAACAGCTGAATGGGATGTTACATGTAATCTCTTGGGATAAAGTGAGGTGGCCGAGTGGTCGAAGGCGCACGCCTGGAAAGTGTGTATACCTCAAAAGGGTATCGAGGGTTCGAATCCCTTCCTCACTGCTAAAAGGCTACGCTAAAAGCGTGGCTTTTTTGTTTAAAAAACACATGTGTGTACTTGATCTTGCAAATACAAGGCAGTCTTTATATCAATAGTTGCTTTTCTGGATAATCGCTATAATCTATAAGAAAACCGCAACCAGATTTAGATAGGGATTGTATTGCGGTTGCGGTTTGGCGGGGTGCATGTACTTTGTATGTTATTGTTAAAAATGTGCACTGGGACAGATGCAGTAGGGAACCTGCCCCAGATGCACTAGAGTGTTACCCCAACACTCTATTTTGTTTTGTGCGTTACTTTGTCCTTTTTAATATCTGCTGCTTTTGAAGTTTTTGTCTTTCCATCTCTTGTTTTCTTTTACCTGCTAGCTGCCAGATGGCTGCTTCTATATCTGAATTGTTACGCACACCTTGAAACACCATTCGTATATACTGGATAGTGTGCGGCTTGCCTTTGCGATTGGTAATTTTTTTATTTTTTAGGATCTTTAAAATGTCACTTGCATAGTATCCCTGAAATAATTCTCGCAACTCTTTTCTTTCGATTTCTGTAATCATAGGAATTATTCGTTGATTTTAACATATTTGTTATTATATTGTAATAGTTTTGTTGTACGCAAGTTACGTAAATAAATTTACAAAATAACAAAAAATGACAAATAAATTTACAAATATTAAAGAACGGGTTGTTCAGATAGCCAAGAAACAAGCGATTTCTCAGGAACAATTTTTCTATAGTATTGGGATGACGTCTGCAAGTTTTAGAGGAAATGCAAAGGATACACCGCTGAATTCGAACGCTGTGGCTAAGATTATTTTAAAATATCCTGAGGTAGATCCTTATTGGTTGTTGACTGGTGAAAGGAAAGCTGCTGGTGAGAATATTTTAGGTGAATCTAAGCTAATTTATGCGGATGGTGATAATCATTGTGAGGAAAAAGATGAAATAATTGCGATGTTAAAAAGTCAGATTGAGGATCTAAAGGCTGATAAAGAGGACTTAAGAGAATTGCTACATCTTGCCAAAAAAAATAAAGGGTAGGTTTGCTACTAAAAGCTATGATTTTTAATATTCTGTTGTAGTTAACATTGGCTGTCTAATTATAGAGTCTGTCTTTGTTGAGGGTTTTCTGAATGTTGTTTGGCATTTGTAATAGTGTAACGTGTACTTCGAATGCCGCGTTAGGGATAGCAGCGGCATCCTTTTTTGTCCTGTATAGGCAAAAAAGATATAGCGGAGAGCCCGACCCGCAGGGGAACGCCCCAAAGAAAGAACTTTAAAGGACGCTTGATTTCTTTTTTAAAATGGTGTTATTTGATAATGACTCGTTTTGTAACTGATCTATTGTCTGCATAGATTTTTAACAGATAGATTCCTGAGCGGATGTTGTGAATTTCTAAGGTATTTGTATTCTTTATTTTACTTAAAATTTGTTGCCCTAGGGTGTTTAACAAAACTATTTTATTGATTTTTTCTGTTGTTCTAATGTTAAGGGTATGAGCGTTGTTGGATGGATTGGGATAGACAGTAAATTGATTGGCGAATACATTGTTGGTGCTGAGTCCTGTATTTTGGTAAACCCGAACGTAGTCTATTACCATGGAGCTTTCTGAAAAACTGGAATCTATGCTTCCTGCAACTCCGCCCATGGCGACGTTTAAGAGGATAAATTGATCTAAATCAAAAGGCCATCCGTCATGAAATCCGTCGTTATTGGTATCGATATATTCACTGGGTTTAAAGTAGGTATAATATCCAACATTGTCTATAAGAAAGGTTATTTGGTTGGGTGACCAGTTAACGGAATAGATATGAAAATTATTGGCAACGTCTGCCAGCATTTGTGTGTCTGTGTTTACGGTAGCGCCGTGGCTAGAGGTGGTGTGTAATGCCGAGCTTACCTCGTTAAGGGCGTGTAGTCCGTGCTCCATTACATCTATTTCTCCGCAATGAGGCCAACTAACGGTACCAAAACCTTGTATTTGAAACCACGCGCCAGACTCACTAATATTTTTTCCTAGTGTCCATATAGCGGGCCAAGTTCCGTTGCCAAAAGGGAGTTTTGCCCTAACATCAATACGACCATAGGTAAAGGCAAACTTAGAATTGAGTCGCGCCGAGGTATAGTCTAGGATCACTCCATTTTGAGTAGTGGTTTCTCTTTTTGCAACAATGTTTAAAAATCCATTTGTAACGAAGGAGTTGCTAGGGCTATCGGTATAGTGCTGCTGCTCTCCGTTGTACCACTGGCCACCGTTGGGACCAAAGGTTTGGTGATGCCATTTATTAGCATCTACAGCACCATCTATATCAAATTCGTCTGCCCAGACCAAGTCTGTATAGGTAACATCTAGCGCATTAGGATCTGTTGGTGTTGTTCCGTCCCAGATATCGTCTATTAAAAAGGTTCCGGGTGTGGTGGAGAGGCCATCAATAAAGATGGTGAGTCTGGTATATTGCCCAGTGGCATTGGTTGAACCTCCGCCGCCGCTAAGTTGAGCGTTGGAAAAGTCAAAAGACAAAGATTGCCATGTGGCAGTTCCCTGTGCAGGGGCGTTTATCTGAACTTCTACATTGGGCTGAGTGCCATTTTCTAATTTGACCATTACATCATGCGCATTCCCATCAAATGCATAAAAGCGTAAGGTAATTTCTTGGCGTTGGTCCAAATCCACATCAGGTGTTAGATCCAAGAGAACCCCCTGTTTTACGCCACCACTGTTAAAAAATTCACCAACTGTGTTAGATGCATCTACGGGATCTACTCTGGCTGAAAATACTGTGCCGCCAAAAACACTAAAATTGTCATCAGACGTCGAAAAATCAATGGGCATTTGCTGTGCATAGCCAAAAAGGCATATTAGCAGAAATAGCAAAGAAAGCGTGCTTCGTTTCATAAATTTATAAGATATATTGTCAAAAATACGGTTAATTTACGTTGTGGTTGTCGGTTTTGCTCATACAAAAATCAAACAGTCTGGAAAAGATTTGTATCAGCAGCACTATATGGCAATTACTACTACTGAGAAGGTTGAGTACCTTTCTTGTATTGATTAGGGCGTTTCCCTGCGGGTCGGGCTCTCCGCTATATCTTTTTTGCCCTTTGTAAGCAAAAAAGGATGCCGCTACCATCCCTAACGCGGCATTAAAAATACTTTCATAATACTACAATACTGTATGTTTCAATTAACCACCACAGTTAAGCTCACAAAATATACAGAGGAAACCGTCTTTAAGCATTATGTAGTGAGCTTTTGAGCGTTTGGAGAAAGACCCAAAGCTGGCTTGAAGACGCTCCAAATTCAAAATCATTAAAATACGATACATTGTTGGTTCCATGTTTAAAAGGATCAATATTTTTACAATATTCATCAAAAGTTATAGAGCAGCAATCGGGCAAGTAGCTCCTAAAACTTTTTTCTTTTAAAAAAGAGTCTTCGTATTTTTCTCCTGATTCTAGAAAACATAATGTAAAGCTAGGGAAGTACATCTCCTTAGTTTTTGGAATTCGACAGAGGAAATTTTGGCATCGACAAACAGATTAGTTTGTCCGATGAAAAAATTCCGCTAATCATACATATTGATGTCCTATTAAATAAAGCTCTTTTCTTTTTCAAAGCTGTACAGTATGATTTATCAATATAAAATGGGTTAACTATATTTGGTATTTAATTTAACCAATGCACAATGAATATACAAAATGCACAGCAGCAGGTAAACGATTGGATTAACGACCACGGAGTACGGTATTTTAATGAACTTACCAATATGGCACAACTTACTGAAGAAGTGGGAGAAGTTGCTCGTATTATAGCAAGGCGGTATGGTGAACAAAGTGAAAAAGAATCCGATAAAGATAAAGACCTTGGTGAGGAATTGGCAGATGTGTTATTTGTAGTCTTATGCTTGGCCAACCAGACAGGGGTGGATTTACAGGAATCTTTTCAAAAGAAACTGGCTATCAAAACCCAAAGAGATCACGATCGCCATCACCATAACAAAAAACTAAAATAAGGGTAAACATTAAGAAATTTGTGATATCTGCTGCTATCATGGCAGGGATATATATGATGATATCCTACCTATTTAGTCTAGTTTTTAACAGAGAGTTTAATGGATTAACCCGACTAATTTACTCCCTTATATTTGGAATTGTGATTACCATTGTACAAGTTTATATTGCCAAAAAAAAGCGACGCTAATCGCCGCTTTTCTAATTCTGTTTCGTACATCTTATCCAGACCCCAAATATCAGTCTAACTGAATAAAATCAATCTGACTGTCTTTAACCTTGTTGTTTAGTTCTTTAATCTCGTTGTTAAATAGTGAATATAATTTTGCAAGTTCAGCATCAATTTCTTTAGAGATTTCATTTTTAAAATCAATAGCCTGCTGTGTTGGTCTGTAAGTTCCAATTCGAGTAAGTGAATTCAGATGCGCCAACTTGTTATTTAGACGAATTGGGAAGTTGAGTGGATCTTGACGGCTTTTACTTTTAGTTTGATACAAAGCTTCCTCTACAACTGTTAAGTCTTTAACCAACATATCTGCAAAGTCTAGTAATTCTTTGTGTTTCTCATGATCCTTGATAGATTTTTTCAGTGTATTTACCTGATCTCTAACCTTCTTAATATTCTTTAATGCCTTATGAATCTCCGTCACTTTATCATTAATAAAATCGAACTGAGCTTTTGCATCTGCTAAAGTAGTTTCAGAAATTGGATTTTTAAGGATCGTAAAGCGTTGTGTTTTTTCAACATCGCCTACCTTTAGAGTGACTTTATAGTCACCTGGTAATGCCATAGGACCACTCAAAGAAGCCCACCAGAGAATCATTCCTTGCACCCTTTCTGCTCCAGAATACATCATATCCCAATAAAAAATATTATTCCCATCACTTAGATCTAGCTTTCCTTCTTTTTTCTCTTTGTTAGGTTTCGTACTGAACGTTTTGATGTGCTTGCCATTACTTTCATAGATACTCATAGAAACAGGGTTCTCCTCTTTTTGTTCTTTAATAAAAAAGTTGATAGCAACACCTCCGTAGTGATTGGTTCCTTGTGTTTTAGAAGTAGCTCCACGTCCCCCACTCATTCGATAGCTGTCCTTGGGTTTAAACAGGATAACTTCTTCTTTTATCATATCCGTATCTAACTGGTGTAGAGGGGTTAAATCATCAATCATCCAAAAAGATCGTCCTTGGGTAGCGGCAATCAAATTGTCGTTTTTAATCGCCAAGTCTGTAATCGGAACAATCGGTAAATTCAACTGGAATGCTTGCCAATTTTTACCATCATCAAATGAAATATACATCCCTCTTTCTGTTCCTGCGTAGAGTAATCCCTTTCTCTTGGGATCGGCTCGTAAAGCGCGAGTAAAATCCTCACTCTCGATACCGTTGGTCATCTGTTTCCAAGATTTTCCATAATTTTCTGTTTTATAGATATAAGGCTGATAGTCTCCTGACTTATACTTTGTACCTACTATATAAGCTCCTCCTTTAGTAAATGGATCTACTTCTATGCAATTGATCATCATCCATTCTGGCATTTTCTTGGGAGTCACGTTTAACCAATTTTTGCCTCCATCTCTTGTGATGTGCACAAGTCCATCATCAGAGCCTGTCCAAATTACATCTTTCTCGTACTTCGATTCTTGCACAGCAAAGATTGTTGCATAGTATTCTACACCTGTATTATCTTTGGTAATTGGGCCTCCAGAAGGCCCTAAGGTTGTAGGATCATTTCTTGTCAAATCAGGACTAATGATTTCCCACGATTGCCCTTCATTATAGGTTACATGGAGATGGTTAGAGGCTGCATAGAGCTTGTTCTTTTCGTGAGGAGAAAATAGAATGGGAAAATTCCATTGGAAACGATATTTAAAATCCTCCGCTCCATGACCCATAGGGTCGTCTGGCCAAACATTGATGGCTCTAGTCTCTCCTGTTTTGTGATTTACCCTTGTTAATAGCCCTCCATAACTCCCTCCATAAACAATATCGTTGTTGGTTGGATCAATTGCGAGGTGAGCACTTTCTCCGCCAGCAGTAGATTCCCAGTCAGATTCTCCGATAAATCTTCCTTGAGTTCTGTGGGCTATCCGAACCGTTGAGTTGTCTTGCTGTGCGCCGTAGATGCGATAAGGGAAGTGATCATCAGTAGTCACCCGATAAAATTGTGAGGTAGGCTGATTCATATAGGTTGTCCAGTTTTCACCAGCATCAAAAGAAACCTGCGCACCACCGTCATCTCCGATGATCATACGCTGATTGTCTTCTGGGGCAATCCATAGATCTTGATGATCTCCGTGTGGTGCATTAAGGGTTTTGTAAGTTTTTCCACCGTCTGTGGATCTATGATAACGAACATTCATCACATACACAATGTTTTCGTCTTGTGTGTCCGCATAGATTCGGGTATAATACCAAGCACGCTGACGTAATTTACGCTCGCTATTGATCAAGCACCATGTTTTTCCAGCATCAAGAGATTTATAAACTCCTCCTTTTTTGTTTTCGATCAGAGCATAAACAATATCAGAATTCACAGGAGAGACGGCAACACCACTAATTCCCCAGATTCCACTTGGTAATCCTTTGTTTGCAGAAATATTCATCCATGTTTCACCTTCATCGGTACTTTTCCAAAGTGCTGAGCCTTCTCCTCCACTTGATAGGCTGTATGGTGTTCTTCTTACATTCCAGGTGGTGGCGTATAAAATTCTTGGGTTGTTAGGATCTATGATCAAATCTACAACTCCGGCATTTTTATTGGCAAATAATTTTTTAGTCCATGTTTTTCCACCATCAGTAGATTTATAGACTCCTCTTTCTTCCGAGGACTTGTAGAGATCTCCTAAGACTCCAGCATAAACGATATCAGGGTTTTTAGGATGTATGCGGATTCTAGGGATATGACGTGCATTTTTAAGTCCTACGTGTTTCCATGTTTTTCCTGCATTAACAGTTTTCCATACCCCATCACCAGAGGAAACATTTCCACGAACTGTTTTTTCACCATTTCCAACATAAATAACATTGTTGTCCCATTCACTTACAGCAATAGAACCAACCGATCCTCCAAAAAAACCATCAGAAATATTTTTCCAAGTGTTTCCAGCATCGGTAGTGCGCCACACACCTCCACCAGTAGACCCCATGTAAAAAAGAGTGGCTTTACCTTTAACTCCTGTAACAGCAGCACTTCTACCACCACGAAAGGGGCCGATATTACGCCATTGGGTAGCACTAAAATAGTCCTCTGAATATTTGGTAGGGTTGTTTTGAGCATTAACTTTGTAGCTTTCATGAAGGAATAGGGCTACCAAGACAAAAAATATTTTTTTAAACATCGTCAGTTAGTTTTTGAGAAGCCTAAATTTAAGCAATTAAAATCAGATTTGTATTGGTTATGAATATCAGAATTGAAGGTGTAGCAAAAAAGCTGATTAGGGATTACATTTTTATCTCTGGTTCAAAAAGTGAGTCCAATCGGTTATTGATTTTACAACAATTGTATCCAGAGATTTCTATTGATAATTTATCAGATGCTGATGATACACATCACTTACAGCATGCTTTGAAAACATCGGATACCGAGATTCATATTGGTCATGCGGGAACTGCAATGCGATTTTTGACTGCGTACTTTACAACACAAAAAGGCAGAACGGTTGTTTTGTCTGGTTCTGATCGAATGCGTCATCGTCCGATTCAGATTTTAGTAGATGCACTCAAGGCATTGGGTGCCAATATTTCTTACACAGAAAAAAAGGGATTTCCTCCACTTAAAATTACTGGTAAAGACTTAACTGAGAAGTCAGTTAATATTAACGGAAATGTTAGCAGTCAGTATATCTCTGCACTACTATTGGTAGCCCCCCATCTTCCTAATGGGTTGCATTTGAAACTACATGGCAGGATAACTTCCATGCCCTATATTGAAATGACTTTAAGTTTATTGGATCAGATAGGAGTGTCTTTTTTTTTTAATGGACAGGACATTGAGATTCAACCTTTGAGGCAAATTCCACCAAGAAGCATTGTGGTAGAGTCTGACTGGAGTTCGGCTTCCTATTTCTACTCCATTGTAGCGCTCAGTGAATTGGGTTCTGAAATAACCTTATCGGCTTATAAGGAGACCAGTTTGCAAGGTGATTCTGTATTGAGTGACATTTATAGATCTTTTGGGGTTACCACAGAATTTTTAGAACATAAAATCGTCCTCAGAAAAATTGCAATGATCTCTAGCTTCGATAAGAATTCTCATTTTACAGCAGACCTTATTAAAGCTCCAGATATCGCTCAGACCATTGCAGTTACGTGTTTTGGGTTGGGAATTTCTTGTGATCTAACTGGTCTCCATACGCTAAAAATTAAAGAAACAGATCGCTTAGAGGCGTTAAAAGCTGAGCTGACTAAGCTGGGAGCTGATATTTTTGTAACAAGCGAAAGTTTACATTTAAAAAGAAGATTGCATATGAACTCGGGGGTTCGTGTAAAAACCTACCACGATCATCGTATGGCAATGGCATTTGCTCCTCTTGGAATGTTAACTTCAATCGAAATATTAGATGCCAATGTGGTGACCAAATCTTATCGAAATTTTTGGATTCATTTAAAACAAATCGGATTTCATTTGGTTGAGGTGTAAATTAAATCCCTAAACACTTGACATCGCCTGTGGCTAGGTCGTATATTTGCCGCCATCAGAGAATATAACCGCATATTCTACATAAAACCCTGATAAAGGACTTGACCATAAAAAGGTTGAGACCTTGAGTAAATAAAATAATTGAATTCCAAACAGTGAGCATTAATTTATATGAAACTATCCAATTTTAACTTTGATTTGCCAGAACAACTATTGGCAGAATACCCTTCTGAGCACAGAGACGAGGCACGCCTTATGGTTTTGAACAGAAAAGATCAAACCATTGAGCATAAATTATTCAAAGATTTGATTGACTATTTCGATGAGGGAGATGTAATGATTTTGAATAATACAAAAGTTTTTCCTGCCAGAATGTATGGGAATAAGGAGAAGACTGGCGCTAGAATTGAAGTATTTTTATTACGAGAATTAAATGCTGAGAACAGATTATGGGATGTGCTTGTAGATCCTGCAAGAAAAATCAGAATTGGGAATAAGTTATTTTTTGGTGAAGACGATAGTCTGGTTGCTGAGGTAATTGACAATACGACTTCTAGGGGAAGAACACTACGTTTTTTATTTGATGGAAGCTACGAAGAATTCAGAAAGAAATTAATTGAATTAGGAGAAACACCACTTCCAAAATACATTAAAAGAGCTGTAGAGCCTGAGGATGAAAAACGTTATCAAACGATTTTTGCTAAGCATGAAGGAGCTGTGGCAGCGCCAACTGCGGGACTTCATTTTTCTAAGCACCTAATGAAGCGCTTGGAAATTAAGGGTGTAGATTTTGCTGAGTTAACGCTACATGTAGGTCTTGGTACTTTTAGCCCTGTAGAAGTTGAGGATTTATCTAAACACAAAATGGATTCGGAACAGATTATTATTCCTCAAGGGAGTGCAAAAACTATTAATGATGCATTGGATCAAAAGAAAAGAGTCTGTGCGGTAGGAACTACTGTAATGCGCTCTATTGAGTCTTCTGTATCTGCAAACCAGCGATTGAATGCATTTAGGGGGTGGACGAACAAGTTTATTTTTCCTCCTTATGAGTTTAGCATTGCTAATTCTATGATCACTAACTTACACACTCCAAAATCAACTTTATTGATGATGACGGCTGCCTTTGCTGGATATGATTTTGTTATGCAAGCTTATCAAGAGGCTGTTAAAGAAAAGTATACGTTTTATTCGTACGGAGATGCTATGTTAATTCTGTAAGGGATATCGACTCAATTCAAATGGTAGTGATCAATTTTGTTATTCGACCTTAAAGTTGCTTTGGGGCTTGCGTTAGTGATGGCAGCGGCATCCTTTTTTGTCTTTTTCTTGTTTGTTAAATGTACTTACACGCTCTATGATGAAGATTGATATTTGAGACTTTGTAAACATTGGTGTTTGACAAAAAAGATATAGCGGATAGCGCGACCCGCAGGGGAACGCCCTTATATTACAACGAATGATTTTTATCCTTACCGTTCCTTTTTGCAGAGTTGGGACGCATGAAAGTCCTTATCTTTGTTGATGGTGAAATTTCAGAAAAAAGACATACGATCGTTGACAAAAGAGGAACTCAGAAGGTTTTTCTTGGACCGAGGCGATCAAGCATTCCGCGGAAATCAAGTCTATGAATGGTTGTGGAATAAATCACTACATTCTTTTGAAGAAATGTCGAATATTTCTAAGGCAACTCGTGTTATGTTGGAGGAACATTTTGTAATCAATCACATAAAGGTGGACTCGATGCAGCGCAGTGCTGACGGAACGATTAAGAATGGTATTCGCCTCCACGATGGATTGATTGTTGAATCTGTTTTAATTCCAACCGGCACAAGAACTACTGCTTGTGTGTCTAGCCAAGTGGGATGTAGTTTGGATTGTAAATTTTGTGCAACGGCTCAGTTAAAACGCATGCGAAATCTAAATCCTGATGAGATTTACGATCAGGTTGTGGCGATAGATCAACAAAGTCGTTTGTACCACCAACAAAGATTGTCGAATATTGTTTTTATGGGGATGGGAGAGCCGCTGATGAATTATAACAACGTGTTAAAGGCTATTGACAAAATTACCTCACCAGAGGGGCTGGGGATATCTGCAAAACGTATTACCTTATCCACTTCTGGGGTTCCTAAGATGATTAAAAAGATGGCTGATGATTGTGTTAAGTTTCATTTAGCTGTTTCTCTTCATTCTGCAATTGATGAGGTAAGGACTTCGATGATGCCTTTTAATAAAACATTTCCATTGGATGATTTAGCCGATGCATTGCGATATTGGTATCAGAAAACCAAACGGAAAGTTACTTATGAATATGTTGTTTGGGATGGAATTAATGATGGAAGGAAAGATATCACAGCTTTGGTTGAGTTTTGTAAAATAATCCCTGCCAAGGTAAATTTAATTGAATATAATCCGATTGATGATGGGGAATTTCAACAAGCCAGCTCTCGTGCTGTTAACAATTATATCTCTCATTTGGAAATGAATGATATTGTTGTAAATGTTAGACGTTCTAGGGGAAAGGATATTGATGCTGCCTGTGGGCAGTTAGCCAATAAAAATTGAACACTCTTGCTAAAAAAATCATTTTACATCTTTGCATTATTGGTTTAGATAGCGACCTTCTTTTTGGGAGAATTCATAGGCTTCTTTAGCGTTTATGATTCTTGGAACCTAGTCTCTAAAGTTTTTAACAATATTGCTTTTAATATCTCTTTTTGCTCAACTCTACTGATGATCGTAGGCGTAATTGGGTCCTTCTATGTTAGGAGGGAGTAACAGATGACAGGCAGGAATATTCAGATTTACTGGACTTAATTTTGTAATTTTACTGTTGTTTATGAAGCCTGTTGAAGAAATAAAATATCCTATTCAAAAAGAAATGGAACGCTTTGAAGAGAAGTTCAAAGATTCTATGCTTTCTAAGGTTCCGTTACTCAACAGAATTACATATTACATTGTGAGAAGGAAAGGGAAACAGATGCGACCGATGTTTGTGTTCCTTGTTGCAAAAATGGTTTCGGATGGTGGGTTCGACCAGCGCACGTATCGTGGTGCTTCTATTGTTGAACTGATTCATACAGCATCTTTGGTTCATGATGATATTGTGGATGATAGTAATCGTAGAAGAGGCTTCTTCTCTATCAATGCCCTGTGGAAGAATAAAATAGCCGTGCTTGTTGGAGATTTCTTATTTGCCAAAGGATTATTATTGTCTATAGATAATGAAGATTTTGATCTGTTAAAATTGATCTCTATAGCTGTTCGTGAGATTAGTGAAGGTGAGCTGTTACAGATAGAAAAGGCCAGGAAATTGGATATTACCGAGGATGTTTATTATGAAATTATCCGTCAGAAAACAGCCACATTAATTGCTGCTTGTTGTAGTATTGGTGCTGCTTCGGTAGGAGCAAATCAAGAAACTATTCAGCAGATGCGTAAGTTTGGTCAGTATATAGGAATGGCATTTCAGATTAAAGATGATCTGTTTGACTACTCGGATGAGAAGATAGGAAAACCCACAGGGATAGATATTAAAGAGCAGAAAATGACGCTTCCTTTAATCTACACTTTAAATCAATGTGCGCCGAATGAGAAAGCTTGGCTCATTAACTCGATTAAAAAACACAATAAAAATAAGAAACGTGTTAAAGAGGTTATTGCATTTGTAAAGCAGAGTGGTGGTATTGAGTATGCTATTGGCAAAATGCACGATTATAAAAATAAAGCCTTGACTATTCTGAGTAATTATGAAGAATCTGAGTATAAATCATCTCTGGTGAGAATGATCGATTACGTGGTTGAACGAAAGATCTGATTTCTCGTGGCTAAACCGATGGCAGTGACTAGTCTTTCTTGTAAGTGAACTCGTGCCACTTGTGTAGACGTCAAAATGAGTAATGTATAAAAAAAAACCGCCTCTAGTTTAAAAGGCGGTTTTCATTGTTGTTTTAAGCTTTTCCAGTAAGTCCAAAGTTTAATGGGAGTGGAGGTTGTTCAGAATCTTTAATCACTCCATGAATTTTTTCAAACCTAGCGATATTCTCTTCTAATGCTTTTTTTAGTCTTTTAGCGTGTTGTGGCGTTAAAATAATTCTTGACTTAACTTTTGCTTTGGGAATACCGGGCATGATATTGACGAAGTCCACAATAAACTCCGAAACAGAGTGATTGATAATTGCTAGATTGGAATACGTTCCATCTGAAATATCTTCATCTAATTCGAGGCTGATTTGCCCTTGTTTATTTTTGTGATCACTCATGAAATATTCAATTAATTATTAAAGCTTTCTTCAATTTCCTCTTTTGGGCCAACGATAATGTTATCGTAGAATCTCATCCCAGTGCCAGCTGGAATTTTCTTACCTACTATGACATTTTCTTTTAGTCCTTCTAAGGGATCAATCTTACCATTTACAGCAGCTTCATTTAAAACTTTGGTAGTTTCTTGAAATGATGCAGCAGAGATAAACGATTTTGTCTGCAAAGAGGCTCTGGTAATTCCTTGTAGTACTTGCTCTGCGGTTGCTGGCTGTGCATCTCTGGCTTCAACTAAGTTCTTATCTGATCTACGCAGTATTGAATTCTCGTCTCTTAATTGGCGAGGACTGATAATTTGTCCTGCTTTTAAAGTTTCTGAATCTCCTGCATCTTCGACAACTTTCATTCCATAAATCTCATCATTTTCTTTGATGAAGTCGCTCTTATGGATTAATTGATTCTCTAAAAATAAGGTGTCTCCAGAGTCTATAATTCTTACTTTACGCATCATCTGACGTACTACGACTTCAAAATGCTTGTCGTTAATCTTCACTCCTTGAAGACGATACACATCTTGAATTTCATTGACCAAGTACTCTTGAACAGCTGACGGCCCTTGAATTCTCAAAATATCTTCTGGTGTAATTGCACCATCAGAGAGAGGCATTCCTGCTTTGATAAAATCGTTCTCTTGGACTAGAATTTGATTTGAGAGTTTAATCAGATATTTTCTAATATCACCTGTCTTGGATTCTACTATAATCTCTCTGTTTCCTCTTTTTATCTTTCCAAACGATACTACCCCGTCCACTTCTGATACTACGGCCGGGTTAGATGGGTTTCGTGCTTCAAATAACTCAGTTACACGAGGTAGACCACCAGTGATGTCACCAGCTTTACCAGACTTACGTGGAATCTTAACCAATGTCTTACCTCTGGTTACTTTATTTCCTTCCTCAACATTTAGTTGAGCGCCTACTGGTAGGCTGTAGGATCGTTTCACATTTCCATCTTTATCTTCTATAATTAGGGTTGGAATGAGCTTTTTGTTCTTAGAGTCGGTAACTACTTTCTGCTTGAACCCTGTCGTTTCATCTACTTCTACTTGGTAATTGATTCCTTGTTGCAGGTTTTCAAATTTTACTTTTCCACCAAATTCAGAAACAATCACACCGTTGAATGGATCCCACTCACAAATTTCATCTCCTTTTTTTACTGATTTGATGGCTTTATTGTAAATAATTGATCCGTAAGGGATAATATTTGTACTGAGGGTGGTTCCAGTTTTCTTATCTTGAATCTTAATTTCAGCTGTTCTTGAAATAACGATGTCTACTGTTTTGTCATCGTTATTCTTTCCTTGAACAGTTCTTAAATCTTCAATCACTACGTTTCCACTAAACTTAGCGACTAACTTATTTTCTTCAGAAATTTTATTCGCTACACCTCCTACATGGAAGGTTCTTAGTGTTAACTGTGTTCCTGGCTCCCCAATGGATTGTGCAGCAATGACACCCACAGCTTCACCTATCTGAACATTTTTTCGAGTAGATAAACTCTGACCGTAACACTTGGCACAAATTCCTCGCTGAGATTCACAGGTTAACGCAGATCTTACCTCTACTTTCCCTATGCCTGCGTCTTCAATTTCTTTCGCAAGATTGGTGGTAATTAATGCTCCTGCTTCAACAATAATATCATCACTGTTAGGCACATAAATGTCATGTAACGCTATACGTCCTTCAATGCGATCTGATAGTTTTTCAACAATAATATCGTCTTTTTTCAGTGGTGTTATTTCTAATCCTCTTAATGTTCCACAGTCGTCTTCATTGATGATTACGTCTTGAGAAACATCTACCAAACGACGAGTCAGATAACCCGCATCTGCTGTTTTTAAGGCTGTATCTGCTAATCCTTTACGGGCACCGTGAGTGGAGATAAAGTATTCAAGAATTGATAATCCTTCTTTAAAATTTGAAAGGATAGGATTTTCGATGATTTCTCCACCTCCTGCAGTAGATTTTTTTGGTTTTGCCATCAATCCACGCATTCCTGTTAACTGACGAATCTGCTCTTTGGATCCTCTGGCTCCTGAATCCAACATCATGTACACGGAGTTAAATCCTTGTTGATCTTCTCTCAGGCGTTTCATGGATAATTCAGTTAACATATTATTGGTTCTACCCCAAATATCAATCACCTGATTGTAACGTTCTTTTTGCGTTAGCATACCCATATTGTAATTCACCACAATGCCATCTACCTCTTTGTTTGCTTCTGCAATCATCGAATGTTTCTCCTCTGGAATGATAATATCTCCTAGACTAAAAGATAGTCCCCCTTGGAATGCAAACTTGTACCCCATATTTTTAATCTCATCTAAGAATGTTCCAGTGGTTGGAATATCTGTATATTTTAATATTTTACCAATAATATCTCGAAGAGACTTTTTGGTTAGTACCTCATTGATATATCCTGCTTCGTTGGGAACTACTTCGTTAAACAATACTCTACCAACAGTAGTGTCTATTAACTTAGTAACTTGATTCCCATTTTCATCGAGGTCTTGGGTCCTTACTTTTATTGCAGCATTTAGGTCAACTTGCTCTTCATTAAAGGCGATGGTAACTTCCTCAGGAGAGTAAAATACCAATCCTTCTCCTTTGACTGGAATTTGCTTTGTGGACTTTCGTTCTTTAGTCATGTAGTACAATCCTAGTACCATATCTTGGGATGGAACTGTGATTGGAGCTCCATTAGCTGGGTTGAGGATATTGTGGGAGGCTAACATGAGCAACTGTGCTTCTAAGACCGCCTCGGGACCTAACGGTAGGTGAACTGCCATCTGGTCTCCATCAAAATCTGCATTAAACGCTGTACATACGAGCGGGTGCAATTGAATTGCTTTTCCTTCAATTAACTTTGGTTGGAAGGCTTGAATCCCTAGTCTGTGCAATGTAGGAGCACGATTCAAAAGAACTGGATGTCCTTTGATGACATTTTCTAAAATATCCCAAACGACAGGTTCTTTTCTGTCAATAATTTTCTTTGCAGATTTTACTGTTTTTACAATACCTCGCTCTATCAGTTTACGGATGATAAAAGGCTTGTAAAGCTCAGCAGCCATGTCTTTAGGCAATCCACATTCAAATAATTTTAATTCTGGACCTACTACGATTACGGAACGAGCCGAATAATCTACACGTTTTCCAAGTAAATTCTGACGGAATCTTCCTTGTTTTCCTTTTAGAGAGTCTGAAAGTGATTTTAATGGTCTGTTTGATTCTGTTTTTACTGCGGATGACTTGCGCGTGTTGTCAAACAGGGAATCAACAGATTCTTGGAGCATTCTCTTTTCGTTACGTAAAATGACTTCAGGAGCTTTTATTTCCATCAATCTTTTAAGGCGATTATTACGGATAATTACTCTACGATATAGGTCATTTAAGTCAGAGGTTGCAAAACGACCTCCATCTAATGGCACCAATGGGCGTAACTCTGGTGGGATTACTGGGATGGCCTTCATAATCATCCACTCTGGCTTATTCTCTCTATTTTTTTGAGAGTCTCTAAAAGCCTCAACAACGTTCAGTCTTTTTAAAGCTTCTGCTTTACGCTGCTTTGATGTTTCTGTATTTGCCTTGTGTCTCAACTCGTATGATAGCTCATCTAAATCAATACGTGATAATAATTCGATCAAGCACTCAGCACCCATTTTTGCAATGAATTTATTAGGGTCTGAATCTTCTAGATATATGTTTTCTTGTGGAAGTGTGTCTAAAATATCTAGGTATTCTTCTTCTGTCAGAAAGTCCATTTTTTTCAGTGGCTCTCCTTCTGCATTTTTGGCAACTCCAGACTGAATCACTACGTATCTTTCGTAGTAGATAATCATATCTAGCTTCTTGGATGGTAAGCCTAGAAGGTAGCCCATTTTATTGGGCAATGATCTAAAATACCAAATGTGAGCTACGGGAACAACCAGGTTGATATGTCCAACGCGGTCTCTTCTGACTTTTTTTTCTGTTACCTCTACTCCACATCGATCACAAACGATTCCTTTGTAACGAATTCTCTTGTATTTACCACAAGCACACTCGTAATCCTTTACAGGACCAAAAATACGCTCACAAAACAACCCATCTCTCTCAGGTTTGTGAGTACGATAATTAATTGTCTCTGGCTTTAGGATCTCGCCTCTAGAGACTTCTAGAATGGACTCGGGTGATGATAAGCCAATCGAAATTTTGTTGAACTTTTTAACGGTATATTTTTCGTTTCTTCTTGCCATGGTAATGGTGGTATCGAATTAAATATAAAAATGGTGCCTTAGGGCATTTATATGATTAGAAATTAGGGGAAAATTCTCCCTAGTTTTATTCTTCTAGTTTTAGATCTAAACCTAAACCTTTGAGTTCGTGCATTAGTACGTTAAATGATTCTGGTAATCCAGGTTCTGGCATGGTTTCACCTTTTACAATGCTTTCATATGTTTTGGCTCTTCCCATGACATCGTCTGATTTTACCGTTAGGATTTCACGTAAAATGCTAGATGCTCCATAAGCCTCAAGTGCCCATACTTCCATCTCACCAAAACGTTGACCTCCAAACTGAGCTTTACCTCCAAGTGGTTGCTGTGTTATTAACGAATATGGCCCAATGGATCGGGCATGCATTTTGTCTTCAATCATGTGACCCAACTTAATCATGTAGATCACACCTACTGTTGCTGGTTGATCAAAACGCTTTCCTGTACCACCATCGTAAAGATATGTGTGTCCAAATCTTGGCACTCCTGCCTCGTCTGTGTATTGGTTAATCTCATCTAATGAAGCACCGTCAAAAATTGGTGTCGCATATTTCCTATCAAGCTTTTGACCTGCCCATCCAAGAACGGTTTCGTAAATCTGACCAATGTTCATTCGAGAAGGAACTCCGAGAGGGTTTAATACAATATCTACTGGTGTTCCGTCCTCTAGGAATGGCATATCTTCTTGACGAACAATACGTGCAACAATACCTTTGTTTCCGTGACGCCCAGCCATTTTATCACCTACTTTTAACTTGCGTTTTTTAGCAATGTAAATCTTAGCTAATTTTAAGATTCCCGCTGGCAGTTCATCACCTACAGAAATGGTAAACTTCTCCCTACGCAGAACCCCTTGTAAATCATTGACCTTGATTTTATAGCTGTGAATTAATTCACCTACAGACTTGTTGATACCTTTATCGGTTGTCCAAGTTCCGCTTACCAGATGCGTATAGTCTTCAACGGCGTTCAACATCTTTAGGGTATATTTTTTACCTTTTGGTAATACTTCTTCACCTAAATCGTTGAATACTCCCTGAGAAGTTTTTCCGCTTACCAGACTAAATAGTTTCTCTACAAGTCTATCTTGGAGAGCATCGAATTTACCTACAAAGGATGCCTCTAGCGCTGCTACAGCTTCTCTGTCTCTTGCTCTTTTATTTTTATCTTTTACTGCTCTTCTGAAAAGTTTTTTGTCAATTACAATTCCTTTTAGTGATGGGGATGCTTTTAAAGAGGCATCTTTTACATCTCCTGCTTTATCTCCAAAAATTGCTCTTAATAGCTTCTCTTCAGGCGTTGGGTCTGATTCTCCTTTAGGTGTAATTTTACCGATTAAAATATCACCTGGGTTTACCTCAGCTCCGATGCGAATCATTCCATTTTCGTCTAAGTCTCTGGTCGCTTCTTCAGAAACATTTGGGATGTCGTTGGTAAGTTCTTCTGTTCCTAACTTCGTGTCGCGTACATCTAGAGAATATTCATCAATATGAATGGAAGTGAAAATGTCTTCACGAACTACTTTTTCTGAAATTACAATTGCATCTTCAAAGTTATACCCTTTCCAAGGCATAAAAGCCACTTTCATATTTCTTCCTAAAGCGAGTTCTCCTTCTTGTGTTGCATATCCTTCGCAAAGAACTTGACCTTTGGTAACTCTATCACCAATCCTTACAATTGGCTTTAAGTTAATGCATGTCCCTTGATTGGTTTTTCTAAATTTAATCAGATCATAGGATTTCTCATCTGAATCAAAACTGACTAATCTCTCTTCATCTGTTCTGTCGTATTTAATTGTGATTTTAGTTGCATCTACGTAAATAACTTCTCCAGCACCTTCAGAATTGATAAGAATCCTAGAGTCTTTGGCTACGCGTCTTTCCAGTCCTGTCCCAACGATTGGAGACTCGGGACGCAATAAGGGCACTGCTTGACGCATCATGTTAGAGCCCATTAATGCTCGGTTGGCGTCATCGTGCTCCAAGAATGGAATTAAGGATGCTGAAATTGATGCGATCTGATTGGGAGCAACATCCATATAGTCAACATCAGCAGGAGTTACAACAGGGAAGTCTCCTTCTTCACGAGCGATTACTCGATCATTTACAAAAGCTCCATTTTCTTCTAAAGGAAGATTGGATTGGGCAATTTTCTTCCCTTCTTCTTCCTCTGCACTTAAGTATATGGGGTCTTTTTTGTGATCAACCCTACCTTCTTCAACTTTTCTGTATGGTGTTTCTATAAATCCTAGGTTATTTACCTTCGCGAATACTGAGAGGGAAGAAATCAACCCGATATTGGGTCCTTCTGGTGTTTCAATCGGGCATAAACGACCATAGTGAGTATAGTGAACATCACGAACTTCAAATCCCGCTCTCTCTCGTGATAGCCCTCCAGGACCTAAGGCTGATAATCTACGTTTATGGGTGATCTCTGCTAATGGATTGGTTTGATCCATAAATTGAGATAACTGATTTGTTCCAAAGAATGAGTTAATTACGGATGATAAGGTCTTTGCATTGATTAGGTCAATTGGAGTAAATACTTCGTTATCTCTAACATTCATTCTCTCTCTGATGGTTCTTGCCATACGCGCCAAACCTACACCAAACTGACCAGCTAACTGCTCTCCAACGGTTCTAACACGACGGTTAGATAGGTGATCGATATCATCTACTTCTGTTTTGGAGTTGATCAGCTCAATCAAGTACTTTATAATGGTAATAATGTCTTGTTTGGTTAGCACTTTTTGATCGATATCAACGTCTAATCCTAGCTTGGTATTCATCCTAAAACGCCCTACCTCTCCAAGGTTGTAGCGCTGCTCCGAGAAAAACAGCTTATCAATAATTCCTCTTGCTGTTTCTTCGTCTGGTGGTTCAGCATTACGTAGCTGTCTGTATATGTGTTCAACAGCTTCTTTTTCTGAGTTTGTAGGATCTTTTTGAAGTGTATTATGGATAATTGCATAATCTGCTTGCTGGTTATCTTCTTTGTGAAGTAATACGGTTTTAGTACCAGATTCTATGATTTGATCAATGTATTCTTTTTCGATGATAGTGTCGCGATCGAAAATGATTTCGTTACGCTCTATGGATACAACTTCTCCTGTATCTTCATCTACAAAATCTTCAAACCATGTTTTTAGAACTCTTGCAGCTAGTTTTCTTCCCAGCACTTTTTTAAGTCCCGTTTTTGAAACTTTAATCTCCTCTGCCAGATCAAAAATTTCTAAAATATCTTTATCTCTTTCAAAGCCGATGGCTCTGAATAGTGTTGTGACTGGTAATTTTTTCTTTCTATCAATATAAGCATACATGACGCTATTGATATCAGTGGCGAATTCTATCCATGACCCTTTGAATGGGATCACTCTTGCGGAGTATAACTTGGTACCGTTGGCGTGGAAAGATTGACCGAAGAACACTCCTGGAGATCGATGCAATTGAGATACTACCACTCTTTCTGCACCGTTGATTACGAAAGTTCCAGAATTTGTCATGTAGGGAATGGTTCCCAGATAAACATCTTGGACGATAGTTTCAAAATCCTCATGTTCAGGATCTGTACAATACAGTTTTAACCGTGCTTTAAGAGGTACACTGTAGGTAAGCCCTCTTTCAATACATTCTTGAATACTGTATCTTGGTGGATCTACAAAATAGTCTAAAAACTCGAGTACAAAATTGTTTCGGGTATCTGTAATAGGAAAATTATCCATAAAGGTCTTGTACAAACCTTCTTCGCCTCGCTCTTCTGCTTTTGTTTGTAGTTGAAAAAAGTCTTGAAAAGACTTGACTTGAATATCCAAAAAATCGGGATAGTCAGTTCCTAGTTTAGAGGATGCGAAATTAATTCTTTCAGTAGTGTTAATCGTTGCCAAAGAGAATGTTTTTTTGATTAAAAAATCGGGATTATAAAAAGAACGAATATATACACAAAAGGGTCTAGGTCTAAAAGGGAAGCCCTTTTAGTACCTAAACCTTAATTTGTTTGCCCGCTCGGTTCCAGATACGTAGGAAC